>CAYOFC010000010.1:0-23404 GCA_964403265.1 uncultured Tissierella sp. | reverse complement strand
AGCTAATCCTCCAATACCAGTTAAAAAACTTAATAATTCATAATTCTCAAAACCTCTACCTTTAAAGTATCCATTCCCTAAAGCAATCCCTGTTATTAAGAATACTAAGGGAACAATATATATTAAAAATGTGTATTTCAATATCTTTTTAGCCTCAGCCTGAATTTGTACTATATCTCCCAATTCAGCATTTACTCTATTGTCTACAGTGAGCAAATGAGGAGCTACTTCGCAGCTAGATGAACAAGATGCACAATGTGTACCACAAGCTGATGCTCTTCGAACTTCTAATACCACATCTGACCCCTTAACCTCTTTAACAATGCCTATTTGTTCCACTACTACACCTCCAGTATCAATTAATTCTATAGTTTATTAACTATATTATATCATAATCTGAATAAATTATCTTTTAAATTGTTTTAATTTATTTGTCACTTCCCAGATTTAACTGTATATGAGCTTCTAATAATTGCTTATCCGATACATTTGTAGGCGCATCTGTTAGAAGACAAGTAGCTGATTGGGTCTTAGGGAAGGCTATAACATCCCTAATATTTGATGTATTTGTTAAAGTCATAATCAATCTATCAAGTCCATATGCAATTCCACCATGTGGAGGTGTTCCATATTTAAATGCTTCAAGTAAGAATCCAAACTTATCCTGAGCCTCTTCTTCACTAAATCCTAATGCCTTGAACATTCTGCTTTGAAGATCAGAGTTATTGATACGAATACTACCTCCACCCATCTCATCTCCATTAATTACAATATCATATGCTCTAGCCCTTACTGTTTCTGGATCACTCTCTAATAGATGAATGTCTTCATCCATTGGTGAAGTAAAAGGATGGTGCTTAGCCACATATCTTTTTTCATCTTCATCATATTCAAATAGTGGAAATTCTGTAATCCAAACTAATTTTAAGTCATCTTTATCTATAATATTAAGTCTTTTAGCCACTTCATTTCTTAGGTTTCCAAGACTATCAGAAACTACTGATAATTTATCCGCTACAAATAATAGTAGGTCACCTACCTCACCATCCATTTTATCTAATATTCCTTTTAATTCCTCTTCTTCAAGGAACTTAGCTATTGGAGAAGCAATCCCTTCATCAGTAATTTTTATCCAAGCTAAACCTTTAGCTCCATAGGTCTTGGTATATTCTTCTAAACTAGAAATATCTTTTCTAGTGAAATCATTACCATGGCCTTTTACATTGATACCCTTAACAGCCCCACCATTTTCTATAGTAGAGGAAAATACATTAAACATAGATTTAGACACCACTTCAGAAATATCAACTAATTCAAATCCAAATCTTAAATCAGGTTTATCTACTCCAAATCTTTCCATGGCTTCTTTATATGTCATTCTCTTGATCGGTAGTTCTATTTCTATATTCTTTAGTTCTTTAAATAATTTATATAAAAACTTTTCATTCATAGCTATTACATCATCAACATCAACAAATGACATTTCTATATCTATTTGAGTGAATTCTGGTTGTCTATTTGCCCTTAAATCTTCATCCCTAAAGCATTTTACTATTTGATAGTATCTATCCATACCTGAGACCATCAAAAGTTGTTTTAAAAGCTGAGGTGACTGTGGCAGTGCATAAAACTCACCAGGGTTAACTCTACTTGGTACTAAATAGTCCCTTGCACCTTCTGGCGTTGGTTTTGTAAGTGTAGGTGTCTCTACCTCTACGAAATTATTTTCATAAAAGAAATCTCTAACCACTTTAGCAGCCTTAGCCCTAAGCTTTAAATTTGCTTGCATACTTGGTTTTCTTAAATCCAAGTATCTATATTTTAGTCTCATTGACTCAGATACATTGTCATCATCTTTAATGTAAATAGGCGGAGTATCCGCTTCATCTAGGACTTTAAGTTCCTGTGCTAATATTTCTATTTCACCTGTTGCTATTTCAGGATTAACTGATTGTCTAAGTCTAACTACACCTTTGACTGCTATTACAAACTCAGCCCTTATTTTTTCCGCCTTCTTGAATATATCCTCTGAAATAGTGTCATCAAATACAATTTGTGTTATCCCAGTAGTATCTCTTATATCTACAAAAATCAATGAACCTAGGTTTCTCTCTCTTTGAGCCCAACCCATTAAAACTACTTCTTTTCCTTCATCACTTGGTCTTAACTCACCACACATATTTGTCCTTCTTAAATTACCCATTGTTTCTCCCATACAATTCCCTCCTAAATAAAATAAACCCCTCATCTCTGTTATCCAGGGACGAGGGGTTAGCTCGCGGTACCACCCTAATTAGGTATTCCTCACTCAAAATTTTAACGCAAGAATGCGAACAATCCTTTCGAATTGTTAACTCCAAGGTGTCTAAGTCAAATATAAGTATCGGATTTCCACCAACACCGATTCTCTAAATCTTAGGGATTTGACGCTTTCCTCTTCATAGTTAATATATCTGTTTTCATAAATTATAGTTTAAAATTGATTTATTGTCAAATATAATTTAATCTATTCTTAAAAATGCAATTTATAATAGTATAATGAACTTCTCCCTTATGAATGCATATATTACTAATAAATAGAAGGGAGATGATATGGTGGAAAAATGGCTTTGGAGTTTAAAAACAGAGACTCCTCAAGATGGATATGAGTTAGCTATTATACTTTCACAAAAAGGTGTACAATATACACAACCATCTGAAGAAGTACGTGAAAACCTACGACCTAAATATTCGCATGACCCAGATAGCCTAATTTCTGTTTCACAGGTAATTGCCATAAATTTTCAGACAGTTGCAGCAGCCAATAATTATTGGAAGGATCAGTGCTATTATTAGGAAAACCCCAGAGTTTAATATATCTCTGGGGTTTATATTTATAATATTAAAGTTTTCTTTTTATTGATTAGTTCATCGATTCTATTGGAATACTCAATCAAATCCTTGAAGTTCGGAAGTCTTTTTATTGTATTATCTTTAGGGGAATATATTTTAGAAACAGCTCCTAGTCCTGCCCCAATAATAGTTTCCTTTTCTTCCATCATGGAAATATTGTATATACTTTCCTTGTTCAATTTACTATAACCAATATTTTCTAAGTTTCCTACCATTTGCTTCTGCCTATATAGGTAATATGGAAACATATCCATTGCAGCTGCCTTGGCTTCTGTTATCTCAAGCATTTTCATGATTTCATTTGATGCTTCATCATGATTGTCTTCATTGCTTGAGAGCCTAGACCCTCTCTTAAGGGCTAGTGTGTGGACTGTTAGATTGTCTGGATTAAGCTTTTCGATTTTCTCCAGGGTATGTGCTACGTCCTGGGCATCCTCACCAGGTAGGCCTAATATTATATCCATATTTATGGTATCAAAGCCTAGGTCCTTAGCCATATTATAGCTAGAAATAATAGAGTTTATATCATGATTTCTTCCTATCTTCTTCAATGTATTGGAATTCATTGTCTGTGGATTGATACTTATTCTATCTATTTCCATAGATTTAAGCATCTTTAACATTTCTAAATTCAAGGTATCTGGCCTTCCTGCTTCTACTGTAAATTCTTTGATATCCTCAAATTTAAAGGATTCTTTAACTCTAGCTATTATTCTTTGTAAATCCTTGGGCCTAATAGAAGTAGGTGTACCACCACCTATATATACTGTATTTAGCCACTTGCCTTCCATCATTTCCTTAATAGCCTTTAGTTCGTAAATAAGAGTATCTACATATCTATCCACTTTATCGTAGTTGCTTCCAACAGCAAATGCTGGAAAAGAGCAATACGAGCATCTACTTGGGCAAAATGGTATCCCTATATATAAACTATATTTATTCTCATCTAATGGATATATGTGTTTTCTTTGAGATAGGGCTATATCTATCATCAACTGTGCCTTCTCCTCATGTATCCTAAATTCATCCATAAGGATTCTTTTAACTTTATAAGTTTCTATATTACTATTTATTAAATCGTGGGAGACCTTTATGGGACGAATACCCGTTAAAATTCCCCAGGGAACTTGCAAATCTACTAAAAAAGTAAGTGAATCATATATGGATTTTTTTATAGCATTTTTTATTATTCTTCTTTTGGATAAACCCTGTATATGAATATCATTTATATCTACAACTACTTCTTTAATAAGGTCTCCATGGCTATATACTCTAGAAATGGCTAAGTTACTGTCAATCTCTTCAACTAAAGAACTACGAATAAACAACTCCCTAGTGCAACATTCATATTTATTTTCATCAATAAACACTATTTCTTTTCCTGGAAAAAACACCCTTATTAACTCAAACAAATCATGTTTATAAGGGTGTCCTTCTATTAATATATCTATCAATTTATCACCTGATTTCTCACTGTAAGTATGGGTTATACAATTTTTCTTCCAAAATAGTAGTGGGGTCTCCATGACCTGGTAACACCATAGTATCATCCTTTAGAACTAATAATCTTTCTTTTATAGATTTGATTATTTGTTCAGAATTGCCACCCATTAAATCCGTTCTTCCTATAGAACCCTTGAAAAGAGTATCTCCTGATATCACATAGCTAGCAATCCTAAGAGATATACAACCTGGAGTGTGTCCTGGAGTATGGATAATCTCCATAGTATGACTTCCTATTTCTAATGTATCACCATCTTTTAAAAGTCCATCAGGTTTAATTTCAACAGTTCCCATTGCCATTGTTGACGATAGATTCAAACTTGCATCTTGAAGCATAATAAGATCATTCTCGTGAACCAGCACTGGAACACCAAGTTCTTCTTTTAATTCTAGCACGGCCCCTATATGATCTCCATGTCCGTGGGTGAGTACAATATTTTTTATTTTTATCTTATTGCTATTTATGGATTTTAAAATAGTATTTACATCTCCACCTGGGTCTACAACTATACCTTCCAGTGATTCAGTAGAATAGACTATATAGCAGTTTACAGCATAAATTCCAGCTGGAATTCTAATTATCTTCAAAATCAAAACCCCCTAAAATAATTTCTTACTATCTAACATAATAGTAACAGGTCCATCATTTATAAGACTGACATCCATATCTGCGCCAAATATACCAGTCTCAACTTTAACCCCTTTATCTTGAGCTTTATTTACAAATTCCTCATAATACTTCTTACCTATATCTGGATGGGCAGAGTTGGTAAAGCTTGGTCTTTTCCCCTTTCTTACATCACCATATAAGGTGAATTGAGACACCACTAAAAGCTCTCCTTCCACATCCATTAGGGATAGGTTCATCTTATCATTTTCATCCTGAAAAATACGTAGACCAAGTATTTTTTCTAATAAATAATCCAAATCTTGACAGGTGTCTTCTCCACCAACACCTAAAAAAATTAAAAATCCTTTATCAATACTACCGACAACCTCATCTTCTACAACAACCTTTGCTTCTTTGACTCTTTGTACAACAGCCCTCATTCTAATATTTCCCTCCTAGCTAGTAACCCTATATGCGTCAATTATATGTTTAATCTTTCTTAATCTTCTCATAGTATCTTGTAATTGCTCTATATTATTAATCTCAAGGGTCATATTTACTACAACGATTTTATCCTTATTTGTCCTAGCATTGATATTCACCAGTTGTAGACCTAGATCATTAATCCTAAGTGCAATTTCAGCTAAAATTCCTGGTTTATCAATTGCCCTAACTTGGATCTCTGCATGATAAGAAGCTTTCTTCTCCGAATCCCATTCAACCTGAATAATCCTTTCTTCATCTTCTTCAGTTTTGGTATTTGGACAATCAGCCCTATGAACCGAGACACCCCTACCCTTGGTTACATAGCCTACTACCTCATCACCTGGAACAGGGTTACAGCATTTGGCAAACCTTACCTTTATATTATCAATGCCTTTAACAGAAATACCTTGACTTGATTTTCGAGGTTTTTTTGATTGGATTTTTTTAAGGCTTTCCTCAACAAACTCCTCTTCGTACTCCGTCTTATAATATTGTGCATAAAAATCCTTAAGTTTTGTAATTACTTGATTTTGCTTAACATTACCATATCCGATTGAAGCATATAAGTCCTCTATAGAGTTGATGCTTAATTTTTCACCTATGCTTTTTAGCCATTCCTCCCTAAGAATCTCGTTAGGCTTATATCCTAATCTCTTTAATTCTTTTTCTAATCCTTCCTTACCCTTTACTACATTTAAATCCTTGTCCTTTAGCTTAAAATATTGTCTTATTTTAGATTTAGCCTGGGTACTCTTTACAATTTTTAGCCAATCCCTACTAGGCCTAGCATTGGACGATGTTATGATTTCTACTATATTTCCATTTTTTAATTGGTAATTTAGTTGGACAATCCTTCCATTAATCTTAGCACCTACACAGCGATTTCCTACATCTGTATGGACTCTATATGCAAAATCAATAGGGGTAGACCCTTCAGGTAGGTTGATAACATCCCCCTTTGGTGTAAATACAAATACCTCATCAGTAAAGAAATCAATCTTTAAAGTTTCCATAAAATCTTTAGGATCCTTTAAATCCTTTTGCCACTCTAAAAGTTGACTCAGCCAAGTAAGGTTATTATCAAAACTATCAGTCTTAGTAGTGCCTTCTTTATACTTCCAGTGAGCAGCAATACCGTATTCTGCTGTTTTATGCATATCATAGGTCCTAATTTGAACTTCAAATATCTCTCCCTTTGGTCCTATTACTGTAGTATGAAGTGATTGGTACATATTTTGCTTTGGCATTGCTATATAATCCTTAAATCTACCTGGTATTGGTTTCCATAAGGTGTGGACTATACCCAATGCACCATAACAATCTTTTATATTATCTACCAATATTCTTATAGCAGTTAAATCATAAATCTCGTCAAAGGTTTTACCTTGTACAGCCATCTTCTTATATATACTATAGAAATTCTTAGGTCTACCACTGATTTCACATGATATACCCATCTCTCCAACATTTTCATATAAGAGCTTAATTATTTCTTGAATGAAAGCTTCTCTTTCCCTTCTCTTAACCGATACCTTCTCCACTAAATCATAATATGTTTCAGGTTCCAAATATCTAAGAGATAGATCTTCTAGCTCCCATTTGATTTTGGAAATACCTAGTCTATGGGCAATAGGTGCATATATTTCAAGTGTTTCTAGGGCTTTTTCCTTTTTCTTCTCATCAGTCATATACTCTAATGTTCGCATGTTATGGAGTCTATCTGCTAATTTCACTATAATGACTCTTATATCCTTGGCCATAGCCAATACCATTTTTCTTAAGTTTTCAGCCTGACTCTCTTGTTTGGTCTTATAATTAAGATTTTTTAATTTGGTAACCCCATCTACTAATGCAGCTATCTCTTCACCAAACTCTTCAGCTAAATCCTCATAAGTATAATCCGTATCTTCAACCACATCATGAAGAAGTCCAGCAATGATAGTTTGGGTATCCATATTTAAATCAGCAAGTATCATAGCTACATTAAAAGGATGAATAAAAAAGCTTTCTCCTGAATTTCGTTTTTGTCCATCATGGGCTGCCTCTCCAAGAGTAAAGGCCCTGATGATCATAGACATATCCGCCTGAGGATTATATTGTTCTATTTTTGATATTAGTTTTTCTAATAAATTATTCATTATCTTCACCTTCTTCAATGTAAGTCATATTCTATAGCCCTGAATTATTACTTGGATACTTGTTTTTCCCATATATTCATTTATTGACGGATAATATATAATATCTAATGAAATATTATTATCCATACCCCTTAAAACCCTTTCCAACTCATTTTCACCATACCTATTGATTATAGATTCATCAAAGGACCCATCATCACTAAAAATAATACCATCTAATATTGTTCCCTTATTTGATTCTAAAATAAGTTTGATAACACTGTTATTATTACCGAACTTAAACATTCTTTTTACCTTTAAGCCCTTATCCCCAAAAATGGGCTTAGTATTCCCCATACCGAAGGGTTCTAGAGAGTTTAAATCTTCTATTAGCTTATAATTAATATATTCAAGAGGCAAGGCCATATCTATATAAATCTTCTTAATAAAATCCTCTTCCCTTAAGCTAGATAGGCTATTCATTCTTTCACTTAGAATGTCTATATTTCCCTTATCCAAGGAAAGTCCTGCTGCCATAGGATGTCCGCCAAATCTACCTAGCAAATCCTTACATCTGGTAAGTTCCTCGAATATATTGTATTCTTCTATAGATCTTGCAGATCCTTTAACTCCATCTTGACCATCTGTCAGCACTATAGTTGGTTTATTGTATGTTTCCTTAACTCTACCAGCTATTATTCCAGCAACTGATTCATGTATATCAGGTTCATAAACAATTAATATCTTATTCTCCTTAATTGTAGAGTTTTCGATTTGCATCACTACAGACTCATATCCTATCTTAGTCAATGATTTTCTCTCATCGTTTACCTCTCTTAGATACTTGGCTATTTTAAGTGCCTCAGCCATATCTTCACAAAGAAATAGTTCTAGGGCCTTGTAGGCAGATTCTAATCTACCTGATGCATTTATTGTGGGTCCAATTATAAATCCTAAGTGATATGAAGATACAGGTAACTTAACCTCAGCTACTTCAATTAAAGCCTTGAGCCCAACATTCTCAGTGCTATTAATTAAACTTAAACCATATTTCACCATAATTCTATTTTCATCTACTAGACTAACCACGTCACATACAGTAGCAATAGCTACAAATTCTAGATACTTTAGACATTCATGCCCCTTATTATAAAGAGTATATAAATAATAGACCAATTTATAAGCAACTGCTGCACCACATAAGTGTTTGAAAGGATAATTGCAATTTGGGTTCTTAGGATCTATTACTGCATCTGCTTCAGGCAATATATGTTTTTTAACATTTTCTTCTTCAATATATGGCAACTCGTGGTGGTCTGTTATTATTATCTTCATACCCAGCTTTTTAGCCAACTCTATCTGCTTAAGGGCAGCTATGCCATTGTCACAGGTAATTATTAGTTCTATGCCGTCTTTTTTTGCTTGGTTAACAATATCATCATTAATACCATAGCCATCTTGAACCCTATCAGGTATTTTATAATCAACCTTAGCTCCCAGGGATTTAAGAGATTTATATAGTATATATACACTCATAACTCCATCTACATCAAAGTCTCCAACTATTCTTATCTTCTTATTATTATCTATTACTTCTTCAATAATCTTTGCTCCCTTTGCCAAATCGAACATCAAGTCAGGAGAGTATAGCTTATCAATATCAGGTTCTAAAAACCTACTGATTTGCTTGTATTCAAATATATCACGGTTTACTAATATCTTTGAAACTATCTCACTTATATTTAAATCCTTTGCGATTTTTCTGTAATCTATATTCTTGTTTCTTACGAACCATTTTTTCAATTGTAACCTCCGTCAAAATAATAATACTTAAATTTTATCATTTTATCATCATTAATACTAGTAAATTAAAGGATTATATGAAGAAAAACTGCTATTTAGCAGTTTTTTAGTCGAAAAAGTATTATAAATAACAATATGTCATCCTTTATTCATTGGCTAGGATTGAGATTGAACACTCTATCCTCTTCTTCTCCATTTCACAACCTAATCCATAAGGTTTCATTAAATCATTATGGGCATAGTGTGCATTAGCATGACAGCCACCGCTACAATAATATCTTGCCCAACAATCACTACATTCCTCTTTGTTATAGATATTAGCTTTTTTGAATACTTCTCTTAAATCCTCTTTCTCAATCCCTGTATCCAATGTGCCTAGTCTAAACTCACTTTCTCCTACGAACTGATGACATGGGTACAGTTCACCTTCAGGGGTAACAGCCATATATTCAGAACCAGCCCCACAACCTACACTTCTTTTAATAATACAAGGCCCCTGTTCCAAATCAATCATAAAGTGGAAGAAATAAAAGTCCTTGTCCTTCTTTTTAATATCAATATATTCCTTTGAGAATTTTTCATATTCCTTTAATACATCCTCTAGATGTTCACTTCTTAGGGCATAGTCCATTTCCTCTGAAGTGACTACTGGTTCCACTGAAACTTTCTTAAATCCTTGCTTGTAAAAATCCATTATATCATTTGAGAAATCAATATTCTTATTAGTAAATGTACCTCTAATATAGTAATCTTTGTCCCCTCTTTTATCCACCATAGCTTTAAATTTAGGAAGTATCAGATCATAGCTCCCTTTATCATTTATGGTTTTTCTCATATGGTCGTTGATTTCCTTTCTTCCATCAAGACTTAATACCACATTGTCCATATGCTCATTGATAAAATCAATCTTATCATCATCTAATAGCACACCATTTGTCGTTATAGTAAATCTAAAATTCTTATTATATACTTTTTCTATTTCCCTACCATAAGCTACTAAATCCTTAACTACTTGGAAGTTCATCAATGGTTCGCCACCAAAGAAATCTACCTCTAGGTTCCTTCTGTTACCAGAATTCTTTGCTAGAAACTCAAGAGCCTTTTTCCCCGTTTCAAGGGACATGTGGGTTCTTTCACCTTTAAAATTTCCCTGTGAAGCAAAGCAATAGTTGCACTTTAAATTGCAATCATGGGCAATATGTAAGCACATTGCTTTTACTATATTTTCCTTATTATATACGATTTCACCTAAATCATTTTCTTCTGTAAACAACATACCTTCATCAACTAAGTATCTTATTTCTTCATGTACTTCTTCTATATCTTTTTTATTATATACCCCTTTAAAATTAGACACTATTTCTTCTAGGGAATTCTCTTTATAATAATCCAATACATCATAGACTATCTTATCTATTATATGTACAGCACCACTATTAACATCTAAAACTATATATTCATTATTTAAATAAAACTTATGTATTTGAGACTTACTCATTATTAACCTCCATTTTTAATAAACTAATGCGACATGGGGACGTCCCTTGTCGCATTGGCCAGTTTTCATTATTTTTGTTCACACTTTTGGTTTCCAACTGTACATGAAGTCTTGCAAGCTGATTGGCAAGATGTTTGACATTCTCCACAACCAATTTTTGCTAAATCTTCTCTTCTATAATTTTTTCCACTTAAAGTTTTTATGTATTTCATGTCTATTCCTCCATCTGTATTATTCTTAAATAATTATATCATAAGCCAGTATTAAAGCAAATATTATTTTCAGTGTAAGTTGATACCGATCATTCCACCTATGGCCCCTAAGGCAGTGGCAATTATCAATCTAATAAATAGAAACATACTAAAATCTAAAGGTCTATTAAACAAAAGATTTATAATTACTATAATAAAATAATATAAAAATCCCAAAATAGCCCCATTTAGCCATCCTTTATCTTTAACCTTCCTACCTAATATTGCACTGGAAAATACGATACTGGCAGTTAATACTAGGTTATTTAAAAGTGTTATTTTAGATTCACCCAAATCTGTAAATCTTAATACAAGAGCTACTATTAAAAGCAATATAAAAGTAATTATAAAGGCAAGGGCCAATCCCCTTAGCCAGTTATTTGGATTTAACTTGCTTAACATTTTATCCACCCCCTTAAGTATACTTATTTAATATGGAAGTGAAATATGCTAGTTGATTGTGCTAAAAATTTGCAAAGATAAACAATTAAAAAACTCCCTGAAGGGAGTTTTTAACTAAGTAATATTAATCTTTTTTGTTAGTTACTGAGCCTATTGCCCATTTGGTCATCTCTAATCTTGTCTTAGTAGAACCAACTTCTATGATAACTTGGTCTTCTTTAACAGTAACTACTTTTCCTATGATACCTCCGATGGTTATTACTTCGTCACCAACGCTTAGGCTATCTCTCATGGAAGCTATTTCTTTTTCCTTTTTCTTTTGTGGTCTTATAGCAAAGAAGTAAAAAATTGCTAGCATACCAATTGGTAATAGTAAACCTTGTAATTGTTGTGCATTCATTATTTTATCCCCCCTCACACTTGCTAATATATATTATACATGATTTTCCTAAGAAATCATTATAAATTATTTAATATATCCATATTTTCTATAAAATTCATCTTTATATTCAAGTAATCTATCTTCTTTAATGGCTTCTCTAATGTTTTCCATAAGTTTAACTAAGAAATATAGATTATGGATAGTAGCTAGTCTGGCTCCAAGTATTTCATCTACGTTAAACAGATGTCTTACATAGGCTCTTGAATAATTTTTACAAGCATAGCAGTCACATTCTGGATCCAGTGGTGTAAAGTCATTTTTATATTTTCCGTTTTTTATAACTAATCTTCCCTGACTAGTCATCAATGTACCATTTCTAGCTATCCTAGTAGGTAGTACACAGTCAGCCATATCTATACCTCTAATAACTGACTCGAATAAATAATCTGGAGTACCTACACCCATATTGTATCTTGGCTTATCTTTAGGTAGTAGTGGGGTTGTAAAATCAAGCATATCATTCATCATATCTAAAGGTTCACCAACACTTAATCCTCCTATGGCATAACCAGGAAAGTCCATCTCTATTAAATCCTTGGCGCTCTGCTCCCTTAAATCTTTATACATTCCACCTTGTACTATTCCAAATAGTGCTTGTTTGTCTGTATTCTTGTGGTAATCCTTGCACCTTCTTGCCCATCTAGTAGTTCTTTCCATTGATTGCTTAGCATATTCATAAGTTGCTGGATAAGGTGTACACTCATCAAAAACCATCATAATATCTGAACCAAGGGCATTTTGTATCTCCATGGATTTTTCAGGAGTTATAAAATGTTTAGAACCATCTATATGGGATTTGAACTCTACTCCCTCTTCTGTTATCTTTCTCATATCACCTAGGCTAAAGACTTGGAAACCACCACTATCTGTAAGAATAGGTCCATCCCAATTCATAAACTTATGAAGGCCTCCTGCTTCTTTTATAAGTTCATGACCAGGCTTTAAATAGAGATGATAGGTATTACTTAATATAACTTGAGCACCTAAATCCTTCACTTCTTCAGGAGTCATAGCCTTAACTGTAGCTCTAGTTCCCACTGGCATAAATATAGGTGTTTCAATTTCTCCATGGGGTGTATGAATTTTACCTAGTCTAGCCTTTGTATCCTTTTCTTCCTTAATTAATTCAAACTTAAAAGTCATAATTCCCTCCTATTTATTTGATGAACATACTGTCACCAAAACTAAAAAATCTATATTTTTCTTTTACGGCTTCTTCATATGCATCTATAATTATATCCCGATTTGCCATAGCACTTACAAGCATCATAAGTGTAGATTCAGGTAGATGAAAGTTTGTAATAAGATTATCTACAACATTGAACTTATAACCTGGGTAAATAAATATATCCGTCCATCCTGATTGTGGACTTATTTTACCATTTTTATCACCTATAGTCTCTAGGGTTCTACAAGTAGTCGTTCCTACGGCAATTATCCTCTTCCCATTGGCTTTAGTTTTATTAATAACATCTACAGTCTCTTGACTTACTTCATAGAACTCTGAATGCATATGATGATCGTCTATATTATCTACTTTTACAGGCCTAAAGGTACCTAATCCCACATGTAATGTAATAAATGCAAGATTTACCCCTTTGTCCTTTATTCTTTCCATTAATTCATTTGTAAAATGTAGCCCAGCAGTTGGTGCTGCAGCTGATCCTACATGTTTGGAGTATACTGTCTGGTATCTTTCTTTATCTTCTAATTTCTCATGAATATATGGAGGTAGCGGCATCTCTCCCAATTGGTCTAAAATTTCCTCAAATATTCCTTCATAATGGAATTTAACATATCTGGTACCTTCTTCTCCTATATCTACTACCTCACCCTTTAGGATTCCATTACCAAATTCCACTTTATGACCAACTCTAGCTTTCTTTCCAGGCCTTACCAATGCCTCCCAAATATCATCTTCAGTCCTTTTTAATAATAAAAACTCGATACTTTCTTCTTTGCCTGGTCTATTACCAAATAGACGGGCTGGCAAGACTCTGGTATCATTTAATACTAGAGTATCTCCCTCATTTAGGTACCCAATTATATCTTTAAAAAGCTTATGTTCAACTTCTCCTGTATCCTTGTTAAGCACCAATAGCCTTGAATTATCTCTATTCTCAATAGGCACTTGTGCTATAAGCCCTTCTGGTAAATCATAGTAAAAATCTTTCGTTCTCATATCTTCATCCTTATTTTCCTAAATTTATAATCTTTACACCGTTATAATAGTGTTCGATAATTCCTTCATAATTGTAGCCTGACTTAGCCATTTCTATAGCCCCATATTGGCTCATACCTACTCCATGACCAAATCCCTTGCCTACAAAGGTAAAAGTCGTAGGTTTAGCGTTTAGAGTTCCTTCTATATCCTTAGAAGTCTCATTACTCCTTATCCTATTTGAAGAATTTCTGCTTACTGTTATTTTATTATTTCCACCTACTATATTCATACCACTTAAGCTTACTTCTTTTGGACTTTGTCCACTTCCATCTAATACATATACTCTCTTAGAACTTGCTGAACCTTCTTTATTGATACTAAATAATGTACTTTTTAAATCCGATGCACCAATTATTGATCTAAGTTTTTCACCAGTTAAAACTTCTTCACCTGTAGATCCAATAATTTTAATCTTTTCAACCCTGTCGCTATCAGTAGTCCCTATGATTTTTAGTTCTATAACTTCACCAATACTTATTCCATTAGCCACTAGTTTATCACCTAATTCCCTAGGTGTTAACTTTATAGTCCAGTTGCTATTTGGTGAATCTAGAGAAAATCTATCCTCTACTCCTACCAAGTAAGGTAATTTCCCACCCCATACCTTTTCGCTGGATTCTGTGTATCCACCTGAGTTTGAATGATAAGGGGTATTGATTATTTCTCCATTATAGGTTATATATTCACCATATGTATGAATTATAGCTTGGTTTGTAGCTGAATGCTCCCATTCATATCCACCATATACCTGACAGTGAGTAGTGCTACAAAGATCATATCCATCATTAATATGTTTTTTTAATGTAGTATGAGTATAGCTCCTTGCAATAATAGCTTGGGCTTTTAAAGCATCTGCAGGAGAACTAGCAGGAATCTCCCTAGGTAAAACACCAAACAAATAATTTTCAATATCTATATGGTTGATAATTAAAACATTAGCCCTATTGTTTAAAAAAGTAATATAATCCCTGTACCTATCCTGGTCAACCTTTATAATGGAATTGTTCTTATCTTGAGAACCAATAATTACAGAACCATCTCCTGGAATTGTAGTTATATATTGTCCATCAGAACTATGGACTTCCATATCACCATTATTATTTCCTAAAATATGAATTTCATTATCAGTTACATCTAATATATCATTATCTTTACGATTCTTTTCATAAATATAAAACCCATATTCAGAATATAGTCTTATTGTTTCATTTAATTTTTTATTCTGCCCAATTTTTACATCTATAAAATTTGGAAAATCCTCCCCATAAGATCCAATAGATGTGCTTCCAATAAAAACAGTTACTATCATTAACATACAAATTAGTCTTTTCATAATATTCACCTGTCCTTACTCTTCTATAAATGGTATATTAAAATGCTCATAGGCTTTCTTCGAAACTACTCTACCTCTTGGGGTTCTGTTTAAGAATCCGATTTGAAGAAGGTATGGTTCATACACATCCTCTATAGTAACTCTTTCCTCACCAGTTGCAGCTGATAGAGTATCTACTCCCACTGGTCCACCGCCAAAGTTCTCTATCAAAGTAAGGATTAGCTTTCTATCTACAGCATCAAGGCCTAGCTTATCTACCTCTAGTATCTCTAGTCCTTTTTTTGCTACATCCCAAGTAATTACACCATCTTCCATAACTTGTGCATAGTCTCTTACCCTTTTTAGCAGTCTATTGGCTATCCTTGGAGTACCTCGTGATCTTCTAGCAATTTCCAATGCCCCATTTTCTTCTATTTCAATACCTAGTATAGATGATGATCTGATGATTATCTCCTTAAGATTTTCTATATTATAGAGCTCAAGATTTAGCATTACACCAAATCTGTCCCTTAATGGTGAACTAAGAAGTCCAGATCTTGTAGTAGCTCCTATCAAGGTGAATCTAGATAAATCTAATCTTACAGATCTAGCAGATGGCCCTTTGCCTATGATAATATCTAATGCAAAGTCTTCCATAGCTGGATATAGGATTTCTTCTACTGTTCTATTGATCCTATGGATTTCATCAATAAACAATACATCATCATCACTTAAATTAGTCAATATACTTGCTAGGTCCCCTGGTCGCTCAATAGCTGGACCTGATGTTATACGAATATTTACACCCATCTCATTTGCAATAATATTAGCTAATGTAGTCTTACCTAGCCCAGGTGGTCCGTAAAGTAAAACATGATCCAAAGCCTCTTTTCTTTCCTTTGCAGCTTGAATAAATATATTTAGTTTTGTCTTTGCTTTGTCCTGCCCTATGTATTCTTCTATCCACTTAGGCCTTAAAGTTACTTCATTTTCAGCATCATCTTGTATTGCAGCTCCAGAAATTATTCTATTATTATTATCTAACATATAATTACCCCTCTAATTTTTTGACAATTTCTTTAATCCTTCTCTAATTATATCCTCAACACCCATATTATCTAAATCTAGTTTACGTAATATATTTTCAACTTCATACCTAGAGTATCCCAGTGACATAAGACCACCCAAGGCTTCATCATAAGAATTAGGTGCTATCTCAATATCCTCTATACCTTCTAAACTGATATTTGTATCAATTTTATCCTTTAATTCAAATATAATCCGTTCAGCAGTCTTCTTTCCTATTCCTGGTGCTTGACATAAGGTATCTAAATCCTTGTTGATTATTGCAAATTTAATCTTATTGGGATTTAGTGTCGATAGTATACCTAGGGCCGTCTTTGCTCCAATTTTGGATACCTTTAATAAACTATTAAACATATCTAGCTCCTCTTTTGAAACGAAGCCATAGAGGAATACTCCATCGTCCCTTACGTGAAACTCCGTATAGAGCATTTGATCCTTCATACCCATTTGTAAATCCATCAAGGTATTACTTGAGGCAAATATCCTATATCCAATACCATTATTTTGAATAACTAGGTATTCGTAGTTTACGCTTACAATATCTCCAATTATAAAATCAAACATTTAACCACTCCTAAAATCTATTTCATTCTAAAGTTTTCTTTAAACTTTAAGCAACTAGCATGACATATTGCTACAGCTAGTGCATCAGCAGTATCATCTGGTTTAGGTATTTCTTTTAAGTTCAAAAACATTTTTACCATCTCCTGAACTTGATGTTTTTCAGCTCTTCCATATCCAACAATTCCCTGTTTGATTTGTAATGGAGTATATTCATATATATCCAAGCCCTTATTTACCCCAGCTAATATTTCAACGCCCCTAGCCTGTCCAACTTTTATAGCTGTTCTAACATTTTTATTGAAAAATAGTTCTTCAACAGCCATTTCGACAGGATTATATGTATCGATAATATTTGTCAATTCATCATAGACAATCTTTAATCTATCTGGGAAATCAAGTTTAGAATCCGTCCTTATACAACCGTATTCAATGGCTTTGTAACTATTACCAATACATTCGATGACACCATACCCAACCATGGCGATTCCTGGGTCAATACCTAAAATAATCATTAAAATCCCCTTTCAACCTATTATATCCTATATTGTATCATAAATTAATAGGTAAAAAAACTAAGTTGATAAAAGAAAAAGGAATGACACAGGGGTCATTCCCTAGATTAAGAAATAAAATTCTCTAGTATTTCGGATAATTCTTCTTCACTATTAACAACTATACCTTCTTTAAGTTTCTTTTGATCCATATCTGGCAGCAAACTTACAGGATAATCAGTGAAGCTTTTATATAGTGAGAATTCACCATTTTCATCAATATTGAAGATTACAATATATCCATTTTGCTCACCAATAATAAAGTGTTCTTGGCATAGATGATTTTTCTCCCCAAAGACCACAATCTTAACATTTGAAAATGATATAAGTCTTAGATTTGGATAAGTAGTATTTAAGTATTCTTCATATTCACCTCTAGTAAGATTGACCACTTCATTTTGTGCTAATTCAGAATTTATTACTAGATGACTACACTCCTTGTAGTGAACCCTTTCTTCAATTACAGTATTTGGGGAAATCCTATTTTCTTCCCTAACTATTTCTATATCCTTATCTATAGTCGACTCCTGCTCTTCCGCTGTATATTTGTCCTTTATACTTAGATTCATAAGCTGATACCCTAAATAAAAGCTCATTATGAAAAATACTATACAGAATCCAAATATAGCCATAAATCTGTTTCTTTTCATAAATATCCCTCCAGATTTCTATCTAGAGGGATATTATTTCCATTATATCATTTTTTATACAAAAGGCTTATCTGTACCTTTTAAGAACCCTATCATTGAGGCCATTCCAACTAGCATTTTGGTATATTCTTTGCCCATCTCTTAAGGTAATCCTAAGTACCTCATCATAGATAATTTTAAGTTCTTCCAAGGTAAGCAAGGTTTCATCTTCTTTTATATTCAGCCCATCTTTTCCTATATCTATAGATAACTGCTTGTCCAAATATTTATTCAAAGAAAGAATCTTAGGTTGAATAATAGTAGCAACATATCTTACTATTAGATTGTTTAGTCTTTTATACATTTTTTCTTCTTTTTCAATATGAACAAATAAATCATTTTTAAATTTGATTATTTCCTCTTCTTTAGTATTAAAATGAAATAGATATTTCATACTATACAAATCTGATATAGAATAATATTTTATGGTTATATCTTCTAATTTATTAGTAAGTCTATTATTTAAAAATCCATATTTATAGCCCTCTAGATACAAAAACAGCTCCAATCTATTTATGTCTTCATGAATTCGTTCCCCTAGATTATAAGCTATTAGGTGGTTTCCTCTTCTATCTATTAACAACTTGGATATATTTTTCCTCAGATTATTTATAGATATATAATTCGGAAAGATATTATTGATATTGTTTTCTAAATCATAAAGGTTTAGAAGGATATGTATGCAATTAATATCGTTGTTGTAAAGAAAGTTGTATTTGAGTCTATCATATATATCGTATGCATCACTATCTAACAATGCCAATCTTCTCCCTCCTTTATGCTAATTAATCATATATTATGCTTAGGAAATAAAACTTGTCAATTTAATACTGACAACATTTATTATTATACTACAGAATTCATCATTTTAGTAGTATAATCTAAGATTTATAAATCCTAAATTAATTTAATATCTGCCAAGTTATGTCAGATTATAAAAAACATAAAAGGATATATTGATTTTACAATATATCCTTGAAATATATTTCTTTTTATATAGTTTATCTAAATTTCGAAAGCAAACTGACTGTAAAGTTCTTCAGAGTATTCACTTATAGTATCTAGTATAAAATAAGTCATTTTTAAATTAAGTGACAATGCGAAGTTTAAATCATTGGCAAAACTATTTTTATGATTATAATCTTCAACTACTTGATCTATATAGTTTTTTATCTTAGATTTCAAAGAAATGAAGCTTCCATCATATATATCTATATCATCCACTTGAACTACATTCTTCTTAAAATCATGAGTCCTAGCGAAATCATTTAAGTTTGACTCGTACTTTACATGTTTTTTTAAGGACCCAAAAAATGTCCATCTATTTGCATGGGGATAACACACATAATCAGAAAGGTAATGAGATATAATTCCAATTTCCCTACTTAGTAATTTTACAGTAATTGGATCCACAACTTTGTTAAAATTAATATATCTACTTACAAAGATTAATTTCATTATCTCCCTAGCTATATAGTTAATACTTTCATCCTTATAGTGTCGAACTAGCTTATATTTTGGTAATACATCTGGAGCTACTGAACCCCATAGTAATTTATCTTTATCCAGCTTGAAACCATATATATCAAACACATTGTTATAAATATTTGTAGCAATTAGTTTGTGAGTATCTGCGAATATTTAAAACAACTCCTTTTTTCCTATTTAGTAATTTTTAATAAAAATAACATCCCATTTATTCTATAATAATTATTTCTCTAAGTCAATAGATTCAACTACTTTATTGCAGCAAATTCTTCCATCCTACAATCAATTTACAACCCTATTAATAGCTGTCCAAACATCATCTGTCTCAAAGCCTTTTCTCCAGCTGGCTATACCAGCTAAGTCATATTTATTTATTAAAGATGCCTTGTATTCCAAAGAGCTACTGTCCTCAATCCAAATTTTGTATAGTTTATTATCTTTTTCCAATTCTCCATAATATTGCATAGATTCATCATCCCAAATTAACTCTATATTATTTTCCCCAATAAATCTATTGGCAACTTCCATGGAGAGAGCCTGAGAGGACATCTTACCATCTTCTTCAATCCACAATCTAGTATAGTATGGCACAGACAGAATTAATTTATCATTGGGAATGAGATCTAGTACTCCTCTTATACCTTTTTCTACCCAGGAGTATTGGGCCACAGAACCTGCTATAGGGCTTGCCGCCCAATGCTGATCATAAGCCATTAGCATCATGTAGTCATTAGCATCTGCTAGTCTTTCCCTATCATAGCAAAGGGACCAGTTTTCACTGGTGGATAAGGTAGTTACTGCCATGGATACCATGAGATTATTTTCTTTAAATATTGGATATAACTCCCTTACAAATTGAGTTAATAAATCCTTGTCCTTCAAATGGACGTTTTCAAAATCTATATTGATTCCTTGAAAGCCATAATCTAAATATATATCTAGAATATCTTTTATTAACCCTTGTCTTTTTTCACTTGATTTTAACAATTCATGGGTTAGGTCTGGATTAAAATCATTGTCAATTAGTGGCCAAATTTCATATCCTAAATCCCTATATTTGTTTACATAATCCCTATTTCCCTTATCATATATAGTACCATTTTCATCTGTAATGGAAAACCATGTAGGGGACACTACATTTACTCCATCAATTGGTATAATATTGTCTGTATTTACTAGTTTTCTATAGGTGTAGTCCCATGTCAAATTAATCTTCTCAGAATAAGGATTAATCAACTCCTCCCTATCTAATAATTCGGTTTTGTATATATCTTTAGTATGATTTACCTTTAAATATTTCTTCTCCATAAATCCAGGAATTCCATCAAAGCTTCTAACTTTATACCAATTTTCAAATTCACCGTAGATATATAATCCTGTTCCTGTTTCTATATCCGAAATCAGAATCGGTGATTTTATATCCAAGTCAGTCCTTATACTTGCTCCTTGAAGTACTACCTCTCCATTTAAATAATAAATATCTGTATAATCTACAACTACAGCATTTGTCTCTGGATAAAACTCAACATCAATATGATAATCATCCTTAAATAATTCTACAGGAACATATACCTTATTACCTATTAATAAGATTGGATTATCTATTAGATAGGTCTTGAAGTTGATACTAGCTTCATATTCGCCAATTTTATACCTTTTTACCTTATCCTTACTCGTCATAATCAAAGTCTCTTCCGCTTCATCGTAATAGATGTTCTCATCGAAATAAGTCTTTATTATATCATAAGAGAAATACAACCCATCATCCTTAAAAATTACAGGCTCACCATCTTCAATCAATATATCTTCAATCATCAAATAGACTTCATCTGAAAAGCCAATGACCTTTTCATTAGGCATATACTTTGCAATATAAATTCCACCACCTATTAGCCCAGCTATAAGAATCAATACCAAAAGACCTAAAAATATTTTTTTCACAGCATATCCCCCTATTTCTTTCTATATTAGTATTATACTTTATGAACTATATAGATACAAACTTAAATATTAGGAAATTGTCGCAAGGATTGGTAATATACTAAATATGATTAAATAAAAAGCCTTAACATAATCTAAATGTTAGGGCTTTTTGAATTCTTATAATTTTACTTGCGACACAAGAGTTTGTAATTTATGTGCTGCTTCAGTGTTCTTATCCATAATACTGTTGATATTATTAATTGTTTCAACTATATACATATTTTTTTCTGCAATACTTGTGGTTGCAGTAGTTGATTCTTCAACAGTTACGGAGATATCCGACATTGATTCTGACATTTGATTAATAGTTGCTGATAACTCTTCAGATGTAGCTGACAAATCGGAGATTATATCATTTATTGCTGATCCATCATCCTTATATTGCCCAACAGCGTCAACCATCATATCGTAGTCTTTTATAACTCTATTCTCTAAAAACTCTACTAAATTATTTGTATTGCTTACTAATTGATCTACAACTTTAGTTACTCCTTGGGTAACTATTTGAATTTCCCCTACAGTAGTATTGGAGTTTTCAGCTAATTTTCTTATTTCTTCAGCTACTACCGCAAATCCCTTACCGGCTTCCCCTGCTCTTGCTGCTTCTATTGCTGCATTTAATGACAATAGATTGGTCTGTTCACTAATATCAAGAATAGCATTGGATAATACGTTTATCTTTTCAACCTCTTTTGCCTGGATTATGGCCTGTTCTATTTCCACCTTTGTACTTTCATAAATATCAAGTGTATGATCCTTAGCACTATTGAATTGTATGCTTAGTTCGTCAGCCTTGTTACTGATTTCATTTGATGTAGAAGCACCTTTTTCCATCTTTTCAGCAAAGTCTGATATTGCTACATTAACGTTGCCAGTGGATTCTTCTAGTGATAATATTGAAGCAGCTGTCTCTTCCATACCAGCTGACAGTTCTTCCGTTGATGCAGATGTATCTTCTGCTTGATTAACTAGATAGTTGATATTTCCCCTAGTTTCTTCAACGATAGCATTATTCACAGCAATTGATTCTTCCATCCCCGCCATAAATATCTTTAACTTGTCGTTGATATTCTTATAAGATCGATACATTTGTCCAATCTCATCTTTTCTTTCAAGATCCTTGTCTACAAATGTGTGGGTAAGGTCCAGGTCACTTATTTTCTCAGCAACTGTTACAGAATGGACAATTGGCTTAGTTATAGAGTTTGCAATATAAAGAGATGTTAAGGTTGATAATATCAGTATAACTATAACTGCAATTAAGGTAGTTCTTATTGTTGCGTTTACAGTTCCTAAAGCATAATTTTCACTTACAGCTACCCCAACTTTCCAACCTGCCTCAGGTATATCTTGTACATAAAAAAATCTAGATTGGCCATCATAGTCCACCATTCGTCTAGCTTTGATATCTAAATCACCTGAATTAGGTATATCTAGTATTGCTCCATCTAAGATATCTTTAATATTTGTAGTTCCTTCTTCTGTAGGAAGATAGTCTGTGTT
>CAYOFC010000009.1:0-26657 GCA_964403265.1 uncultured Tissierella sp. | reverse complement strand
ATATCAAATTCAGTTTCTGATCGAACAATATCTAATATCTTAACCATTTCCGTTTCAGTTAATTCCTCCACAGATACTATTACCTTTACGTCTTTATCGGTAAGTAACACTAACGCCTCATCAAATCCCTTAGACTTTACAAGGCTTTCAATCTGTAACTCAGCTTCCGAGATCCTACCAATATTTATAATCTCTTTTTGTGCCTCAGTTCTCATTGTCTCGTTGGTTTGATCATTATCAACAATGCCAGCTAGCCTATCAATTAAACTGGCCCTAAGTTTATCCCTAGATAATCTTTGCTCCACAAAATAATTCTTGTTTATGTTTACCACTTCTTTGTCAATCTCTCCCTTAATAGTTTCATTAGTTGAAGAAATGACTTCTGCAATATTTTCTTCACCAGGAATTAATGAATCTACTATTTCGATGTTATCTTCTAAAGCATAATCATTAGAATTTAAATAATTTTGCATTTCTACTTTTTCATGTCTTTGATATTCCTGAGAGGTCTTTCTCAAAGCTTGCTGCGTAAATTGATAATTTAAATAACCCGTAAAAATAAGTAGTATTAATAGCAGTCCTATAATAGCAGGTCTTTTGATTTTAAACATATACTCTCCCCCTATTTACTTGGAAATATTTGTACTTTGTTTCCAGATATGCCCAATACAGTCTTTACCGCCTCATAAAGCATCTCTAAGACAAGGCTATTTTCAGCGCCTTCTGCAACGACTATGACACCTTTGATACCAGGCTTTACCTCTTTTAAGACAACAACATCATTGGATGTACTTACTACCTGTATTGTTTCATCTTCCCTAGATATCTCCCTAGTCCCCCCTTGGGAATCAAGTTCATTGGTAATCTCTTTGGTAGTAGTTACATTGGATGCTGGAATTTTTTCAATACTATCCTCTAAGGTGATCATAACGTCAACCTTCCCTACACCTTTTAGTTTTGACAGTATTTCAGATAATTTGTCTTCAATATAGCTTTCATAGTCATCCTTCACTAAATTATTATATTCATTTGAACCCTCTTTTATAACAGTTGTACTATCAATTTTATCCACAGATGTATAGCTATTAAGCATTATTAGAAGAATTACAGATAGAACTAATATAATAAATATTTTTATAATAAACTTCTTATTATCTAGATTATCCAAGTACTTTTTAAATTTCATCATAAAATCTTCCATATATTTAATCCTCCAATTTAATAGTAGATATATCGATTAAATCCTTATGAATTTCATATCTATCTGAAATTAGATTTTTAATATCTAAATAGTCTGTGTTTTTTTCAATTCTTGTATTATATTCTAGGGTAACTGGTTTTATTTCAATATCTATATTGCTCTCCTCCACCCCAATATCATCAGCTATCATGATATTTAAATAAGAAATAGCCCCAAAACTATCTTCTTCCTTATTTATTTCAACTTCTAATGATAGTATTTTATAATCTGAATTACTCTCAATATAATTTTTTATTTCCCCTATAATCTTGTCTTTATATAATGATTCAATCTGATCATTCTGACCATTTACTATCTCTTCATCATATTTAGATATATTATCAATATTTCTAAACACCTCCCTATCTAATTGAAAATCTATATTGGCAAGATTGATAAAAGGATTTACAACTGTAAAGATAATTAATAAGCCAACAACAAAGTTAATATATCTAGCCATACCACCCTTAGGCATTACTAAATCGACTAATGTTATTATGATAAATAATAGCACTATATCCTTTAACCAGGAGAAAATAAACTCACTTATATTCATCCTATCACCTACCTTAACATCATCAAGTTGTTCCCTGTATCAACAATTATGGTAATAGTAATAAAAAACATAATACCTATGGACACCATGCTTATTAATACAAGTAACAGGGTTTTGGAGGTATCTCCAAAGAATTTAATAATATTTGACGAAGCAATTGGTTCTATAATTGCACCTATAACTGAATATACAAAGAGTAACACTACCACTTTGATAATAGGTAGTAATATTATCATTACCAAAGCTAATAAACCAACAATACCTATGCCATTTTTTAGTATTGCAGAGGATCCAATAACCGTATCTACAGCATCAGATAAAAAACCACCTACAATTGGTACAAAAGTATCCACTGCAAATTTTGCGGTTCTAATGCTAAGTCCATCTATTTTTGAAGAAAATCCATATATAGTCAAGATCCCTATAAAAATTGTAAACGTTGCTGTAATAATAAAGGTAATAATTTGCCTTCCTAACTCTGCCAATTTACCCAATTCTGATCTTTGAGACAAATTTGATAATATGCTTATTATGAAAGAAAAATATATAAGTGGAAAAATAATATTATTCACCATAATTCCTAAGGCATTAACTGTTCCAAGTATCATTGGATGAAACATTATCTTAGTATTTGGACCTCCTGTGATTATTAAAAGGGTCAATAGTATCGGCAGTAATACTTGCATAAAATCCACCATTCTTCCTACTGATATCTTTGCCATATCAATTATCTCAGAGAAATTTGCAATAACCAGTATTGCTATTAATATATAGGTAAAATAGTTAGCTAATTGACTTATGGATGATTCTTCAAATGAATTTTGCAGATTGGTAAGTATTGTAGATATAAGGGTAATAGTAAGTATCTTAGAAATCAAACTTAAGGAATAACTAAGTTCTCCAAGAAAAACTTTGCCTATATCCGCCATAATCTCTTTACCATCAATCACCTTCTCGCCTTTAATGACTTTTAGAATTATATCTTTTACACTATGACCTAATTGCAATTGATTTTCTGCCATTAAATCTTTAAGAAATACATCCAGATCTTTTGTATCAATAATCTTATTAATTTGATCGTCTATAACTGAATCTATAAACTCAACCTCCGAATAACCATAGGTAGGAATTATTAATATTATTAAAATAATCAATATTATAATTTTTCTTCTCTTCATATTTGCTCATCCTTAAGGCATTATTTTTATAATTAGATCCATTAGGGATAGAAGTATAGGGATTGCTAAAGTCATTATGATAATTTTTCCTGCAAGTTCTATTTTCATAGCTATGGAGTTTTCCCCTGCATCACGACTAATCTGAGATCCAAATTCTACTACATAAGCAGTACCTATAATTTTTAATATAGTTGAAAAATATGTTATCTCAAGATTTGCCTTTCGAGATAAATCCCGTATGGTGTCAATAATATATGAAATATGTTGGATGACCATGGAGAAAATTATAATTCCAGCGACTATGGAAATATATATTGCAAAATCAGATCTTATACCCTTTAAGATGGCCACTAAAATTGTGGCTACAATTCCAATACCCACTATTTGAAATATCTCCAATTTCATCACCTCAATATAGTTTAAATAGCACCTTTACATTATCAAATAAGTTACTTACAAGATTAATCACTACACCTAATACAATAACAACCCCTACTAGGGTAGTTAAGTATGCATACTCTTCCTTTCCAGCCCTTGCTAAAACAGTGTGTAATACAGCAGTTACTATTCCTACACTAGCTATTTTAAATATTAAGTCTACATCCATAATTATCTCTCCCTATATTAATATAATGACAACCCCTAAACCAATAAGAAACCCCAATGTTCTATAGAGCTTTGTATTCTTAGATTTGTCCTCATTTGCTTCATTATAGTGATCTTCAAGCTGATTTATTATAAATGTCATATTCTTATCTTGGTCTTTCGAATTTGTTTTTCCAAGAATTTTCCCTAGATACAGGAATATTTCTATATCCTGAGAATTAAATGCGTATTTAGTCCTCAGTAATTCTTTCTGTAAGGAAAAACTATAATATATGTCCTCACGTTTCTCATTGACCAAATCATCTTTGATCTCTTTAAATAATTTGGATATACCACCCCTGCCTTTAATAGATACATTCTCCAAGGCTTCTGGTAGTGGAATATTACCATTTATTATTTCACTTTGTAAAACTCGAATACAATATTGCAAATCAAGTAAATTCTTGGCACGTTTACTATAGATATTTCCAAGTGAAAAACCTATTATAGATGAAAGTATCAATATTAAAGAATTGAATATCATTTTAATAGCAACCATCTAAACTCCTCTTTTCCTTGTAAATATCCTTGAGATTATTTCCATCTAGTATAGATCCTATGGTACCAACTCCTTTTGTTCTATCCAATACGATAAATCTTTGAAATATTCTTTCTTGCATTATCTTATTTAAATTTGACCTATATTTTAAATCTTCTAATCCATCACCATGAATCGTCGCTATTAACTTAATCCCTGCCCTTAATGCTTCATATATTGCCCCTATATCATCCTCGCCACCAATCTCATCTACCGCTATAATATCTGGAGACATTGCCCTTATTACCATCATAATCCCATCGGATTTCATACAAGCATCTAATATATCTGTCCTAATTCCAATATCCATTTGTGGGCTACCATTATACATTCCAGCAATTTCTGATCTTTCATCTATTAGACTTACTTTAAATCCCTTAAAAACAGATTCTTTTCCATTGCTTAAATTTCTTACTATATCCCTGAGTAGGGTTGTCTTCCCACACTGTGGAGGCGATATTATCAAAGTGTTATGTATACTAGAATTTCCATCTATAAGGCATGAAATCAAATGATCAGATATACCTTTCTTCTGTCTAGCGATTCTTATATTAAGTGAAGATATTGTATTAATAATATCTACACCTTTATTGTTATAGATAACTTTCCCCCCAATGCCAACCCTATGTCCTCCTGTTATGGTTATATAACCCTTCTTTATATCTTCAGAAAAGGCGTATATAGAGTGATTTGTAATCAGTTGAAATGTATTGATTATGTCCTCCCTTTCTATCAGATAACTATCTCTTATGGAATTAGTCATTCCTGTGTTTACTGAAATAAAGTAGTCCATTCCATCTAAACTTATGGTCAAGGGGCAACCACTTCTAAGCCTAATTTCTTCCACTTTCGATTTGGCGGCATTTGGAATCTTTATAAGTGCTGTTCTTATATTTTGGCTTAAATATTCAAGTACATTGTTAAAACAATCTATCTCTTTTTGCATAACCTGTCCCCCTTTAATAAATTCTATGAAAAGATGATTTAAATATTCCACTAATTGAAAGGAATATTATAATTTAGGATATAAAAAAAGCTTAAAACCATTTTGGTTTTAAGCTTTTAAAGGTATAAGAAAATTATTCTTCTTCATCCTCATCAACATAACATCCACATTCTTCATCGCCACAACAATCATCGTAGAAATCAAAGTCAAAATCTTCTTCATCGAATTCATCCATGTCATATATTTCTTCTTCAACATCTGCTAAGTCTTCATCGATAAAGTTAACATATTCTTCTAGGTCCCTTTGATCTTCCATGACTTCGTCTAATACCTCAGCAAATTCTCCAAGTACATCGATTATATGTGTAATTAATTTGCCTTCATTAGTATTTTCATCAACACCCAATCCATCTGCTAATCCTTGTAAATATGATACTTTTTGAAATAAGTAGTCCATAGTAATCCCTCCAGTTTTTTATTTTTTTATGCTCTAGACATATACTCCCCAGTTCTAGTGTCTATTCTAATTTTGTCACCTAAGTTGACAAATAGGGGAACATATATTGTAACACCTGTTTCAACAGTTGCTGGTTTGGTAGCACCTTGTGCAGTATCACCTTTTACACCAGGCTCAGTCTCTGTAACCTCTAACTCAACAAAGTTTGGAGCTTGAACTTCAAAGGCTTTTCCTTGGAAGAAACGAATAGTTGCACTATCGTTTTCTTTAAGGTATTTAATAGCTTCTTCGATAGCATCTTTTTCCAATGGCAATTGCTCATATGATTCAGTATCCATAAAGTAATATAATTCACCATCATTATATAAGTATTGCATTTCCTTTGTCTCAATATTAGCTTTTTCAAATCTTTCAGTTGGGTTAAAAGTAACATCCTTTGTGGCACCAGTCATTACATTTTTTAACTTTGTCCTTACAAAAGCTGCACCCTTGCCTGGCTTAACATGTTGAAAATCAATTACTTGATAAACATCTCCATCCCAAACAAAAGTAACACCTTTTCTAATATCACCTGCTGATATCATTTACTTACCTCCATTCTCAATTACCAAATGTATTGAGTTTATCCGTGTCTCATTGCTATTATATCAATATCCGTTATTTACCACAAGAGCAAAGTTATATAATTTTTATTATTACCATTTATTTATTTTTGATAACATCAATATTCACATCTAAAAAGCCAGGCAAGTAAGAACCATACAAATAAACCGACCTTTTCTCTGTTTCAAATGAAATACTTTCAGGATTAAAGGATTCATGTCCATAATAGATAACTTTGCCTTTTATAATCGGTTTAGTATCTGATTTAACTATTAAGTTCCCTTGATTTATTATTAAATTGCCGTTTAATTCAAATGGGGAACTTATTATTAAATCCCCTTCACAGTAAATATTACCTTTAATTAATATCCTAGTATTTTTATTATTATCATTACTAAACTTAACGTCTACCTTAGGTATATTGCCAGCCGAAGCCTTAATGCATAGTAATGTATTTTTAGATTTGTAGCCATAGGATCTTTGAATATTGTCCAAGATTTCTATAATGGAATCTTCATTAATAAACCCATCTCCTTCTAAATTCACTCTCATATAGGATGAGCTACCTTTGGGATCATATTCAAATATTTCCTCTTCAAGTAAAAGTATCAAATTATTAAACTCATTAGCTAGATTGTATTCTATCATCTTTGACTCGCAGATATAAGGATCCTTTATTTCAAAAATATTGTTTATACATCTTCCTCTAACTTCAATAGATTTACTAATTCCCTGATTTTCTACTTCTATATCAATTATCATATTGGTTAACTCCTCAAAATTTTGAGGAATATTGTTCATAGCTAGATTCTTATCTGAACCTTGGAGTCTTATATTAGCAGACTTTATATGTTTAGATAATTTGGAATTAGCGGGTATACTTATCTTATTACCATCAAAGATACCACTAGTCCCAATATTGTTATAGGGTGGCTTTTTGTTTCTTAGTATTTTATAGATTTCAGGTATGATTAAATCTTCAAGATTATTTTTATCATAGAATAATCTATTAATACTTTCGTCACCAATTATTCTAGTTTGAATATTTTTATGAGAGTTTGATACAATCTGTGTTTGCAATGTTACAAGATAGAATATAAATACACAGTTTACCAATATAAAGTTCATTATTAATAGTGCTAGAACAGATATAAATCCTTCCCTCTTCATAGGCCACCTCAAAACTATTATTCAATGGGACATCTAAGATTTATTGTGGTTTCTAGGTTTAAAGATTCTTTTCCTTGTGCCACATTTATAGAAAGATATATAAGGTTATTTTCAATATCTAAACTACTACTTTTCAAATCAATAACCCCGCTGCATACTTGATTATGTCCAGAAAACAAATCACCTTCAAATAAGGAGTCATTTGGAGTATTATAGGCTATTCTTATTAGCTCATCGTTTTTTTTATAATAGGTTTTATAGTTATAATTGATACTATCTATTTTACTATTTCTATAATTAAATTCCTTCTCCACTATTACAAAACCAATATTATCGGGATAATTATAATCTAAATTAGTAAATTTTGAAGAAGAATAAATCTTATCTGCAGACATGATTTCGTTTTTAATATACTCTATGGCATACCTTCCATTTAGCAAAGCAGTATCTATTTCATCGCCTTTTGTAAGAGTATTGAAAGTAAATTTAAAAATAGAAAACACACTTGACAGAAGTATACATATTAAGGAAATTGATAAAACCATTTCTAATAAAGAAAAGCCTTTGTTATTTAAGTATGGTTCCTTTAAATTTAACATCTGGTATATTTCCTCCATTAAAATTGGATTTAATTATAATATTTATCTCAAAAAAATTATCCTCTTGATTAATCTTTTCAATTTTGGATATATATTTTCCTAAATATTCAGAGTTTAAATCATTAAATATAACCTCGTCATTTGTGGCTAGCTGCTCTATTAGAACCCTAGAATAATCATCATTAGAGCACAATCTTTCGTAAATACTTTCTCCTAAATAGTTCATTTCTGTAGTAGTTTTTATTTTTATATAATTTGAGTGACTTGAACTAATTAATGGAAGTGAAACAACCGTTATCAAACCAATTAAAAATAATCCTGTTAATATATCTACTAAAATAAATCCCCTATTCTTCATATAAAATCATCCTTGTTTATTCAATTTTGATTTCAATCCTACCAGTTGCAGGAGTTAAGGAAATTACATATCTTTTGTTTTTTCTTGCATTAATATATAAAGTATTACTATTTGCAGTTGCCCCACTTGATGTAAAGGTAAAATTACCTACTAAGTTATTTTCATCAAGCTTTAAACCCTGGCCTAAAGTCTTACTTTTAATAACTGAACTTGACTCACTGGTCTTTATAGTATAGAAGTTTTCATTATGGTTAAAATAGACAGTATAGTACCTATTTTCAACTATGGCACTATTTCTTGCAAACAATAAATCTTTTTTTAGCTCTGCTATCTCTTGTTTCTCCATAAGATTTTTAAAAAAACCTAGCTTTGGTATAACTATGGATAATATGGTAGAAAAAAGGGCTATAACTATTAATAATTCTATCAATGTATAGCCACTATTTTTTCTCATATCAATATCTCCATTCATTTAGAATGTACAGCATATATGCAACCTCAGCCCTATTTATTTTATTATCTATATTGTCATAACTTTTAGATCTAATTTGTTTTTCGTATAGGATCTTTGCAGATGTGTTATACCATTTAAAATTAGGCTCATCAAGTAACCTAGCCATAATTATTTCTATTTCTTTGTAAGAAATAGGTAGATTAGGTCTAAATGTATTGTCTTCATAACCAATAATATACCCTTTATCTATAGAATAGCTTATAAGTTGATCTGCTACTCCAAAACCCCCATAATCTTTGAAAGTCCTAATATTATCAGTATTTCTTGGCAATTCCCAATTATATACCCTACTTAAAAGGGCTAAGAATTCCACCCTACTAATATTGCTATCTGGTTTAAAAGTATAATCAGGATAACCAGTAACAATGTTTCTCCTAACTAATGTATTTATTTCATCTTTTGCCCAATGACTTCGAATATCAGTTAATATATTATAATTTTTATCCACTAATATTCGATAGAGATTGTCTCCGTCTCTAATTGAATTAGGATTTACTTCTATTACAAGTTTATCATCTTCAATAGTAGAAGGCAGGTAATTCCATTTATTATCAATCCATTTATAGATCCCACCATCATTCTTACCATAGTATTCCATAGATATGGACACTCTATTGGAATTGTTCAAATTTTGACTAGGATTAGATAGTTCTATATTATATATATCAGAAGCTAAAATATATCTTGATTCATTAACTCCATATCTATCGCTAAATACCTTTTCGATACTTAAAGCTGTATCATTATAAAATGTTCCTTTTTGAATCTCTACAGAAATAGAGTTATCGGGACTAGATAAGCCTCCACCTGATATAGGTATTATTTCATAGGCTATTTTTTCATTGACTTGCCCCTTGATTAACCCTTTATATATTTCCTCATATTTTTCAGCAAACCCGACCCAAAATGAATTCATAAAACTATCTCTATAGACATTTGAAAGATAAATCAATCTATACTCGGCATTTATAGCCGATGATAGTGATTTGTGTCTACTCCAGTCCATAGTTTTATTTTCAATATAATCCTTAGTAGCCATCATTTCACCTTTTAGCTCACCAGCATTCCTTCCAGATTCAACCATATCCTTATATGAATTATAATAGGATTCATTATAACCTTCTTCATATCCAAGTTTGAATCCATTTACAAAACCAGTTTTATAATCATCTAAAGTTTTATTTAATAAGTAATCCTTAATAATTGAACTGTTAGAAGGCATGTCCCTTTTGTAGTTATTTGATTTGTCATCAAAATAATCTTTCTCACCATATATGCTGCCAAGAGCATAGCCTAATTCTTTACCATTTCCCACAGCAGATCCTATAATTAGGTCTATATTGTCCAGTAGTGCATATTCATAGGCTTCCTCATAGCCTTTTTTAAAATAGGTCCTAAACTCAGATAAAAATGAGGATCTATACTGGGAAGTTTCCATATTTAAGTCAAACATGAAAGTAATATGACGATTTGAAGGTATAGCCTTGGACCAGTTGGATTTTATCTGATTATAATAGTCAGCATAGGCATAGACTTCACCTAAACTCTCACCTAAAGATTTTGCAAAACTTACCTTTACATCTGTAGAGTTAGCCCCCTCGCTTTCTGAACCAAACAGGCTTTCTCTTATTTCTTTATATCCTTCCTTATATCCTAGAAGATACTCTTTAAGAAACTCCTTTCTATTACTTTGGGTCAACTTACTTAATTCATACTCATATACATCTTCTATTTCCCTAGCTGAAGGAAAATTAGGGCTAATGGGTATTTTTGAGCTATCATCACCCCTACGATACTCCTGTAAAACATAATCACGGGCATCATCGTAACCATATTGTTCTGCAGTAGTTCTATCATTAGCAAATACAAGCGTAGAATTAAAAATAAAAGCTATAAGTAGTAAGCTGATTACCAATTTCTTTACCTTCATAATTTCACCCCTTAGCGTCGTCTTAAAACCAGTACTTTACCTTCGTGTAATATATCACCTGGCTTTATATCGTTTAATTCCATTATTTCATTTTTATAGGAGATAGTTCCATAAATCTTCCTTGATATTTCGCTAATAGTATCACCTTGTTCTACTACATAGAAATCATTTATAACTTTTTCACTTCCATCGCCATCTGAATTTTCAGGATAAAAGGTTTCCAATTTATCTATCATTAATACTCCATAATCTTCCCGCTCATAAGGAACTTCAAAATATAATCTTTCCAATTCTAAAGGGTATAGTTTTAAATCCTGGGTCATATCAGCCTCTATATAGGACCACCCTAGCCATGATATTCCTTCAGCCATCTTTACTTCAATCTTTTCACCAGCTTGTCCTTTTAACTGCAAACCTAGGGTTCCTGGAGAGTACCCATAGGAATAGACCCACATTCCAATAGAATTCGGAGGATATTTGAATGAGATATCATTATTTATTAAATTAACATAGGCACGGTTTTCCTTCTCCAGAGCTAATATATTATATTCTAGTCGCATAGAATATTTACCAGATTTCTTTATGTTCGAGACGACTACATTACCTCCAACTCTAGGGCTAGAGGGTATAAATTCATAATTCCCATCATCAAACTCGTATAAAACTAGTCCCTCCCTTTCTATAGACCTATAAAATTCAGCTTCCTCCTCATCCAAATTTAAGTCCTCCTCATGAGAAGGCACAGCTTCAACAAAATCACTATATGGAGTGAAAGGGGTCTTAGGATTTCCATCAGTAGTTATATCAATGGGAATTATATCTTTCTCAGCTTTAGCCAAGCCTTCTAAGCTATAAATTTTTAGATTCATATTGCCTGCTAGTTGATCATTATTTTCATTGCCCAAACTTAGGCTATTTACTAGAATCTTCCTAGGACCATTTTCTATGGCCCTTACAATATCTAAAATCCCATCATAAGAACCACTTATAGGTATATTAACATCCATTTTGTAAATATCTTGTTCACCTTTAGTCTCTGTGCTTGGTCTAGTAAAGCTCATATCGGAAATATTTACCCTGTCATCAGCCATAAGATCATTTAGTAGATATAGAATCTGTGCTTGATCCAATGATGGGAAATAAGCTGATAGGATTTTATCTCTTTCCCCAATGGATAATAGGAAATCTTCTTTAATACTTTCTTCATTTTTTAATATTCTGTTATACTCGATTATTTGACCATGATAGTTTTCCCTATCCTTTTCAAGTTCTTCTAATTTTCCAGCTTGTGGGTCGAAGATAAATTTGAAAAACATCCAAAATACTAATACCAGCCCCAATGCGGTAATTAAGAACTTTTCATTTTTCGTAAGGGGTCTTGATTTGCTTTTTATTTTGCTAGTCTTACTCTCCATCTGTGACTTCCCCCTTAAGAAATACATTTATATTAAAATGGTAAAAATCACTTTCTCGACCTATATCTGATATAAAAATTTCATCTACTTCTTTTATGTATTCAAGACCTTTGCCAAATTCAGCCACACTCCATGTATTCTGAGCTATACCAACAAGATTCATTTCCTTTGAAGATACGCTAAGTGATGTTAAGAAGGTATCCTCTGGCAATCTGGATGATATTAAATATAAGAAATCTCCACTAATTATATCTTCTTCTTCTATTAGTTCATCAAGAAGTTTTATTTTATTAAGCTCCTCTTTAAATACGTGGGTTTCTTCTTCTTTTTCCCTAATAGAGTTGACCCTAGAGATTGTTTCAGGATTTTCAACAATCACCTTTAGCCGATTAACTTCCTTATTAAGTCTTTTGATTTTGATATGATTAACCATTCCTTTGGATGTTAAGGCTAACAGGATAAGTCCAAAAATAGTAAATGTAATCCATTGCTTATAATCATTAAAATCTTTTTTTTCTATATATGTATCAAAAAAATTCAAATCTTTCATGTCTACACCTCGTCTAATCTAATAAGCCCACCTATAGCATTAGAATAAGTTCCCATATCTTCATTGGATTTTATTCTATCAAAAGAATATAGTTTTACGGCATTAATGTTGAAGTATCTGCTAAATCTAGTTTCTAAACCATTAATATTAGATAGTCCACCTTGCAAAACAATATAATCTATTTCATTACTTCTATCCCTAGTGTTGTAATATTTTATTACTATATCTATGGCTTCCAGCATGGTGCTTAATATATTATTTATAGAATTTGTTATAAAAGTATTCTCTATATCCCCAAGTCCAGCCTCTTCCGACAAATCTATATCTTTAATTCTATCTAGTAACTCTTCCTCAGCTAAATCCAAATTCATTTGAATATCCTTTATCAAATGGAATAAACCTGTGTTAATTACCCTCGATACCCTAAGTGTCCCATGCAGGATTATATTCACTTTAGTATTCTCATAACCCATATCTATAGATGCAATAGCCTTACCTTTGGCTAAACAAGATTCATTGAACATGTCATTATAGTTGAATAATTTGCCTATGGCATGTCCTTGAAAATCCATTACTTTAGGTTTAAAGCCTATGTTATTTATTAAATTGAAATGAGACTTTACAAGACCTTTAGGAATTGCTATTAATAATAGACTAAGTCTTTCTACACCTTCATCAAATATTGAGCCTAAATGGATATGCTGGAATATATAGTCCTCTGGTTCTATAGGTATATAGTCCTCAGCTTGATATTTAAGTATGGATTCTATTTCAGAATCAGACACTTTGGGTAGAGAAATCTCTCTAGTTATTATATTAGAAGAGTTTACAACAATAGTTACCATACTAGACATTACCTTCCTATCCTTAAAAGAAGTTTTCAAAAGATAACTTAATTCTTCTATATTTAAAATCTTACCATCAAAATAAATATCTTTAGGAATCTTAATAGTAAATGCATCTTGTATTACTAGGTTCTTTTTTGTCGCTTTTCCTTCAACTATTTTTATCTCTCTAGCACCAATATCTATTGAGATATGTTTCTTGTTGTAAAATCTTCCCATAAAAATTCCCCCTTTAAGTAACAAGTGTATTAGGCTATTATAAACCCTAGGAAAAAATCTTGAAGTTATTTATATTAAAGGATATTGGGAGATACTCAAGATGTAAAATCCCCCAGTTTAATAATCTAATAAATTAAATAAAAAAATTTAAATACCAATCGATAATATTGTTACCATACAAGAGCACTATAAATGATGCGAATATAATAAATGGCCCAAATGGAATCGGATCCTTCTTGGTTTTTATTTTTGTGACTAATAAAAATACGGATATAATAGCCCCAGAAACAAATGATAGTAGAATGTTTAAAAGAATTAATCTAATCCCGTGAACAAAGCCTAAGGCTCCAATTAAAGTAACATCTCCTCCACCCATTCCGCCTTGTGATATAACCACTATTAGGAAAAATAATCCTCCTGCTAATACTAATCCTCCTAGACTACCTAAAATGTCTGGAACTATATTGTATAAATAATAATTAAGTCCCTTTTGGACTATAGATAGTACTAAAATACTAATCACTAAAGAATCAGGGATTATCATCTCTCTAATATCAATGAAGGCAATAGCAATTAATACCGAACTCATTAAAGCATAAAATACAAAATCAATACTAACACCAAAATGACTAAATAAAATTAAATAAATAATTCCATTAAAAATTTCAACTAGGGGATATTGTATTGATATTTTATCATTACAATACCTGCATTTGCTTTTAAGAAATATATAACTGAGCAATGGTATATTATCATACCATTTTAGTTTGGTATTACATCTAGGACAATGGGAGGAGGGAAAAGCTATACTCTCCTTCCTAGGTATTCTATATACCAATACATTAATAAAAGATCCAATTAGTAATCCATAAATAAAGACAATAAAATTCATATCATGCTCCCATAAAAAATTTTGAATATAATAATTTTTCTTGAAAAAAATTCAGTATAACTGTAGGGCTATGCCCTACAGTTTAGATTGTTAAGGTGCTTCAGGTGCTTTTATATTTTCTGGGTAAAGGCGGTCTCCTTTATTATCATCATAGCGAACTTTAAACATATGGTCCTCATATTCTAAGAAAAAATTAGTTTTTCCTGATTTTTGGGGTTTCAAGTCTCCATCGATTAACCCAATATCTTCTGCTGTTAATTTTGCTTCCCAGTCTGACTCCTCACCTACTAAATCACCTAATGATTTTCCAGCAGCAATATACATTTCAGCAGCCTTGGCTATAGTTGCAGCTGATGCCTTATCTGCTGCTTCTTCAGCATTTGATCTAAATCCTCCTAATCTTGGGACTGCAATGGATGCTAGTATGCCTAGTATAGCTATTACCACTACTAACTCAATAAGTGTAAAACCTTTTTTGTTTCTTTTTTTCTTAATCCATTTTAGCATTTAAAGTCCCTCCCTTTTTATTTTTGCATTAATATATAAATTTATTAAAGCCTTGATTAAATTGTATTTACCATATCAAACATTGGTAATGCCATGGCTATTACTATGAAACCTATGACTACTGCCATACCTACTAAAAGTATTGGCTCTATTAAGGTTGTCATTCTTTGAAGACTGGTCTCTACCTCATCATCATAGAAATCCGCGGTCTTTGACAATATGTCATCTAAAGCTCCTGATTCTTCACCAACCTTTATCATTGAGTCAACCATTGGCGGGAATATTTCAATGGTCCTTACAGCCCGTGAAAGGGATACACCCTGCCTAATACCATCCATACTATTGATAAGCTTGTCTTGCACAGCTATATTGTTTAAGACCCTACCTACTACCTCCAGAGCCTGAAGCAATGGAATCCCTGAACTTAAGAGTGTAGACAATGTTCTTGTGAACCTTGATGTAATTATTTTTACATTAGTTACTCTTATCCCTGGTATTTTTATCTTTAGCCCATCAATAAACCTTCTACCTTCAACCCTACTTCCAAAGTAAAGGAGTCCACCAAAAATAATTATGATGCCACTGCCAAAGATATACCAATAATTTTGTAGCCATGAGCTCACATCCAATATAAACTGTGTTGGCCATGGTAGGGCAACACCGCTACCGTCAAACATTCCAATAAATGTTGGCAATACTGCAACCAACATAAATATAATCACTGCAATTGTAACAACTATTAAAACAATAGGATATATTAATGCAGATTTAATTTTATTTTCTAATTTATTCTCTTGTTCAAAATGCTTAGCCATTCTTTCTAAAATAGTATCTAAATTACCACTTACTTCTCCTGCTTCTATCATATTTATAAGTATAGGTGGAAATACTTTTTGATGTTTTTTCATGGCCTCTGATATTGTAAAGCCTTTCTGAACATCTTCATATACAGTGGCTAGTGCATTTTTTAATGCTTTGCTTTCAGCTTGGGCTTCCAATATATCAAAACACTTGACTATACCAATACCTGCATCCACCATTGTGTAAAATTGTCTACAAAATACTGCTAAGTCCTTTTTTTTAACCTTGGAAGAAAATAGTGATATTTGTGCATCAGCCCCTACATCTCTTTCTACTGATATAGGCAGATAATTATTACCCTTTAACATAGATAAGACATCAGACTCTTCATTCGCCTCAAAAAATCCTTCTATAGGTTCACCATTTTTTGTCACTGCTTTATATTTAAATATCATAGTATCCCTCTACAAAATAAATTTTCTAACATGCTCCTTATTTATAGCATTTGTTAAGGCTGTATCTTTGGATATAGCGCCTCTTTTAAATAAGTCTAGTAAAGAGTTGTCCATAGTTTGCATCTTGTAATTTGCCCCTGTTTGAATAGACGTATCTATTTGATGTATCTTATCTTCTCGTATAAGGTTTCTTACGGCTGGTGTAGCTATCATTACCTCATATGCTCCTACCCTTCCATCCCCAGGGACTTTTGGAAGTAATTGTTGAGATATTATACCCTGTAATACTGAAGATAGTTGTACCCTAACCTGCTGCTGTTGGTGAGGTGGAAATACATCTATAATTCTGTCTATAGTTTTTGCGGCCCCTGACGTGTGAAGAGTTGATAAAACCAAATGACCTGTCTCAGCTGCAGTAAGAGCAATGGAGATAGTTTCTAAGTCCCTCATTTCCCCCACAAGAATTACATCTGGGTCTTGCCTAAGTACAGCCCTTAACCCATTGGCAAAACTAAAAGTATCACTGCCTACTTCTCTTTGGGTAACCAAAGCTTGATTGTGTTTGTGCAGGTATTCAATTGGATCTTCAAGAGTAAGAATATGGCAGTTTCTTTCTTGATTAATCAAATCAACCATAGATGCTAATGTAGTTGATTTACCACTACCTGTTGGACCTGTTACCAATACTAAACCCCTACGGAGCCTAGCCAAATCTTTGACTACATCAGGCAGTCCAAGCCATTCCATAGTAGGAATATCTAAAGGAATAATTCTTAATACCATCCCATAGCTACCCCTTTGTTTAAAGGCATTGATACGATATCTACCTACTCCAGGGCTTGAATAAGAAGAATCCACTTCCCCTTTTTCCTCCAATTCTTCTAGTAGGCTTTCACTTAAGGCCTCAAAGACCAAGGATTTTGTATCTCCTGGTGTCAGTGTCTTTTCACCGATTGAAGTTAGTTCTCCATTTATCCTAAGTGTAATTGGCCTACCAACAGTAACATGTATATCAGATGCAAATTTTTCAGTTCCTAGATTAACTATGTCAAACAAATTCATTTAAGTCACTCCTATCCTAATGTATAACCTACTCTAATAACCTCATCATATGATGTATGACCAGTTAAAGCAAGTTCTGATGCAGCTTGTAACAATGTATTCATACCATCTTTAATTGCCTTAGATCTTATATCATCAATATTTGCACCAGAGTCGATTAATCTTCTTAAACTCTCATCAACAGGCATTAGCTCATGAACAGCCATTCTTCCTCTAAACCCTTGATTACATACATTACAACCGATAGGTTTGTATAGGGTCAATTCTTCATCTTCTGATATTGCAAGCATTTTTTTTTCAGAATAAGATGCTTTATAAGGCTCTTTGCATTTATCACACAGTTTTTTCACCAGCCTTTGAGATACTATACCTATTACGGCAGATGAAACCAGGTAAGGTTCTATACCCATATCTACAAGTCTAGCTATAGTCGATGGACTATCATTTGTATGAAGGGTTGATAAAACTAAATGGCCAGTAATAGCTGCCCTTATGGCAATTTCTGCTGTTTCACTATCTCTAATTTCACCTACCATAATAGTATCTGGATCTTGGCGAAGAATAGACCTTAAACCTGTAGCAAATGTTAAGCCAGCTTTTGTATTAACTTGAACTTGATTTATGCCTGTTAGCTTATACTCAACTGGGTCTTCAACTGTTATTATGTTTTTTTCAATTTTGTTTAATTCTTTTAAAATGGTATACAAAGTTGTAGATTTACCACTACCAGTAGGTCCTGTTACTAATATCATACCATAAGGTTGAGCCAAAATATTGTCAAATAATTGTAAGTTTTTTTTACTAAATCCTAAAGTTTCCTTTGAGAAGTTGAAATTAGTTTTATCTAATAATCTAATAACTATTTTTTCACCATAAACTGTAGGCAAAGAAGATATTCTCATATCTACCTCTTTATCATTAATAATGCCTTCAACCCTACCATCTTGAGGCAATCTCTTTTCTGCAATATTCATCTTTCCAATTATTTTTATCCTAGTAACAATAGGAGATAAGTTGTTACTAGGTAGTGTCATGATTTCGATTAAGTCTCCATCTATTCTAAATCTAATTCTAATCTTATCATCATATGGTTCTATATGTATATCAGAAGCTCTGCTTCTTACAGCTTGTTCAATTATAGAGTTTAACAACCTAACTATTGGGGCTGAAGTAACTTCTAACATTTCAGAGTCTTCTATATCCTCATTATCAAAGGGAGAATTGCTTTCTTTGAACTCTTCAAGGAGCCTCTTTGTAGATTCTCCACTATAATATTTATCAATTGCCCTAGATATATCCAGATTTGTAGAAATTACAAGCTCTAATTCCATTTTCGTATATAGTTTAATGTCATCGACCGCAAAAAAATTTAAAGGATCTACCATTGCAACTACTAGTTTATCATCCTTTTTATCAATGGCAATAACCTTATACTTTCTAGCAATTGTTTCAGGTATTAGTGTCACCACTTGATAGTTGATTTCAAATTTGCTTAGGTCTACTCTAGGAAACCCTAATTGGTATTTCAAAGCTTCTACAATATCAGTTGCTGTAACCCATTCCTTTTCTACTAATATTTCACCAAACTTTTTATTAGTAAATTTCTGTTCAGTTAGTGCAGACTCAAATTGCTCGTTATTAATTTTACCCAAATATAATAATAATTCTCCAAGCTTTAAATTTGATTTTTGCATGATATCATCCTTTATAATAAATGTAATTAATAACTCTCTATATATTAATTATACATTTCTTTTAAAACTCCTTCTTTTTCTTAAAAATATTTTTAAATTCAATATATTTATTATAATTTTCAAACAATATCGATCTTTTAGTCTCATTATACTATAAATCGTCCAAAATGAAACACTATCATTTATGATAACATCTATTATGATTGAATAAGGTTACTTTATCCAAATTAATTAAAAATTAGTCCAAATAAAAAAACCTTAAAGTGTAAGACTATTTATAGGAGGTGGATAATTTGAAAATAAATAAATTTAGTATCTTCGCTTTATTGTTAGTTCTATCGGTTGCCATGGTTGGTTGTACTCCAGCAGATAATGTAAATGACACTGGAATGAATAACAGAAACAACAGACTAACTACACAAACTAGGATTGGCGATAGATGGGATAATAATGGATTAAATAATGGTATGAGTGGTACCAATGATTCATTATTAAACGATGGTTTTGATAATGGTTTAAATGGCTTTGACAATGGTTTAAATGGTATTAATAACGGAATTAACAACGGTGTTAATAACAATTTAAACGATGGTATGACTAGATCCAATGGTATGTCTACTAATTTTGGAAATATGGCTACTAGAGCAAATGAAATTGCAAAAAAAATAGCCGAATTACCAGAAGTAGATAAAGCATCTGTTGTTATCTCTGAGGATACAGCATTAGTAGGATGTTCACTAAGAGGTAATACCCAAGGAACTATGACAAACGCCCTAAGACAAAAAATCCGCGGCATAGTTACAGAGAGTTCTAATATAAATAATGTATCAGTGACAACTGATCCTGATATGACCAATAGAATTCAAACTATGTCAAATAGTATCTTCCAAGGTAATCCTATAGAGGGATTTACCGAAGATATAAGACAATTAATAAGAGATATAACACCTAACACTAATAACAATATCAATAAAACTACTGTTAGATAGCATTAAGATAACGGCTCGAAAAATAAAAATTTTCCGAGCCGTTATATTTTATTCATTTCTTTTAGCAATTTATTAATTGCCCTTGTTTCGATTCGGGAAACATAGGATCTAGATATACCTAATAACCCCGCAATCTCCCTTTGGGTTTTACAGTCTCCATCTATTAAACCATATCTAAGCTGAATAATTACCCTCTCTCTGTCTTTTAAACATCTATCAATGGCCTTGTATAGCTTCTTTGTTTGAAGCCTTAAATCAACTTCATTTAGCACTTCTTCTCCATCTGTACCTAAAATATCCAGCAGATTTATTTCATTTCCTTCCTTATCAGTTCCTATAGGCTCTTGTAGTGAATATTCCATTTTAATTTTTTTATTAGATCTAATGGTCATTAGAATTTCATTATCAATACACCTTGATGCATAAGTTGCTAATCTTGTTCCTTTTTTTGGATCATATGTACTAATCGCCTTAATCAACCCAATAGTACCAATAGAAATTAAATCATCCATATCTTTGCCTGTGTTATTATACTTCTTTACAATATGGGCAACTAAGCGTAAGTTCCTTTCAATTAAAACTTGCCTTGCTCCCTCATCTCCCTCAGCAAATAATCCTAAATATTTCTCTTCTTCCTCCCTAGACAAGGGTTGAGGAAATGAATTAGAATTTATCATATATCCACATAAAATTGTAAAATGTTTTAAAAGATAGTTTAAATATTTTATCAGTCTATTGCTCACCCACACCACCTCCAATGTATATTAGTATATTATTCATTGAAGGCAGTTGTGCTAGTACAAGTAAAAATTATAAATTTATTTTTTGAATTTCTTTAATAATCTTCTCGAAAATTGGTGCTGCAGTCCTAGAACCAGAGTCTGCTTCTTCAATAACAACAGTCACAAGGTACTTAGGGTTCTTGGATGGAAAGTAACCAGTAAACCATCCGTGGATTATATGCCTTTGATCCAATACTCCTTCAGCTGATCCTGTTTTACCTCCACTTCCACCTAAATCCTCTAGCTCTATATTTCTTCCAGTGCCTGATTTTACTACTTCCCTAAGCATCTTAATTACTTTAATTGCATTCTCCTCTGATATAAGTCTCTTTTCATCATCTATATTGTATTCCTTAAGCACATATCCTTCCTTATTAGTTATTCCTTCAATAATATTTAGCGGTTTATTTATGCCTTTATTCATTATTGTTAACATCATGTTTGTAATTTGGAGTGGTGTAGTTTCAATATTTCCTTGTCCTATAGCTATATTTCCTACCGCTGCTCCCAATAATTCATCTCCCTTAGGTAGATTGCCTGATGTTTCTTCAAGTAAGCCAATATTTATTTTTTCACCAAAACCGAGTAATTTAGCCATATCAATTATTTCACTTGTTCCTATATTCTGTGCTAACTGAATAAATACAACATTACAGGACTTAGCAAAGCCATCTTCTAATGAAATATTACCATGTTTTCCACTACAGTTTATCCTTATACCATTTATCTCTTCATATCCATTGCAATAATATTGATCCTTAATTACACCTGGATCTACTTCTAGACCAGCTAGTAATACTACTATTTTAAATATAGATCCTGGTGGATATCCAACTTGTATTGCTTTATTATACAAGGCCATATTCTCATCATTAAAGTAATCCTGTATATTATTTTGATCAAAATTAGGCCTAGATACCATAGCAAGTATATTTGAAGAGTCTATATCTGCAACTATCACAGAACCGTTTAAATTTTCCTTATCAATTATTTTTTCAACTAATTCTTGGATTTTCTTATCTATGGTTAACTTGACTCCTGATGGATTATTAGGGTCCTGCTCTTGATTTACATGATAGGATCCATCAAGTATCATAGATCTTGATTTGTCATATTCTATAATAAATGAATCAGATGAATCTATATTTAAATATTCATCAAATACCTTTTCTATGCCAGCTTCACCACGATTGTCCGATTTGTTTATGTATCCAATAACATGGGATAGCAAATTATCTTTAGTATATCTATTCTCTATATCTACTAAAAAAAGGTTATTCTTATCATCCTTTAATGCAAAATCTTTCTCCATAGGTATAGTTAAAAGGCTTTCATTAGAATTCACCCTATTATAAAATTCCCTTAAGGAAAGTGTTGTTTTAGTTTGAACCCGCTTATATAGTTCTTTATCATCTAGTAGTTGCTGCCTTTGAACAATTAAAGTAGATACTTTTTCACTATTAGTTAATGGGGTAGTATTTCTATCATAAATTGTTCCTCTTTTTGATGAGATAAATATTTTCTTTCCCCTTTGATTTATTGCTCCAGATGTTAGTTCTTCAGATCTTATAAACTGGAGATAATAAAGTCTTAATGACAATAGCAAGAATATAATCGTAATTCCTACTCCCATAAATATAGTTCTTTTCTTAAAACAATTTGAATTTCGCTCCATAAAAAAACCTCCCATTTTTATTATTAACACTTAAAATGGGAAGTATTCTTTAAACTATTTTTTTGATAATATTGAATTAATTTTTGACACTATAAGGTCAATTGCAACCTTATTATATCCACCTTCTGGTATGATTATATCTGCATATCTCTTAGTATGTTCAATAAATTGTAGATGAGCTGGTCTTACAGTCTCCATATATTGTAATATAACTGAATCCAGCGTCCTACCCCTCTCTTTAATATCCCTTAAAATCCTGCGAATAACCCTTACATCTGAGTCTGTATCAACAAATATTTTAATATCCAATAAATCCCTAATTTCCTTTTCAGACAAAATAAGTATACCTTCTAGAATAATTATCTCTCTTGGCTCAATTGTTATAGTTTCTTTTTTTCTATTATGTTTTTCAAAATCATATATTGGCTTTTCAATAGATTTCCTATCTAATAGATCCTTTAGATGTTCTACCAATAATTCATTATCAAAGGCTAAAGGGTGATCATAGTTTGTTTTTACCCTTTCTTCAAAGGACAAATGACTTTGATCCTTATAATATGAGTCTTGCTCTATTACAACAACATCAGTTTCATCAATTGATTTAAAGATTTCCTTAGATACAGTTGACTTTCCCGAGCCCGTACCTCCAGTTATACCTATGAGTATCGGTCTACCCACATAGATCACTCTCCTTTATTTTTTCTTATTAAGAAATATCTATCTACCTCTTGATCCATTTTTATCTTAATAATTTGTTGTGGATGTGGAGCCACTTCTATAGCTGCCCCTTCCTCATCCCATAAATTCTCAATTTTTTGTGTAAAATGATCTGTTCCTGGTCCAAATATTTCAACTTCATCTCCTACAAACATCCTATTTCTTTGTTCTACAGTAGCTATTTTGCTTTCCTTATCATAGTCAAGTACCATACCTACAAAATCATAGCCTCTTATATATGAACTAGAGTCATATATTTGCGCTTCTTCAGTAGGCTTTCCGAAATAAAAGCCTGTAGTAAAATCTCTATGACTTGCTTTTTTGATTTCATCTAACCACTCTTCTTTAAATTCATAGTTATCTGGATCATTGTAATATGAATCTATAGCCATTCTATAGGACCTAATAACTGTTGCCACATAGTATGAACTCTTTACCCTTCCCTCTATCTTAAAGCTATTTATTCCTGATTTAATTAATTCTGGTATATGGGGTATCATGCATAAATCCTTAGAGTTAAAAATAAATGTACCTTCATCGTCTTCGTATATAGGAAAATATTCCCCTGGTCTTTTTTCTTCTACTAGATGATACTTATATCTACATGGGTGGGCACAATCCCCCATGTTTGCATCTCTTCCAGTCATGTAATTGCTTAGCAGACATCTTCCTGAATAAGACATACACATAGCCCCATGTACAAAAGTCTCTATTTCCATATCATCTGAAACTTTAGTTCGTATCTCTTCAATTTCCTTTAGGGATAGTTCTCTTGCAAGCACTACCCTACTAGCACCTAAACTATGCCAGAAATTAATAGTTGCAGCATTAGTTACACTACCTTGTGTGCTTATGTGTATTTCCAAATCTGGTACTGTATTTTTTATAATTGTGTACATACCTGGATCAGATACAATAACTGCGTCTACACCAATATTATATAATTCAGCAACATATTCTTCTAATCCTATTAAATCCTTGCTATGGGGAATAATATTTAATGTAACATATACTCTTTTACCTCTGTCATGGGCAAATTTAATACCCTCACTTATTTTATCAATGGTAAAGTTCTTTGAAGCTTTTCTTAAACCAAAGGCTTCCCCACCTAAATACACTGCATCTGCTCCATAACTAATTGCCATCTTTAATTTTTCTAAACCACCTGCTGGTGCTAATAGTTCTATCTTCTTCAAAATTTTTATCCTCCTTGTAAATTAAAGCAACTCCATCTCCTATAGGAATAACAGAAGATGTAAAACCTTCCACTTCATTAATGTATTTTAAGAACTTCCTTAATCTTTTAACTATGGTTATCTTTCTTCTTATTACCAATTCATCTGAAGCAACCATACCTCTAAATAAAACATTGTCGGCTATAATCATACCACCAGGTCTTAGTAGATTTGTACATTTTTCGAAAAACTCCATGTACTGGCCTTTAGCTGCATCCATAAATATTAAATCATATGAACCTTCAATACTATCCAATACTTCATTGGCATCACCATGTATAATGTTGATATTTTCCTTATAAGGTGTTCTAGATATGAAATCTTCTGCCAATCCAATCATATCTTCTCTACGCTCGATAGAAGTAATATGACAATCTCCACCTAAAGTATCTGCAATAACTAATGCTGAGTAACCAATTGCAGTACCTATCTCTAATATCTTCTTAGGTTTATTAGATCTTAATAGAACCTTCATCAATTGAGCTACTTCAGCTTGTACAATAGGAACATGATTTTTTTCTGCATATTCTTCCATGGTTACTAAAAAGTCTTTATTCTTTGGTACTAAATCTCTTAAATACTCATCTATATATTCTTCATTAATATTTGTCAATTTAAATCTCCTAATTAATTATTTGGTTTCGCTTGCAAATGTTCACCGTAAGTCTTGGTAAATGTATGGCTTCCATCTGTTCCTGTAAGAACAAAGAAAAGATAGTCAACTTCTGCAGGGTTAACTGCTGATACTAGTGATACTTTCCCAGGTGATGCTATAGGTGCAGGTGGTAATCCTTGGTTTATATAAGTATTGTAAGGAGATGGTGTTTGGGTTTCTGCTATTGATAGGTTTTCTTTGCGCTCACCTAGTATATATTGCACAGTTGCACATGATTCTAATTTCATACCTATGTTAAGCCTATTATGAAAAACTCCTGACATAATAGGTCTTTCATCATCCAGTTTTCCTTCCCTTTCAATTATTGAAGCTAAGGTCACTAATTCATTAAGACTAAAATTAAATTCATCTAATTTAGGCTTTAGTTCTGACTCATAAACTTTTTCAAACTCAGCTAACATCTTATTAATAATTTCTTCTTCCGTAGCTAATTGAAAAATTTCATATGTTGATGGGAATAAGAAACCTTCCAATGATTGTCCATCATCAATCTCTTTTAAAAAAGTATAGTCTTCCTCAAAATTGGATTTCTTGCCCACTAATTCCATAAACCTGTCATAATTAGCTATCCCCTCATCAGATAATTTATTGGCAACCTGCCCCAATTCATAACCTTCTGGTATAGTAAATCTAACTGTATTGTCAGACTTAACTCCTTTAGTCAAGCTATCTATTATTTCTACAAGATCCATAGATTTGTCTAAATTATACTTACCAGCCTTAAGGGAAGTTCCTACTCCCATATCCTTTACTTTATATTTAAAAATAAATGTATTACGAATTAATTCATTTTCATGTAGAAGCCTAGCAATTTTTTCAGTAGAACTTCCTGGTAAAACTTCTATGGAGACTACCTGTGTATCAACTAAGGATACTGGTCTTAAGCTCTTATTAATAAAATTGATACCTAAAATTGCTGCAATAGCAAGTATTATAGTCAAAAATAAAGCTATTGAAAAGCCTTTATTTCTGGATTTAGTTTTGGCCAATTATATCACCTCAGTATATAGTTATAAAAGTAAAAAATAGTAGATTTTTGTCACTTATAATATTATAACATGATTAGGAAATATAACAAATATAAATCCCTGGTATAGAGTTCTATACCAGGGATAGGATTTTTCTTACAGTTCAAATTGACTAATAATGTGTCAAAGTCTAGTCAATTATACTTCCATTATAATCGGCAATATCATTGGATTTCTCTTTATCTTTTCATATAGATATCCTCTTAGGGCATCTCTGATATTAAACTTTAAAGTAGCCCAATCTGTGATTCTTTTCTTCTCACAGTCTTCTAAAACTCTCTTAACTACATCTTTTGCTGCTTCCATTAGATCCTCAGATTCCCTTACATATACAAATCCTCTTGAAATAATGTCTGGACCTGCAATAACAGTTCCATCTTG
>CAYOFC010000008.1:24017-26755 GCA_964403265.1 uncultured Tissierella sp. | reverse complement strand
AAGGATTTTATTTCAAAATGTTTTTTTAGTATTTGTTGATGTTCATCTATTGTACGACTTAAATAATCCTCAATGACCTTTAAATTTTTAAAGTTTTCAGTATCTTTCTTGTCCAATTTCTTTATATTGATATCCTGTTCTTCTAGCTCCTTTGCTCTATCCCTTATATTGTCTCTATATCCTGAAAACTTCCTACTTGTATCTCCTATTGTCTCAAGGTTTTCCTCCAATAATAACTTGTAATCCAATACAGAATAGCTTAAGGCGTTTTGCTTAATCTTTCTCATGGCTTCTCTAATACGTTGATACTGAATACGAAGCTGATTAAATATATTTTTTACATCATCCACTGCCTTATCATAAGATGCCTTCTCTATATGAAGTTTAAATATCATTTCATGAATAGTTAATAGCATATTGCTTTCCATTTCCAATGTGGATAGCATAAGATTATATCCGTCATCGGTTAAATAATATGATGTCCTTCTAACCTCGCCCTCAATATATATAGGTTTGTTATTTATAAAGCTTATATGTATGTTATTATACTCGCCCTCTTGGAAATCATATCCATTAAAGTACATAGTCTTCCCTTGGTTTCCTAAGATTACATTTATGATAAAATCACCTAATTCCTTACATTCTTCATAGGAAATAGGTTTTTTGAAGCTTTTCATATTTATCATATCTATAAATCCGCCGATATCATCCATGGTACATGGCTCATCCTTTAAGGATTGCTCCATAATAAATAATAAAACTATAAATATCATATTGGTTTGTTCATAAAAATCCTCAAATCCATATTGCTTCCACGTGGTCTTGGACATGCTATTTCTAAATAAAAAGGCATATGAGCCCACATTTTTCATTCGCTTTGGGAAATTATTTAAAAAAGAAAGTTCCATAAGCCCTCCTAAAAGTCTCTATTACTTAGTATTTCTTGTGGTATATACTTGTTTCCACCTAATATTTCTAAGATTTCAGCCTTATACTTTTCTTCAAATGATTCTAAGAAACGATCCCCTATATTCTTGTTCTGTCCTTCTTTCATTTCAGGTAAATCACCCTTATTAGCTTTTTTTAGCATATGTATATATGCCTCATTAAATGGTTTAATAGATGTTTCATCCATAAATACTTTGGTTAGTTGCTCATAAATTAAAATTCCTTCATAATCTAAGTCTCCAAAATAGATTATTTGGTTTGATTTATCACTTAAGTATGGTTCAACACAGAATGTAAAGTCCTTAAAGGATTTGCTTATGCCTTTTCCTTTTCCATATATCAAAGTGCCTATTGGAAGACCAAGTATAGTCTTATTACCCTTTATTAAATGTCTTCTCATACTATAAAATGTATCCTTATTTTCCAAAATCAATACGTTTTGTGGGATATTCTTGTGATGTGAATAATAGGAAAGTGGCTCAGTGGTTTCATATACATTTAATTCTTCTAGTAAAACACCTAGGTTTTTTAAAAGTCTAAGTCCACCTTCTCTTTGTAGATACTTTTCTCTTCCCCAGATTTCAAAACTTCTTTCATTTATAGATACTGGCTCATCTAAAAGCTCCTTATAATTAGATATGTATTTACTAAATTTCAAAATATATTCTCTATCTTCCTTGTATTTCTTAAGATTTTTCAAATAATAATCTATCCTCAACGAAGAATGAAGATGAAACATTAGCTCATTCTTGTACTCCCGATTATCAACCTCTAAATAAATAACTCTATATCCATTATATAGTGCCGGAGTTTTCCCATTGGTTCCAGAATTTCTTATGGGTTTTATAAAACCAGCTTCTATTTTCTCTATTATAAAGTTTACTAAGGATTGATAGTCGTCCAATTTATATAATTTTGATATTTCATCAAGGGTTATTTTCTTTTTACCCATATTTCTTATGGATTTCATTATTGTCCTCCTAGTACTTTTCAATCTAAAAGTTAATCTTAGGTTGATTATAACATAGGTACTGGCTCAAGACTACTATTGGTTCACTCACTTGTTTTTCTTCTTTAACAATTCCATAAGGTACTCCAGATTCAGTATATCCAGCAATGTATTCTAATCCATATAGATCTGCCATATATTCATCATATTCTTCTTCTGTCCAAATATTAGAATCAATACTCTTCTTATTTTTTCTTCTCTTTTTTGCCATTAGCATTACCCTCTTCTAATCATATTTTGTTAATGCTGAATAAATCCTAATACTGTAAGTACTCCCTCACACCTTCTAAATCCAGTTTATTATTAATTATATACTTTATTTTTAAATTTTCAGGTAGTAATATTCTATATTTATTAGACGATAAATATAGTTCTACTACTTGAGGATTACTTTTCAAATATAGAAATAAATCTGGTTCAGTATAATCTTTTTCTATAACTTTATCTATATCTTCCTTTATATTTGGACCACTTATAAATGTTTCTTTATCCTCAAGTTTATAACTGGAACTTCCATCCAAAATATTAAGTAATAATTCCAAAGTTCTATTAATCTTTGTTCCTTGAAAAGTTCTAAGCCCTATCTTATCATTCTTTTCAACCCACTGAAACTTTTTATATCTAAGATTCTCAACTGAAAGTTTATATAAAACTTCTTTAAGGTTCCTATTGTAATCAACCCAGTAGTTATCATCCTCTAATATAGCCTTCATCCTATTTCTAATTTCATTTGTTATATTACCCCCATCTCCGAGAAACATTGGAGGATTTCCATCTACTG
>CAYOFC010000008.1:0-24007 GCA_964403265.1 uncultured Tissierella sp. | reverse complement strand
CACATATATTTTTTTGCTCCTTAAATCTATATCTACTATCTTCCAGACCTGTGCCGATAAGAAAATATTCACTCCTATTTGAACACTAGGGGAAAGTGGAATTTCTCCTATCTTTTTTTGGCTATTATAGATAATAAAGTTATTCTGGGTTTCAAAATGAGCAAAGAATTCACTTCCTCTTAAAAGTTTTTCAGTTGTAGTCCCTGTAATAGCTTCATTCTCTAATATTTCTATATATTTTTCCTCTAGTAAATACTCTAGTAAATCTAGATATTCATTATCATCGATACCTTGCCAACAGTTAAATTTACTTATTAGATTTTTTAATTCATTATAAGGAATTCCTGAATTTTCTAAAAGAATAGATATGGTTTGGTGTGCTAAAACGTCATAAGGTTTAATTATTGGACTAAATCTGTCTATAACGCCTTCTTCATAAAGAGATAATGCAGCTAATCCCTGTAGTAAAGACCATTCATCTGTGGCTATAAAATGTAGTATGTTTTTTCTCGTATGTCTACCACTTCGCCCCAGTCTTTGTCCTAAGCTTGCTACAGAATGTGGTGCATTATATTGGACTATACTATCTACAGAACCAATATCAATTCCTAGTTCCAAGGTAGATGTGGCACAAATTGTAAATAGTTCTCCCCTTCTACTATTTTTTGCAAACTCCTCAGCAGTTAATCTCATATCCTTACTTACAGAGGAGTGGTGTGCAAAGTATTTAGTATGGGTAGCCCTTTGTTTTCCCAATTTTATAAGCCCAACGGATAATCTTTCTACTTCGCTCCTTGAGTTTGGAAATACTAACATGGATTCTTTTTGTGAATAATCATAGATCTCCTCTAGTGCCTCTCTTGATTCTTTCTTTATATTAGATTCATAATAAGATTTTGTGGTTTCTAATAGGTTTTTACTACTATCCAACAATACATTGGTAACTCGATTACTTACAAAGAAACTCTTAACATCTTTATAGTCATCCCTGTTTAATGTGGCAGACATCCCTATAAATCTTGGGTCTTTTTCCATATATAATTTTATTCTCTCCAGAAGCGACCTAAGCTGAATCCCCCTATTGTTTTCTAGAAAACTATGTATTTCGTCTACGATTAGCCATTCTGTACCTTTAAATAATTCCTTTGCCTCACCTGGTCTTAAGGATAACATTGCTTCTATAGATTCTGGAGTTATTAGAAGTATACCTTTAGGATTTTTTAATAACTTATTTTTAGCTGCTCTAGACGCTTCTCCATGCCAAGATGTAACTGGTATATCCATATACTTACACAATTCATAAATTCTTTTAAACTGATCGTTGATCAATGCTATTAGTGGGGATATATACACAATTTTTAGACCTGAATCCCAATCCTCTACTGAGTTGATAGCAGGTAAAAAGGCAGCTTCTGTTTTTCCAGAAGCTGTTGGTGCTGCTAGTATTAAATTATTCTCTGTATTATAGACTTGTTTTATAGAAGCCTCTTGAATGCTTCTCAAGGATTCCCAACCTTCATCATATATATATTGCCTTATTTCTCTTTTTAATAGATTATAGCTATCCATTATAAAACCTCGATTTCATCATCTGTATTGGCTTCGTCTTTCATTACAGGCATAGGCACTTTACCAAATTTCACATATATTATATTATCAATACTTTCTCCCGGATTTTGTCTTACTAAATCTAAAATCTCTAAATAATCCTTAATTACTGCACGTGGAGTCAAAAATTCAGCTGATCCCGGTCTATTTAATTGTTCTTCCATGTACATTTTTATATTATCAGTAGACAAATTAATATTATCTTTGTAAAATATATTATATATATTGTTTAAGTTTTCTAGTAATGTATAGATTTCTTCAACACTTAAGGGCTTTAGTGGTAAGACTGTTCTATTTGTGTTAATTAGATTTGAGTCCATACTATCTTCCGCTCCTAATCGCCCCTTTAATGCTCCATAACTGGACATACCTCTATTTTCATCAAATATGGTTTTTCTTGTAGTACCAAAATTTATAAATAAACCCTTTGCTGTGTTAGATTTACATTCATTGAATATATTTAGTATCCTTTCATAATTACGCTCTCTAGTCTGAGACATAGGCAGTTTATATAGATTAACAGCTTCATCAAAGCTTACTACAAAACCAGAATAACCTATACTAGAAAATAATTCTGCTAAATTTTTAATAGCCTCATACCAATTATCGTCACTTATAATTCTTTCAATTCCCAGTTCTTTTTTTGATTCCGTTTTTGTATCTATATCCCCTCTTATCCATCTTAATGCCTTAAGCTTAAGTACTCTATTATCTTCTACAATCCCTTCATAATATTTAGAAATAGCTTGACCGAATTCATAGGATAAGCCAACGGATCTAAATGAACTTGTAATATTCAATATTTCATTTTCTACAACTTCTTTCTTATCTTTTGTCATTAATTCCTGCATAGATATATTATCTTTTTTAGAAATCTCCATAAGGATACTATTAATCCACTCTTCCAATATAGTATTTATAGCATTTCCATCTTGGGAGGTCTGAATAATTATATTATCTACGATTTCACTATATAGTGCTCTTGCTTTTCCATCGGAAGCATAAAATCTTCTTGTAGGAGTCAAATCAACTGTAGATACAACAAAGTTCTTTTGTACTGCAATAGACTCTATAGTTCTAAGTATAAAGCTTTTTCCGCTACCAAAGTCTCCTACCCAAAACCTTATATCACTTTCACCATTGGCTATAGAATCTAAAATCGAAATAATTTCTTGTACCTCTTCATTTCGACCTACTAATAAATGTTGAATCCCCCTTTGAGGTACTATTCCACCTTCTAGGGCTTTTATAATGTTACTAGCTTCCTTTGGATTTACTCTATGCCTCACTTACAATCAGCTCCTTTACCATATCTACATAGAAATCATCTATTTTTATATCTTCTTCAATTATAATTACTTGATCCTTTATATAATCATAAAGTTCACGATTTATGTCACTAATAAAGGCATTTAATAAAACGCCATTTTCCATGGCGATCTTTTTACCCTCTTCTATACTAATAAAACCATGGTCTAATACTAATTTTAAAAACTCTCCATGTTTAAATTCTGTTCTTATATCAGATGCTGGTATTACCGCTTCTTCTTTGATAGTTTCTACTTTTTTATCAATATTTGTCTCTTCACCTATATATTCTTTAACAATTTCTACGGTCTCATTAAGTTCTTGTTTTGAAACTTCCACTTTCTCCATATCAAGACTGATTTTCTTTCGAATAGGCGTTTCCAGAGAAACTAATCTATTTATAAGTTCTATTGATAATGCTTCTTTAGAGTCGATAATAGTCTGATATTGAGAGATGTTGCTTGGGTGTATAATACTTTCAAGTAATTTATTATTTTTTTTGGTTAATTTTTCTTCTCTTCCAATACCATATAGGCATGATAATATTAATTCTTTATTATCCGTTTTTTTAACTAATTCTTTTGCAATCTTTATGAAATTACTATCCTCTCCATAGGAAATTAATTCAGTATTCTGTTTATCGCTTTCAGTCATCAATATTAACTGAGCCTTAAGTTTCCAATCATTGGGATTCTTATCAATCATTGTAATTACTATATCCTCTAAATCTTCACTACTTATACTTTCTTTATATTTTGTTAATATATCATATATATCAGCAACTATTTCTTTAGGCAAATATTTCTGCATATTCGCTTCATCATTGCTCATATTTAAAATTTGCATATTTGGCATAAGCTCTCTTATGATATTTTCCGATAGTTTTACAAGGCCTTCTAGTATATTGTTATCAACAAAATCAGCATAATGAGGCACCTTACCTATTGATACATCCTCTAGTGAAGATTTTATTCTTTTTCTCCATTTATAATCCTTGTCTAATCCGCCATGAATTATCTTCCATACTTTCAAATATAAATTTATGATATGTTTTCTAACTATATAAAGCTCCCAAGGCTTTGTATTTCGTGGTGGTGTTACTTTTAAAATATTTAGCTCCAATTCACTAAATTCCACATTACATCTAAGTTCTCCATCCTTATCCCACCATTCTATAGGGGTTCCATATTTAGTTAGATCAAAATATCTATAAGTTTCTTCACTAGGAGGGCTTATTTCTGTCTCTAATTCTTTGGCTTTAATATGGATTTTATTTCGCAAATTTTTATTTAAATAGTTTTCTAGTGTTCTATAATAATATTCTGAATTATAATAGGTATAATTACTGCTATATATTCTGAATACGTGACTAGATGCTATATGATAAATCGTATCAAATAAATTATCACTATAATAGAATTTATTATGCATTACTTTTTTGTTCTCCTTAATTAAAGAACACATTTTTCTTCTTAATTCTTCATCAATAAAATCGCAAAGCCTTATATAAAAGACAAAGACTTCTTTCTCAATCTGATTTAAACCTCTAAAGTCTACATTATATGGTAATTCCAATTTACTTATCCAATCTACTTTATCAAATTTATCTTGATTTACTATTTTTACTGGTTCTATATTGGAAACTTCTATTACATGGACATCTTCATCATTATTAAATCCCATAGTTATTTGCTCAAATTTCTCTTCCTGTTTTACACCATATGATTTATTCATTGTCTTATCCCCGTTCTTATTTCTATGTTTATTAATTAGCAAAATAATACCTTTAGTAAAGTAAACAATGGACTCCACAAAGAATATTATAATCAAAACTCCTGCCATATTACCTTCTCCGTATTCTAAAGAGGTTATAGATATAATAAGAAAAAGAAATCCTGATAACTTTCTTTTTAGATAAAATCTATGTGCTCCAAAAATCCCTAAAACAAGTGATAAAAATGCACTAATAAAAGGATTTTTATTCAATTCGACGAACTCGTCTATCTTTACGAAATAGTTTTTTCTAAATATCATAAATAATATCCTCTCTGAATAGTGATCTGTTTTGAACATAATTAAATTCACAATCATTATATCATATGGTTACCTAATTTCTTTATTAAAATTTATAAAACACAAAATATTCTATAACTTTAATAAAGAAGCCATCTTCCTAAAATCTTTTTTCCTCTCCTTGAATATATGTTCGTAATCCTGTATAATATAATAGACAATATTTATTTACTATAGACCTTAATTACATCTAGGAGGATATTTATGACGGGAAAAACACATGTGGCTATAGGAGTTGTTGCAGGATTAACTTTGTCTGTTGGACAGCCTTTGGGAAATCAATTAATTATTGTATTAACTTCTGTTCTTGGTTCTTTGGCACCGGATTTAGATCATCCAAAGGCCAAATTAAATCAAAAACTATTATTTCTTAAAAATGAACTTTTTAGAACATTATTTTACCTGGGTATTGCACTTGGATTTATATATTTATATTTTATAACGAAGAATAATATATTTGGCCTCTTAGCTATTATGACCTTCTTCCTTGGAATCTCAAGTCATAGAGGATTTACCCATAGTATAGTTGGCTTTTTAGTGTTTTCATCTATTGTGAGCTTAATTGCTGAAAGATATAATCTACCTCCTATATATAAGGGGTTTACTATTGGATATGCATCACATCTAATGGCCGACTTTTTTACTATAAAAGGAATAAAATTATTTTATCCCATTAAAGCAAATATTTCCTCTCCCATACTAATTAGAACCAATGGTGTTATAGAAAGTTTAATCTTTACAATACTAAGTTCTTATTCTGTTTTCTTATTGTTTAAATATATAATAGTTTAATTCAGCCTTGGAAAGGGCTAGGAAGATTGATCAGGTCTATTAACTTTACCTATATTTAGCCGAATAAATAATATAGTGTATTTTTACATGAGGAGGAGTTTTATGAAAGGAACTATTGTTTCTGCGTGGATTGATACCTGTAGAGAATTATACGGGGAAGAAATAGCTAACGCATCACTAAGACATTTTGGTATAGATGTAGATAGAATATTTAGGCCATCTGAAGAGATTGAGGATAGGATAGCTTTAGGTTTTATTGAGAATATAGCTGGTAGGCTAAATAAAAGCTCTGATGAAATTTGGAGGGATATGGCTCACAGTAATGTGATTACTTATTCTAGAATTTATCCTGCCTTTTTTAGATATAGGAATCTTTATTCCTTTCTTCAGGCTATGTATGATATCCATGTAGTTGTTACAAAAAGGGTCGAGGGTGCTAAACCACCAATTTTGGGAATAAAGCCCGTTGATAAATACGTAGCTCATATGACTTATGCATCTCCTAGAGGAATGTTTTCATATTTTCTAGGTATGTTGGAGGGAGCAGCAAAGTACTTCGGTGAGGAAATCAAGGTTGAAACTTTAGAGAAGACCAATGATTTTATTAAATTATCAATTACATTTTCTGAGGAGATCTACTATCAAAAGAACTTCCACTTTAGTAAATTACTTTCATTAGGTTTTATTAAAAACATGGAAGGAAAGATAGCTTTAGCTTCTCTTTTATTTGTAGGATTGCCAAGTATATTATTACTTCAATTTGCTCCTAAGGGTATTGCTATACCTAGTATTTTAGCCTTATCAGCTGCTGTGCCTTTTATGGTTAGTAAGGGACTATTTAGACCACTAAAATATATCAACGAACATTTAGATGAGATAAAGAACAAAGACTTTTCTTTGGTTCACGATATATCTACTAATGACTATTTTGAAAGTATGAATCACAAAATAAGAGAAATAAAAGAATCTATAAAAACTGACTTTGTTGGCTATAAAAGTACCACTGATGAGTTAAATGTATTTGCTGATAGATTCGCTGATATCTCTAGTAGTATGAGTGTTACATCTGACGAAATCGGACATGTAGTAAACCAGGTTGCTGAAGGTGCTATAAGCCAAGCCTATGAAACAGATGAAGTAGCAAATCAACTTAATGATTCTATTACCTCATTAAATGAGGTAGTTAACAAGGAGAACCAGGGTAAACTGGAATTAGAAAAATCTGTGGAAATAATAAATCAAAGTCACGAAGACTTAAAATCTACTTCTAATAGTTTGAACAATGTCCTGGTGGAGTTTTCACAGGTTCAATCAAGGGGAGAAGACCTACAGAATAGGGCTAATGAAGTTCGTGCCATAGTTGAAACTGTTGAAAAAATAGCAGAGCAAACCAACCTATTGGCACTAAATGCCAGCATTGAAGCTGCTAGGGCAGGAGAATATGGTAGAGGCTTTACAGTAGTTGCAGTGGAAATTAGAAAACTTGCTGAGGGCTCTAAGATAGCAGTTCAAACTATAAATAGCAATCTAGAATCCTTTATAGAAAATATAGATGATTTTGTTACTGATATTTCCAATCAACATAGCGTTTTGGAAATTGAGAATACTAAGCTACACGATGTAACAGAAAATAATATAGCATCTATTAACTCAATTGAACAGGTTTCCAGATTGATTATAGAATTGACAAATGAGCTTACAGCGGAAGCTAATAATATCAATTCAATTTCTAGAAATATTGAATCACTATCAGCTATCGCTGCTGAAAACTCAGCTTCTTCAGAAGAAGGTGCTGCTAATATTCAAAACTATACGGAACAAATCAGAAAAATGACTGCAAATATCCATGAATTTAAAAAAGTTAGTCTTAACTTTAGTGAAGACTTGGAGAAATATATAGTCTAGTTAAGCTTTAGAACTCTTCATTTAAATAGGGCTGTCCTACTAATATTTAGTAGGACAGCCCTTTAATTATCCCTATTTCAATTAAGAAACATATAATTATAGATTATACTTGCTGCATCTTCTCTTTTTATTTCGTATTTTGGCTTGACACTCTCACTTCCACCACCGTTTATTATCTTTAATCCATAGGCTAAAGTCATATGCCCCTTTAAGTTTGGATCAATATCTTCATCATCATTGAATATATTGGCATATATATTAGGGATTTCAGCTAATTTTTCATAGTTCATGGCTCTTATGATAAACTTAACCGCCTCTTCCTTAGTTAGGGCCCTTTCCCTATTTTCTTCTTCTGCTTTTATTATCCTTTGCCTAATTAAGCCCTTGTATATTTCATCCATATCCTGCTCTAATAATCCTCCATATGGATTCATGGATCTCCATAGTAAATATGCAAAATCTTCCTGACTTATTGTATCCCTTGGATTGAATTTATCGCTAGAAAATCCTACTCCATATTCAGCAAGGGTGATAATCTTGTCCCTAGCATATGAATTATCAATATCCCTATATTCTATTATCTTATTTTCTTTATATGGATCTCCTGAATAATCCAATATATCTCCAGTGGAAGCATCAATAATACTTGGTTTATCCTGGCTGATACTATATACCAGTTTTATCTCACTTTCTTGCCCTTTGCTGATATTCTCAACTTTATATATATTGGTATAATTTAAGTTCAATCCAATCTTTTGAAACAATAGCTCATATGCCTTGTCTATTGATATGATCTTATCCTTTGATGGGAAATCTCCCTTATACCAATTGATATTGTAAGAATATATATCCTTATTAACAGCATCTACTCCTATGGAAATATGGTCTGATTCCACATAGATACCATCCACTTTTCTAATAAAACTAAACCCATAGTACTGGTCATTATCATTTGAAAAGTTGTTTTCCAATAGCTCTATTTGATCAATCTTGTCTGGATTGATTTTACCTATAAATCCTTTAGCTAGTTCCAGAGCTTCCTTTTTATCAATAGTAGCTTTTGCTTCGGAATTGAAACTTCTATATTTATTGAAATTTATCAGTTCCAATGTCTTTGCATTTATAGATATATCAGTATTGTATTCTTTTTTATCTATTGTTTTTATAAAGCCCAATGAATAATAGAATTCATCAGGATTATTCCAACTTGAGTTAAGGTTTTTGCTTCTAAGTTTATAACTATTATCTAAATCTAATATGTCCCTTGCTTCTTTTTCGACTTCTTCTATTGATTTTAGACCCTTTAGCTTATCTATTTCCTCTCGCTCTTCAGGTGTTATAATGGGCATTTGTCCTCCATCAGACATACTGTCTTCTGTAGTAGCTTTTTCAGCACCCGAATACATGGAGTAATAAGATAGATTGATACTCTTGCCTGTCTTTGCATCAATAGCTTTTGGATTGCCTAAATTAGTGTAGGCTAGATAATAATTATTATCTACTTGACCATTATCCCTAAGAATACTTCTACCCTTTTGCTTATAAACCAATTTAAGCCCTATTTCCTCCTCATAGACTTCTTTAGCCTCGTCTAATGATATTATATTGTTCACACTGGGAAATTTGAGATTTCTCTCCCAATTAATATAAAGATCTGACACTTCTCCTGATTCCATATCGATACTAATATTTACAGTATTGGAATTGTAGGGAATATCATTTATATTTCTAATAAAACTAAAACTATAATTTCTATCCCAAGTACTGATAGCTTGTAATGACTCTTTAAGCTCTAATTCCTTAAAGACATCTGGTGCAATCTTTTCTATAAAATCCCTTGCCATATTAAGGGCTTCATCTTTACTAATCCTTGACAATCTAGTTTCTGATTCTATTGGATTATTTGAATACCTATTAAATGAAATTATATTACCCTTGGAGTCTGCCTGAATATTGATGCTGGGAAGCTGCTCTTTTGAGTCAGACCAACCCAAATAAAAGCTTACTTCATCATCATAGGAATTGACCCTAGATGTAAAATTGTCATAGTCATCTGATATTTGTAACAATCCTTTAAATTTAAGAACAACATCTTCTAGAAGCTTTTCGTCTACTGTTTGACCATAGGCTTTTAATGGCAATATACCACTAAGTACTATGGAGAAAACCAGCATAAGTATTAGAGTATTTTTCATATTATCACTCCCAATTTAGACTTTTTATTCCTGGTGATATTTATACCCATATTATATAATTCTTCTCATTAGATTTAAGATACAGGATTGTTTTTTGATATATAGCTATAATAAGAAAATGAGACCCTTGATAAGTCTCATTTTCTTATTAAAATCTATGAACAAACAATCCACTCATTAACTTTGGCTCAAACCAAGTGGATTTTGGTGGCATGACCTTTTCTATATCACTTACAGCGATTATATCCTTAATCTGTGTTGGATAAAGCAAAAATGCCACCCTCATATCAGTATTCAGTTTATCCATTATCCTATCCATCATATCCACCCCACCAACAAACTCAATTCTGCTATCCCTTCTTGGATCACCTATTCCAAGAATTGGAGCAAGAATATTATCCTGTAATATTGAAACATCCAGTGATGCGATTTTATGATTTTCATCAAAAATTCCTTCTTTTGGAGTTAATTTATAATATTTCTCTTTTAAAGCCATTGTTAATTCATGTTCATTCATCGGATGTCCAAGGGATGTGCATGATTTAATGTAAAACTTTTTACCCACTTTTTCTAAAAATTCTTCTTCACTGTATCCATTTAAATCCTTTACCATTCTGTTATAAGGCATAATGTAGAGTTCATCCTCCGAGAATATGACGGACATAAAGTAATTGAACTCCTCATTGCCTGTATAGTTTGGGTTTTCTTTTCTTCTTTTTAAACCTACTTTATATGAAGAAGCTGTTCTATGGTGCCCATCTGCAATATAAAGCCCATCCAAGAAGCTAAATAAGGATTGTAATTCTTCAATAGCTTCTTTTTCATCAACAATCCAAAGCATCTGGCCTACACCATCATCGGATACAAAATCATAGATAGAATTATGATTTGTAGTCCAATTATTTATAAATTTTTTAATATTTTCGTTTCTTTTATGAAACAAAAATACGGGTTCAGTATTTGCGTCCGCTGCATAGAAATGATTGATTCTATCCTCTTCCTTATCAAACCTTGTAAGTTCATGCCGTTTAATCTTACCATCTCCATAATCATCTATGGAGGTGCAAGCTACAACCCCATTTTGTACCCTACCATCCATTATCTGCCTATAGATATAGAATACATCTTTGACCTCTTCAACCAGATGTCCTTTCTCTATAAAATCATCGAGGGTATCTTTAGCCTTCCTATATACTTCCTGTGAATAGGGATCTGTGTCCGGCGACATATCTATTTCAGGTCTTATGATATGGATAAAGGAGAGGGGATTATCCTTCCCTCTCTCCAAAGCCTCATCATAATCCATAACATCATAGGGTTTGCTAGCAATTTTCGCCTCCAGTCCCTTTGCTGGTCTTAATCCTTTAAATGGTCTAATCTCAATCATCTATATCCTCCTAAATAGCAATCGCCTTTTCTTGTTTAGTAAAATTCATTACGATATCAATAATTTCTTCCCCAATCCTTTTCTGTGCTTCTTCTGTAGCGGCCCCAATATGAGGTGTACAAGAAACCTTGGGATGCTTACAAATTTCGGGATTTGGACCTGGTTCTGACTCATATACATCTAAACCCGCACCAGCCACCTTGTTAGAGTTCAATGCTACTAACAATGCTTCTTCGTCAATGACTCCGCCCCTTGCTGCATTAATAATAAATACACCATCTTTCATAATCCCAAACTCTTCTTTTCCTATGAGAGGTCTATCTATTGAAGGCACATGAAGAGAAATAAAGTCTGCCTCCTTTAGGATCTCTTGAAAAGTATGGTATTTATATTTATCATCATTGTCAATATACTTATCATAGAATATAACACTCATTCCAAGGGCTTCTGCTTTATTAGCCAGTATCTTGCCTATTCTACCAAATCCTATAATTCCAAGCGTCTTCCCAGAAAGCTCTACACCAGTATAGATATTCTTATTCCAAACGCCTTCACGCATGGTTAAGTTTGAAATAGATATAAATCTTGATAGACTAAACATATGCCCCAATACAAGTTCTGCAACAGAATTACTACTTGCATTGGGAGTGTTTTGAACTGTGATTCCATTTTTCTGGGCATAATTTACATCAATATTATCCATACCCACACCAGCCCTTATTATCAACTTTAGGTTTGTTCCTTTAGCTGCATTAACCAGCTCTCTATCCACCTTAGTGGCAGATCTGATAATAAGAATATCATAATACTTAATTACTGTTTTCAGAATTTCCTTATCATAGTGATTCGTGTCCACTTCAATTTTCTTATCATGAAAAAATTCCATTGCTTTTTTATCTAAACCATCATTTGCTAATATCTTCATTTTATTTACCTCCATTATTTTTAGATTTTAAGAATATTATTTATATTTTTTAACAGTTCGTTTATTTCATCTACTTGTGTATCACCCATATGGGCTATTCTAAAGGTCTTTTCCTTTAAATCTCCATAGCCATTGGATATCATCATACCTTCTCTCTTTAGTTCATTATTTAAATCTGCCACATTGATATTTCTTGTATTAGCTATTGTTGTAACTGTCCTTGAAAGATGATCTTCCTTTCCAAAGAGTTGGAACTTATCCCTCGCCCAGTCTCTTACGATTTCAGCCATATCTAGATGTCTTTGAAATCTATTTTCAATTCCTTCTACATTTAATATATAGTCAAGTTGATAATCTAAGGCAAACATATGGGATATGGAAGGAGTTGATGGATATTGATAATCCTTTTTAACTATATGCTCATATAATTTTAGTAAATCAAAATAATATCCCCTATTCTTCACTGTCTTTGCCCGATCTATTGCCTTTTTAGAAAATGTACACAATGAAATCCCCGCTGGTAACCCTAAACATTTCTGACTTGAAGTAATGGCGATATCAATCCCCAGTTCATCTATTTGAACCTTATGGCCGCCAGCAGAACTTACCATATCTACAGAAAATACTACATCAGGATATTTTTTTATTACCTGGCCAATCTCTTCTATTGGATTTACTATACCTGTGGATGTTTCATTGTGAGTAATGGCAATAAAGTCATATTTTCCAGTGCTTAGAACTTGATCTATAATATTTGGATCTGTTATATCTCCCATCTCACTCTGAAAAAGATCTGCTTCTACACCGTTACCTACTCCAATCTCATACCACTTCCTACCAAAGGCCCCTATGGAGAAAACTGCTGCTCTTTTCCCAGTACAGGATCTGATAGCTCCCTCCATCAAGCCACTCCCTGAAGAGGTTGATAATAGAATTTCTTCCTTTGTCTTCCAAATTTTTTGCATATTTTCTGATATTCTTCTTTGTAAAGCTGAAGCATCCTTTGTCCTATGGCCTATCTGTGGAGTGGCCATCTTTGACAATACATCTTCTCTAACGTCAACAGGACCTGGTATAAATAATTTAGTATGCATTATAATTCCTCCTTTAAAAATAAAAAAAATAGCCCCATCCCTTTAAACAATAAGGGACGAGAGCTATTTTGCTTCCGCGTTGCCACCCAAATTAACAGACAAAATTCATCTGTTCACTCCAGCCCTTTATCGCAGAGTGTACGTCTTACTTATTTCATAAGATGCTCAGAAATGGATTCATCGGATTATCTGCAAATTCTCACCAATCATTTGCTCTCTTTAAGATAAGACCAATTACTATTTTTCCTCATTGCTTAAATATTGTATTTTAAATGCAAAAATCTCCCGTCCCCAATAAAACATAAGGGACGGGAGAAAGTCTTCCGCGTTGCCACCCAAATTAACAGACAAAATTTATCTGTTCACTCGAACCCTTTATCGCAGGGTTTACGTCTTACTTATTTCGTAAGATGCTCAGAAATGGATTCATTAGATTATCTGCAAATTCTCACCAGCCATTTGCTCTCTTTAAAATAAGACTAATTACTTTCTCTCTTCATCGCATTAAAGTATTGTTATCATTCTATGATGAAAAAACAAATTTGTCAAGGATTTTTTAATTTTTATTTAAAGTATTCTGCAGTCTTTATCAATTCATCTTTTGGAATTAATCTTAACTTATCTTCAATATATAATTTCTAGAAGCCTCGATTCGATCTGCTTCCATTCCGTATTTAAGTTAATAGTTCTAAATTCCATTGTATATCCTTTATTACTATAAAATTTTTCATTAATTTCATATCCGTTACTTGGATATATGATAATGCCTCGTAAAATATTATACTTATCTAAATTCTGGCTTAAGTAAGCTTTCATTTGATAAATATTATTAGAAATAAGCTTTTTCCCTTCGTATTTACTGCTAAATGCATTCTTATAGTATTTTGCATCTATAATAATTTTTATATCAGCAGTCGTTAATTCAATATCAGTTTCCATCCTTGGTAGTAAATTTATATTGCTCTTATCAATAGATTCCCATTTCCAATTATAATATCTCCTATGAACATTATATCCAGAATGAATCTCATAAAACCGCCTTAAAAACTCTTCAAAAATGCTACTAATTTGCTCTTGATCATCTATTATATTTATAAATTTATAATCTCCATCTCTTTCATTTGGTATGGAGTTTTTATAAATTAACATCCCCATATCTATGGCATATTCGTAATCTTTATTAAATCTATTAAAAACAAGACTTTTATAAAGATTCTCATCCAAATATATTTGTCTTATATTAGCAAAATGTAACAACAGTTTTCTTGCTTGTTTTCTATGGTCATCTTTTATTCCTAGAGTGCTAACTATTCTAATAAGTATAGTCTTTATAACTCGGTTCAAAATTATATCCTCACTATATTCATCGAAATGGCAAACTATATTAGGCTGAATAAGCTTCATAGAACTTGCAATATCTATTTTCCCCTTAATAAACTCAGACCGATCAACTATATTAATATATTCTCGGCTTATTCCTTTTCTTAATAACTGCATCACCTCTGATAAAAATAGTTCTGTAATTACATCATTGAAGTCTCTTAATCCCTCTATATTCTTTTCAGAGATACCTGATAAATCTTTAACCCTATTCCATGCATAAAGCACCATGTAATATATATTTTTTATAGGTATCTCATTCATTCTGAAGGCCTAAGATTTCTTTAAATTCATCTACTCTATTTTTATCATCGAAATAATACTCCTCTAACATTGGTAAAATTTCATATTTTGCTACTTCTCTATACCATATATCAAAATCCTCAATATCTTCTTTATTAGATATAAAGTAACTATGCCCTATTTTAAATTCCTCGCCTAAGGTGTTTTCAATTATACTATTTATGCTTCCCATTGATTCATTAATCATTGAAACTTGTTCTCTAGTAAGTGCCATCTTATTTTCTAAATACGAGCTAAATTTATTTGTGTTAAATGCAGGTTGCAGTGTTAAAAAAGAAAACCTTCTTCGCAAAGCATAATCAACAAGGGTTAAGGACCTATCTGCAGTATTCATTGTACCTACAATGTAAAGATTTATTGGTACTGAAAATTCTTCCTTAGAATAAGCCATCCTAACTGAATAGTTTTCTCTCTTATCATTTTCTATAAGTAATAACAGCTCTCCAAATATCTTTGATAAATTTCCGCGATTTATCTCATCTATTATTAGGAAATAATTATTATTGGGATTATCTCTAGCCCTCATCGAAATATCATAGAATAAGCCCTTCTCAATATCAAATCCTCCACTCATCTGAGGTCTTAGTCCCTCTACAAACTCTTCATAAGAATAACTTTGATGGAACTGTATCATTTCAACACTATCTTCTACTAAATTGTCAAAAGACTTCTTAATTATAGTCTTAATACAATAAGTTTTACCAACTCCAGGAACACCCCTAAGTATAATATTTTTCTTTCTTTTCATTACACTTACGATTTCATTAATGTATTCATCTTCAATAAATATATCTTCAAAAGACAATACCAATGGATTGATAGTAGTACTCCCGCTGTCTATGACTTCCTCATAAAATCTCCAAAGTGCTCTAGATAATTCAACTATATCCCTACTTGGCTCTAGGTTACTTTCAATATAATGTTTTAATTTTATATTCATTTCTATGGAATCTAAATTATTATCAAAATCTATGCCAAAATAATTGAAAACTTTCTTAAATACAGATAAGGAACTGATATGAAGCAACTCATATGGCCTATACAGCATAATAAGTTTTGATCTAATTGTATTTGCATTGGCTGGCAATGCCCCTATAGGGCTTCTATTGTAGGTATCAATACTAAAATCTTTAATAAATGTATATAGGTCACTTTTATATTGTTCAAAAATATCTAGTATGGGCATATTTAAATACTTATCCTTAACCCATTCAATAGCATCATATCCGCCATCTTGAGTGTTGAAGAATATTTTATTTCTATTGTTTCCTAAGAATCCTTTAAAAATATAATTAGTTCCATGTTCAATTGCATATGAAAGAGTAGTTTTATCACCCGTCTTATCATATTGTTCTATTGTCAGATCTTTAAGATCTTCTAATGGGAAATTTAGATTGAATTCTTGAATTATTTTATCCGTCTCTAATTTAGTAACATCGGATACAAAGGTTGATAGAAATTTTTTGAAATTCTCTAGATGCTTATTCTTACTTAATATATCATCAATAGTTAATCCTTCTAATGTTTTCCATGCTTTTCTTCCCGCTTCTCCCCTAGCTTGTATAACACCAGATGCGTGATATGGTATATCAAAGGTATAGTCCATCATAAATTCATAATTACTTATTATCCCTTTTTCAATTAAGTCATCTCTTAATTTTGAAACACTATTGTAATATTGCCTAAATGATGGTGGCTCTTCTTTAACTACTCGGCTACCCCGTAATACAGTTAGCTTACCATCAAAAATATTGTAATGACCTTCAGCTTTATAATTTCTACCACCCATATATACCTTAATCAACTTGCTCAATATTTTCCCCCCCAAATATTTTTATCATTAGCTCATGGAAAAGAATTATTTAAAGTACAAACTTATCTAAAATCCCTATCCTTATTCACAAGGCCATAAATTAATTTTGTAGGTGAAGTTTCTTTATCAGAAAAAGTATAGGCATTTAGTAGTCTCTTTCTTGCTTTTTCAGTTTTTTCTTCATCATTGCTGTAAATTTTTGCAATAGTATCTCCTATATGGACTTTATCCCCAAGCTTTTTAATTAGCTCAATTCCTACAGCCAAATCAATTACACTATCTTTTGTTTCTCTACCTGCTCCTAACTCTAATGCACTCATACCTACCTCATCTGCTTCAATATGATCTATATATCCTTCCTCAGTTGCCTTTACATCAACTATATATTTTGCTTGTGGTAGTAGGGATGGATTGTCTATTAAATCTCCACTTCCACCTTGCCTTACAATAAACTCTTTAAATACCTTAAGGGCTGAGCCATTATTTACAACTTCTATTAACTTTTCTCTAGCCTCTTCTTCGTTCTTTGCTAGCTTTGATAAAATCAACATCTGTGACCCTAATACTAGACATAGTTCATAGAGATCCTCAGGTCCCTTACCTTGTAAGGTCTCTATGGCTTCTTTTACTTCCAAAGCATTGCCTACCATATTTCCTAAAGGTTGATCCATGTTAGAAATAATAGCAACTGTCTCTCTATCCATATTGTTTCCGATATCCACCATGGTTCTGGCTAATTCAAATGCATCGTCTATTTCCTTCATAAATGCGCCACTACCAGTTTTTACATCCAATACTATGGCGTCTGCACCTGATGCCAATTTCTTGCTCATAATACTACTGGCAATTAAAGACATATTATCAATTGTAGCTGTAACATCTCTTAAGGCATATATTTTTTTATCTGCTGGAGCTAAGTCTCCCGTTTGAGCGCCAACGGATAATTTTATTTCATTAACATTTTTGATAAATTCATCATTGCTTATTTCCACTGAAAAACCTGGGAATGATTCTAGTTTATCTACAGTACCTCCTGTGTGGCCTAAACCTCGCCCTGACATTTTAGCCACTGGTGCACCCACTGCCGCAACCATAGGTCCCACTACAAGGGTAGTAGTGTCTCCTACTCCTCCTGTACTATGTTTGTCTACCTTTATTCCATCTATTTCTGATAAATCTAAGATATCACCAGAATTCATCATAGCCTCTGTTAAGTAAACTGTTTCTTCTTTGTTCATCTTTTGAAAAAATATGGCCATCATAAATGCCGAAGCCTGGTAATCTGGAATGCTCCCATTTGTAAATCCTGTCACGAAATGATTAATCTCTTCCTTACTTAAAATATGTCCATTTCTCTTTTTTAAAATTATGTCATACATATTCATTGTCTTCCACCTCATTTATTATTTGTTTATCATATGTAATATATTATAACATATGATATATATCTACCCCATTAGAAATTCATTAATTCCCAATATTAAAACCCCTTACACTTAAATATATAATTTTACACTAAAAATACGCTAATCTTAAAATTAAGACTAGCGTATTTGTAAATTCTAATATACTGGTGTACATAGATGTGCATATTTAGGATTTTTTCCTGTTGTCAAACCGAAGAAATGTTCCTTAAGTTTTTTACAAATTTCACCTTCCTGCCCATTTCCTACTTGTTTCCTATCCACTGAAACTATTGGCGTAACTTCCATGGCAGTTCCGCTGTAAAATACCTCTTCGGAATTATAAAGTTCCGTTCTTGAAACACTTCTCTCAACTACTTCTATCCCTAATTCTTCCCTAGCAAGAGTCATTACTAGTTCCCTTGTAATTCCTTCTAATATATGGTCTGATGGAGGTGGTGTGATTAATTTACCCTTCTTAACTATAAATATGTTCTCGCCAGGTCCTTCACATACATTCCCTTGTTCTGTTAAGAATATTGCCTCATCAAATCCATTTTCCACAACTTCTAAATTTGCTAAAGCTGAATTAAGATATCCTGCTACTGCTTTTGTTCTAGGCGGCAGCATTGTATCAGATATTCTTCTCCAACTGGATACCGCTACATCCAACTCTGCCTTTCCTGCATATTTCTCCAATGGTAAACAATAGATAACTATTCTATCATCTTCATTTCCCATTAAAGTTGGACCTAGTTTTGTTGAAGCTTTATATACTACTGGTCTTATATATGTAGTACTTTTAAAACCATTCTTCCTCAATAATTCTATAGTAAATTCGCATAGCTCTTCCACAGTATATGGAATAACAAAATTTAGTGCCTTACAGGATTGTAAAAGCCTAGTATAGTGCTCTTTCATTGTAAAACCATAAAGTTGGTACTCTTCTTCATTCCAATAGGCCCTTATTCCTTCAAAACACCCTAATCCGTAGTTAAATATCTTTGACCTAATATCTATAGTTACTGTGCTTTCTTCTACTATTTCTCCTTGATAAAATACATATGATTTGCTCATTTCCCATCCTCCTATTAATTTTATGGTTTACATATGGCTCCTTTAGACGCTGACATTACAATCTTTTCATATTTAGCAAGATAACCCTTTGCCGTTGAAGGTTTGGGCTTCCATTTTGACTTTCTTTCTTCCAGGGTCTTTCCATCTATTTCAAAGTTCAATACCCCATCAATCATATCTATTTGGATTTCATCCCCATCTTCTATAAAGGCAATAGGTCCTCCAACACTTGCTTCTGGTGAAATATGCCCTATGGATGCCCCCCTTGTAGCGCCTGAAAATCTTCCATCTGTTAATAATGCCACATCCTTATCCAAGCCCATTCCAGCTAGGGCTGAAGTTGGTGTCAGCATTTCCCTCATTCCAGGTCCACCCTTTGGTCCTTCATATCTTATGACTACTACCTCACCCTTTTTTATACTAGCTCCTAATATTGCTTTCACTGCTGCATCTTCTCCATCGAATACCCTTGCAGGTCCTCTGTGTCTAAGCATTTCTTCAGCAACTGCAGATCTTTTAACTACTCCGCCATCTGGAGCAAGGTTTCCTTTTAATACAGCTATTCCACCCGTCTCACTATATGGCCTATCTACAGAAGCTATGATATTATTATCCAAAACCTTGTAATGGGAAATTACTTCACCCAGGGTTTTTCCGCTTACATTCTTAGTATTCAGGTTTAGTAAATCTTTCTTACTTAGCTCATTCATGACTGCCATAATCCCGCCTGCATCATGTAAATCTTCTATATGATTTGGTCCCGCTGGCCTTAGTCTACATAAGTTGGGTGTTTTTTTACTTACATCATTGATTATATCTAGATTCATTTCTACGCCTGCTTCATATGCAATTGCTAAAAGGTGAAGGACTGTATTACTTGAACATCCTAATGCCATATCTACTGCCAAAGCATTATGAAAAGCTTCTTCAGTTAAAATCTGGCTAGGAGTTATATTTTCTCTTAGAAGATTCATCACTGCCATTCCCGAATATTTTGCAATTCTAATTCTATCTCCGTATACTGCAGGAATGGTTCCATTTCCCGGAAGGGCTAGTCCCAATGCTTCTGTCATACAATTCATTGAGTTTGCCGTAAACATTCCAGAGCAGGAACCGCAACCAGGACATGCCTTGCTTTCTAAATCATATAGTTCTTCTTCGCTCATCTTTCCAGCACTTACTGACCCTACAGCTTCAAATACTGTGCTCAAATCCACCTTATTACCATTTACTTTGCCAGCCAGCATTGGACCACCACTTACTATAATCGTTGGAATATCTATTCTAGCAGCTGCCATCATCATTCCAGGAACTGATTTGTCACAATTAGGTATCATAACTAATCCGTCTAGCCCATGGGCTCTAGTCATTACTTCAATGGAATCTGCTATGATCTCTCTACTTACTAGGGAATACTTCATCCCTTCGTGATTCATGGCTATTCCATCACATACTGAAATACTTGGGAACTCTAGAGGGGTACCTCCCTCCATTATCACTCCTTTTTTTACTGCCTCAGCTATCTCTCTTAGATGTTTATGCCCAGGTACGATTTCATTAAAGGAGTTTACTATTCCTATTAATGGTCTTTCAATTTCTTCATTTGTAAGGCCTAGTGCCTTCATTAGGGATCTATGGGGAGCTTTTTCTACTCCAAATTTTACTTTATTGCTATTCATAATGCTTATGCCTCCTTATTTCTTCAGCCAGCTCATCATAGCTCTCAATTTCTTTCCAACAAGCTCAACAGGATGTTCTGATTCCATTCTTCTTTTTGCTTTAAAATATGGTCTATTCACTTGATTTTCAACTAACCAGTTCCTTGCAAAAGTACCATCTTGTACTTCTTTCAGTACTTTTTTCATTTCATTTCTGGTTTCTTCAGTTATTATTCTTTTTCCCACTGTGTAATCCCCATATTCTGCAGTATCACTTATGGAATATCTCATATAGTTAAATCCACCTTCATTTATCATATCAACTATAAGTTTCATCTCATGAACACATTCAAAATATGCACTTTCCGGACTATAACCTGCCTCGACTAAAACCTCAAAACCTACCTTCATAAGCTCTGTAACCCCTCCACAAAGAACTGCCTGTTCTCCGAAAAGATCTGTCTCAGTTTCTTCTCTAAAGCTTGTTTCCAGAACCCCAGCTCTTGCACCACCAATTCCTGCCGCATATGCAAGGCCTACATCATAGGTATCTCCAGTTACATCCTGGTCTACTGCTATTAGGCATGGTACTCCTTTTCCTTCTTTATACTGACTCCTAACTGTATGTCCTGGCCCCTTAGGAGCTATCATAAACACATTTACATCTGATGGTGGAACTATTTGTCCATAGTGAATATTGAATCCATGGGCAAATGCTAAGTATTTACCAGGATTTAGATTCGGCTTAATACTCTCTTCATATAGTGCTACCTGTTTCTCATCATTTATTAATATCATTATAATATCAGCTTCTTCTGCGGCCTTTGCAGCTGTAGTAACTCTTAATCCTACTTCTTCCGCCTTATTCCAGGACTTACTTCCTTCATAAAGGCCAACCCTGACATCTACTCCCGATTCATGTAGGTTCAGTGCATGGGCATGACCCTGACTACCAAATCCTATTACTGCCACTTTCCTACCACTAAGTACCTCTAAATTACACTCATTTTCATAATACATTTTTGCCATTATAATCTCCCCTTTATATAATTTATTCTTATATTCTATCTCCACGACTCATTGCAACTATGCCTGTCTTTGCAATTTCAAGGATTCCAAAAGTTTTCATCATTTCAATGAATCCTTTTAGTTTCAATCTATCTCCTGTTAACTCTATCACCAATGAGTTTGGCCCTACATCCAATACATTTCCCCTATATATTTCAGCAATTTGAATTATTTGGGCTCTATTCTCATTATTTGATTTTACTTTTATTAGCATAAGCTCTCTTCTGATGGTTTCATCTTCAGCAAATATCTTTACTTTAACTACATCTACTATTTTATAGACTTGTTTTTGTATCTGATCCAGGGTCTCCTCATCGCCTTTTACCGTTAAGGTAAATCTTGTATGTCCAGGGATATTGGTTCCACCTGATGTCATTTTCTCAATAAAATATCCCCTTCTATTGAACATAGATAAAATTCTCGCTGCTATTCCATTAGTATTCTTGGTTATAATAAGCATTTCGTAGGTCTTATACATCTTCAAGTACCCCCTTTTTACCAACCATATCTAATGCACTTGCACCTGATGGTATCATCGGAAGGACATTGGCCTCTTTCTCGACTACACATTCAATTATCACTGCTTCTTTAGATTCAATCAGCCCCCTTAGATTCTCCTCTATATCAGCCTTGGTTTCCAACTTAGCAAATTCTATTCCATAGGCTTCTGCTATTTTGCTGAATTCAGGATTGATACTTAAATCAACAAATGAATATCTTCCATCATTGAACATCTCTTGCCATTGCCTTACCATTCCAAGATAAGAATTGTTTATTATAACTACTTTGATTGGCAAATCATATTGCTTAATCAACATCAGTTCATGGTAGGTCATCTGAAATCCTCCATCGCCTACAACACATATTACCTTTTCCTTGGGTTTTGCAATCTGTGCTCCTATTGCTGCTGGAAGTCCAAAGCCCATAGTTCCTGATCCTCCCGAGCTTATGATTGTATTAGGTCTATTAAAGCTTAGATACTGGGCTGCCCACATCTGATGTTGACCTACATCTGTTGTAACTATTGCATTACCTTGAATAATATTGTTGATGGATTTCATTACTTCTTGTGGCATCAATCTACCCTCTTTGCTTTCTCCATGGGAAAGTGGGTATTCTTCCTTCCATTGATTAAGTCTACTAATCCACTCTTTATGCTCTAGTCCTACTATGGAGCTATTGAAGTTTTGCAAAACATTTTTTAAATCCCCAACTATTGGTACATCTATTAATTTGTTTTTTCCTATTTCTGCTGGATCTATATCTATATGTATTATCTCAGCATTGACACCAAATTTTTCTGGATTTCCTGCTATTCTATCATCAAATCTTATTCCAGCTGCTATTATCAAATCTGCCTCTGCTGTTGCATAATTGGCTGTAACAGTACCATGCATACCTAGCATCCCAAGACTTAATTCATCATCACTTGGAAATACTCCAAGTCCTAGTAAGGTAGTAGTTACAGGTATATTTGTTTTTCTTGCAAACTCCCTTAAGTCATCGCTGGAGCTTGATTTAAGAACTCCTGCACCAGCTATTATCAAAGGCCTTTTGGCTTCTTTTATAAGGTTAATTGCAGTCTTAATCTGCTTTTTATGACCTCGTATTGTAGGCTCATATCCTGGTAGGCTTATTTCCTTATTGAAACTCTTTTCAAACTCTTCATAATCTATTTCTTCAATTTGAATATCTTTTGGTATATCAATTAGGACAGGTCCAGGTCTTCCAGTAGTTGCAATATAGTATGATTCCTTTATTATTCTAGGTAAATCCCTAATATCAGTAACTAAATAACTATTTTTTGTAATAGGTAGGGTAATTCCTACAATATCACTTTCTTGAAAGGAATCTTTTCCCAACATATTAAGTCCAACTTGGCCTGTTATGGCTAAAAGGGGAATTGAATCCATATGAGCTGTCATTATTCCTGTAACTATGTTTGTAGCTCCTGGTCCTGAAGTAGCAATACATACTCCCACCTTTCCTGAAGCTCTTGCATAGCCATCTGCTTCATG
>CAYOFC010000007.1:19835-27377 GCA_964403265.1 uncultured Tissierella sp. | reverse complement strand
CGGTGACCCTCTGTCCCTATTTTTTATGAACATGTATTAGGTGTTTTTTGTCCTTTAACATATCTTCAAATAGTCTTGATACTATTGGGTTTTTGTCTGAACTTTTAATAAATGATGTTCTATCAATCTTATATAATCCCTTAGCTCTTTCCTTTCTTAAACTTGTATCTACAGGTGAAGGTTGACCACCGCCTGATACACAGCCACCAGGACAAGCCATTACTTCTATGAAATCATAGTGTCTTTCTCCAGATTTAATCATCTTGATTAGGTCGTCAGCATTTTTTAGCCCATGGACTATGGCTACTTTGACTTCTCTTCCATCAACAGTAAATATAGACTCTTTGATATTCTCCATTCCTCGTACATCTTTGAATATTACTTGTTTTTGGGCATGGTTTGGCTTGTCTTTAAGTAGCCTAGTCACTACAGCCTCTGTAACACCGCCTGTAGCTCCAAATATTATACCTGCACCACTAGCTAGTCCAAATGGCATATCTAAGGATTCATCTTCCAGCTCATCAAATACTATTCCCATCTCCTTAATAATTCTAGCTAACTCATTTGTTGTGATAACTATATCTACATCCCTGACTCCGTCAAGCTCAAACTCTTCCCTAGCTGCCTCTGCCTTTTTAGCAGTACAGGGCATAACAGAAACCATAATGGTCTCTTTCCCATCTTCTTTATCTTTTTCTTTATAGTATTCCTTAACTACTGCTCCAAACATCTGTTGAGGTGATTTACATGATGAAATATTATCTTCTAATTCAGGATACTTATTCTCAGCAAACTTAACCCAACCTGGGCAACATGATGTAAACAGAGGTAGATTTTCTCCACTTGTAAGTCTTTGTACAAACTCTTCACTTTCTTCTATAACAGTCATGTCAGCAGCAAAAGCTGTATCATATACTTCATCTACCCCTATCATCTTTAGTGAAGCTACTATTTTACCAATTGTCACTTCACCAGCTTCCATACCAAATCTTTCCCCTAAAGCTACTCGAACTGCTGGAGCTATCTGTGCTACCACCCTCTTGTTTTTATCCCAAAGAACATCCCATAAGTCTTCCCTATTATCCTTAACGGTTATTGCACCAGTTGGACAAACAGTTCTACATTGGCCACAGTCTACGCAGTTTACTTCACTAATGCTCTTGTCAAAAGCAGGAGAAATTCTAAGATTTGATCCCCTATGGGTAAAGCTTAGAGCGCCAACACCTTGAACTTCTTCACATACCCTAACACAGTCTCCACAGTATATACATTTATTAGGATTCCTAACTATACTATGACTTGAATCATCTATAGGCAATTTTTTGTCTAATTCACCAAATCTAATTTCTTCCACACCAAATCTACGAGCTAATTTTTGAAGATCACATCTACCTGTTATATTGCAAGAAGTACAATCCCTATCATGACTTGATAACAAAAGCTCAAGTATATTTTTTCTATATCTTCTAAGTTTTGGAGTTTGAGTAAATATAGTCATGCCATTCTTTGGAAGTTGAGAACAAGATGTAAATACATTTCCCCACTCATCTTCTACAATGCACATTCTACAAGCTCCATAAATACTTAGCTCTGAGTAGTAGCAAAATGTTGGAAGATCTATACCAGTCTTTCTAATTACTTCTAGAACATTTTTTTCATCACTAAAATCAACTTTCTTATTATCAATTATCATTGTACCCATCTTATACCTCCTCGATTGCTGCAAATGCACAAGATTCTATACATGCACCACATTTAATACATTTATCTTGTTCAATGGTATAAACTTCTCTTACTTTACCTAATATAGCATCAGTTGGACATATTCTTGCACATTTGCTACATCCCTTACATAATTCTGGAATAATTCTAATTGTTTTAAGTGCTTCACACACTTTTGAGTGACATTTTTTATCTACTATATGTTCTATATACTCATTTTTAAAATATTTCATTGTACTTAGTACTGGATTGGCAGCAGTCTTACCTAGCCCACATAATGAGGTTTCAGTAACCGTATATGCTAATTCTTCTAACAAATCCAAATCCCTCATAGTGGCTTTTCCAGCAGTTATTTTCTCCATTATCTCCAGCATTCTTTTAGTACCTTCCCTACAAGGAACGCATTTACCACAGGATTCATTTTGAGTAAAGTTCATAAAAAATCTTGCTACTTCGACAATACATGTATCCTGGTCCATAACAACCATACCACCAGAGCCTATCATTGCTCCGACCTCTGTCAATGAATCAAAATCAAGGGGCATATCCAAGTGCTCCTCAGTTAAACAACCACCTGAAGGCCCGCCTATCTGAACAGCCTTAAACTTTTTGCCATCCATAATACCACCACAAGTATCAAAGATCATTTCCCTTAGGGTTGTACCCATGGGAACTTCTACTACTCCCGTGTTGTTAACATTGCCAGTTACTGAAAACGCCTTGGTTCCAGGACTACTTTCAGTACCATGGGATTTGTACCAGCCTGCTCCGTTCATGACTATATATCTTACATTGGCAAAGGTCTCAACATTATTTAAAACTGTAGGTTTTTTCCATAATCCTTCTTCAACAGTTCTTTTGGCCTTGACTCTAGGCATACCTCTTTCCCCTTCTATTGAAGCTATCAGGGCACTACCTTCACCACATACAAATGCACCTGCACCTTGATTGATATGGATGTCAAAGCTAAGATCAGTGCCTAGTATATTTTCACCTAATAATCCATATTGTCTTGCCTGTTGAATGGCTATTGTAAGCCTTCTGACTGCTAGAGGATACTCCGCCCTAACATATATATATCCTTCCTTGGCCTTTGTTGCATATGCAGCAATAATCATACCCTCTATAATACTATGGGGGATTCCCTCCATAATACACATATCCATAAATGCTCCTGGGTCCCCTTCATCACCATTACAAATAATGTACTTCATATCTGATTCATAGGAGAGAACTTGGGACCATTTTGTACCAGCACTAAATCCTCCACCGCCTCTTCCCCTTAATTTTGATTCCACTATCTCATCACAAACATCCTTTGGGCTCATATCCTTTAAAGCCTTATCCAATGCTAAATATCCACCATTTGCAATATATTCTTCTATAGATTCTGGATCGATATCACCACAATCCCCCAGTACTATTCTTGATTGATTTATGTAAAAAGGAATAGAATGCTTGGATGCATAAGTCTCTCCATCTACATTGAACAATAGTCTCTCTAAAGGCTTATCCTTGGAAAATGTTTCCTCAATTATTTCTTTACAATCCTCAACCTTTACCAAAGTATATAAAATATCTCCAGGCTCTATTCTAACCAAAGGACCTGCTTCACATAGGCCTGGACATCCACTTTTTTTCAGTGTAATATCTTCAACTTCTTTAACTAAATCAACTTTACCCTTTAAATTATTTTCCTTAAGTAATCTCTCAAACTCATCATATATATTTAAAGCCCCTCCAGCTACACAACCTGTACCTGCACATACGATGATTTGCCTTCTATCCTTTTCTTTTTCTTCCTTGAATTTATTATAACTATTGTATAATTCCTTACTATTATTTATCCTCACTTAATTGACCCTCCTTTATCTTTCTTACTAAAGCTTGGGTTTTGCTAGGAGTCATCTTTGCATATACAACACCATCTACATTTACTACTGGGGCCAAACTACAAGCACCAAGACATGATACCATCTCAACTGTAATCAATAAATCATCTGTAGTAATTCTATCTTCTGAAAGGGATAACTCTTTTCTTAAGGCATCAAGTATTGGTTGGGATTTACGAATATGACAAGCTGTCCCATCACATATTTTTATAATATGTTTACCTTTTGGTTCCAATGAGAAATTTTCGTAAAAAGTAGCAATTCCATAAATCTTTGATGAACTTATATCCATCCTACCTGATACATAATTCAAAATTTCCTCAGGTAAGTACCTATATTCTCTCTGGATTCCTTGTAGAATACTAATAATTGAAGACTGATTATTATCATGTTCATTGATAATAGTGTCAACGGTTTCCATAATTTCACTAGTAAGCATTGATAGACCTCCTATATATTGGTTAAATTTTTAACGAGTCGAACTAAAAAAAATAGACCTTTCTAATTTATTTTGTATTGTTAAAGTATTAACATTGATATCATAGCAATTTATATTCCATATGTCAATATCTTTTATCAATCTTTATTAATTAATTAACAATCCTTTACCTATACTTCTCTTTAGTATTACTGTAACTACTTTGTTACCCTATCTAATTAATAAAAATATATAATATATGTAGTATATGTAGAAGGAGAAGGATAAGCAATGAAAGCTAAATATATATTTTTATTACTGGCTATTTTACTAAGCAATATCTTTGTAACTGCCTGTAGTGAAATCCAAAGTCTTCCTACTGTAGTAGCATTAGAAGATAGTATGAAGGAAATAATCTCTTCAAAGGGAGATAATTATGATTTCCTAAATGACAAGCAATATATTAGTAAAATGAATGAGTTGGTACATTTAGTTGTTGAGAATAATTACATCAAAGAAGGCCACTTTAATATAGGCAATTTAGATGATGATAATATTCCTGAATTAGTAGTATTTCGTGAAAGAAATCCTAAAAATGTAGACGACCAAGGTGCCTTAGAGATCTATGGATTTGTCTCAGGTAAATATAGTTTACTTAGTAGAGTTTCTATGAATTATGATAATACTAATTATCAATTAGTAATAGGTCCTATTGGCCCTAAGCAAAATGGCATACTCCTAAACAATCAGGCAGGATCTCAATCTGGGGTCACATATGGCTTTATATTTAAGGAAGGAAGTTTAGTGAATATCCTAAATAGCAATAAAATCAATCTGGTATCCGTCAGTACTGATAATGAAATAAAGGATATTGATAAGGATGGGATTTTAGAATTTAGTACAATTACAATAAATCCTGAATCTACTGATGAATCTACAAAAAATTCGTCCAAAATAAAGTATTGGTATAGATGGAATGGATCAGATGGTGCTGATTTTGTTAAATATGAAAAGATTGAGGATAATAGTGTTCAGAAAACGAAAAAATCAGATAAGGATGTATTGGATGAAGCAAAAAAGCTACAGTCTACAGATAGGCATAGTTTTATAGGTTTTTTAAAAAATAACAAAGAATCATTGTCCACCATTGATACAACTACACTTTTATCAGAGTATCTTAACACTATGCTAGTGGAAGCTAAGGCCAAGGCGACCCTTATAAACGGCTTATTCTCCAAATATCAATTAGGCAATAGTAGTGATTATCTATCTAATAAATATGAACTTTCTTTGGATAGGCTGAATGATTTAACCTATCTAAATAGAGAAAAATTATTTAATCAAGAAATAGATTTAAAGAATCATCTTATGGATAATCTAAATCTTGGATATAAGTTGGGCACTAAAGATGGCAAATATATTTATGGTCTTAATTATCAAATTTTTCTAGATGAATTTGGTGATTACATTCTTAAAGAGTACAAGGACTATTATAGTATTTTAGCCCTAAATTCTAATAATCAGTATCAAAACAATGGAACTTTGATGATATCAATGGACAAATTGGCTGAAAGAATAATTATAATAGACAATTTTAAAATGGCTTACCCCTATTCAGGATTTATAGATAAACTAGAACCAATATATAATGATTATTTAAGTAGCTTTTTATTTGGCACTACCAATAACCCAGTATTTGATAAAGAATCTGGTCAAATTAACCCTGACATTTTGCCCCAATATAAAAATATAGAAGAGAAATATCTTGGAACAAATCTCAGTGACATGGTTTCTAGCTTTTTGAGTGAATTAGAAGGTAATGGAAATAAATTAAATACTGATATTAAAAATAAATTTAACCATTATTAAGGAAACTTTTACCTCCACCAATAATATGATGTAATAGACCATATTATGGAAGGAGGTATTTTTTTGCTATCACGCTCAGAATTTATAAAAAAATCTTTAGAAACAAACCTATTCTTCCTAAGAATTATGAAGGAGCATCTCATATTTATGGAAGCAAGTCTACCATCAATCAATGAGGGATTAATACAGGAAGCTAGTATACTTAAAAAAAGCCTAGAAATGCTATTAGATGAAACTGTAGATTTGGCATTTGGTGCAGTGTCGAAAGCGACCCTTGATTCTAATGAATTAACTACAACTTACACATTAGAAACTGAAGAAGTAACTTCTACATTAACTGGGATACCTATTGATACTGCTATCACCAAAAAAACAATGAATCTATATAGTGATCCCGACTTTGACTATACTCTTAAACTGGAAAAGCAATTAGAAAATATCAACTGTAGGGCAAAGAATCTTACTGAGGAAGTACTTGATTTAAAATCAAATATGCTTAAGTTAATATTGGAGTGTAAGGTATTCTCTACAATGTACTCTGAAATGCTAGAGCATATTATTCAGGAAGCTATGATTTATCTAGATAATCTAGAAGCCCTATTAAATCATGAAGTAATGGAGACAACTCTATGTAAAGAACTAAATTTTTGGAATCATATAATGGGTGCACATGCTGAATTTATAGATAGCATGTTGGGCCCAAGTGAAAAGGATCTAAAACATAAGGCCGAAAGGTTTATCAAAATCTATGAAATGTTGGTTGAAGATTGTATTAGATGCTCTAGAAGACATATGATTGACAAAAGTACTAGGGCTACTAAGGACTTTAAAGCCTATAAAGCAGCTGCAACAGAAGGAATACTAAACTGTGAGATCCGATCCATAATCCCCCCTCTTCTAGCAGACCATGTCCTAAGGGAAGCAAATCATTATCTTGGAATACTAGGGGAGTTAAAAATCTGATGGGCTGACCATCAGATTTTTTTGTATATAAAAACCCCCACTAGTAAGTGAGGGTAGATTTTATGTTAATATCCTAATTTTTTCAATTCTATTTCTTTCAATATTCTCTATGACAAATCTTATATGTTCATATTCTATTACTTCCCCTGGTTCTGGTATTCTATCGATAATACCAATTACGAAGCCTGCTATTGTATCAAAATCGTCAGACTCTATATGTGTACCTATAAGCTCATTTATGGCTTCTAGTTTTACACTTCCATTTACCACATATTCGTCTTCTTGGATTACTTCTATATCTTCAACATCCTTGTCATATTCATCTTCAATATCGCCCACGATTTCTTCTATTAAGTCTTCAATAGTAACGATACCTTCAGTTCCACCATATTCATCTATAACAATTACCATATGAATCCGATTTGCTCTCATTTCCTTAAATAACTCTTTAGTAGATTTAAATTCATATGTAAAGTGAGGTTGGCGTATAAACTTTCTTAAATCAAACTGAATTTCTCTATCTATTTGCAAAAACAATAAATCCTTTACATATAATATTCCAATTATATTGTCAGTTGTATCTTCATACACTGGTATCCTAGAATACTGCTCTTGATTTATTATCTTTATGATTTCATCATAAGGTAGTTCAACATCTATAGCAACCATCTCTGTCCT
>CAYOFC010000007.1:0-19735 GCA_964403265.1 uncultured Tissierella sp. | reverse complement strand
CTTTGGAGTTATTTCTCCAAATATTAAAACTAATATAGTCATAAGTCCTGTCGCTATCCCAACACCAGTATTACCAAAGGCATCAATAGCTATAGATGTCATCAAAGATGATGCACCTATATTTGTTACATTATTTCCAATAAGTATTGCACTTAGAAGCTTACTTGGATCACTTAAGAGTTTATTAACCTTCTCTGCACCTTTTTCCTTATTCTCAACCATTTGCCTAATTCGAATCTTACTTAAGGACATCAATGCTGTCTCTGATGCTGAAAATAAGGCTGAAAACCCTAAACAGATGATTAATACTACTATTTTCCACAAACTATCCGAATCCAAAAACCATCACACTCCTGAAATATAATACGTCAATTCAATTATAGTTTATATTAGCAATTATATCAATGAATTTATTATTATGTCCATGAAAGCACATTTAAAAGACATATGAAGTCAAGTGTCTCTTCCATATTAGCTTTAAAATATTTATACCCTAAGATAGACTAATAGAAACAGAAGATTTTAAAGGCAATATTTATAGCTTTTACTAGTATTCCATTTTTTTATATTATGTGCTATGCTAATAATTAATAATATTTAAAGGAGAGTGACTCTTATGATATATAAAAATGCTACATTATCTGATATACCAGCTATTGGTGAGTTGCAAAAAAGGTATCATGTTTCAACCATTCTTGATGAAGACAAGGCTGATGGATTTGTTACTACCTTGTTTACTGATGAGCAATTTAAAGAGCTGATTGAAAAAGAGAATGGCCTTGCTATTGCTTGTGATGGAGAAAGAGTTGTAGGTTATGCTATGGCAGCTTCTTGGGAGTTTTGGTCTCAATGGCCACTATTTGAACATATGATAAAGGATTTACCTAGTACTGAATATTTGGGTCAAGTTCTTTCTATGGATAACTCCTATCAGTATGGACCTATCTGTATTGATAAGGCCTATCGTGGTAGTGATGTACTACCAAATCTATTTGAGTTTTCTAGGACTCAAATGGTAAAAAGATACCCTATCTTAATTACATTTATCAACCATATCAATCCAAGGTCTTTCAAAGCCCATACAGCAAAACTTGGGCTTGAAGTAATAAAAACTTTTGAATTCAACAACAATCAATATTATGAGCTAGGGTATGATATGTCTAAAAAGACTAAGGGCTCTAATATTTAAAAACACTCCATCCTCTTATAGGCAGTTTGTCACCCAAAATATCCAGTTGACATATAATATTAAAAAGCCTATGAGAGGATGATTTAATTTGAATAATTATAATGATAGCTACAGAGATCCCTGCTGCCCACCTGAATCAAACCCCAATTGCTGGGGAAAATGTATTAAGTTGATGGATAATGGTCCAAATCCCTATGTTGTAAATATTGAAAAAGCTACAGAGCAAAACTATAATTATAGGGTTGCATTATGGACAGGTGACTACCTTCAGCTAACCATTATGAGTATCAACCCTACAGATGACGTTGGCTTAGAGCAGCATATTGACCATGACCAATTTCTTAGAATAGAAAAAGGTAATGGATTGGTTTTGATGGGTGACTCTAGACATAACCTTTATTTTCAAGAAATGGTCGGCGAAGGATCTGTAATATTTGTACCTGCTGGAAAATGGCATAATCTTATAAATACAGGCTGTGTGCCTATTAAACTTTATTCTATATATGGACCACCTGATCACCCACACGGAACTTTCCAAAGAACCAAAGAAGATGAAAACATGCATCATGAATATTAAGTTTTAATATGAGAACCCCCACTTTTACAGGTGGGGGTTTTGGGTATATAGATAATGTGATTAAAATAAAAAGGAGAGATTATATGACAATTACTACTTGGAAAGAGGTTCTAGATTTTTGGTTTGACCCAAAACATCTTCCTCTTCATTTTGATGAAAATGATGAGTTTGATGAATTGATTCGCACAAATTTTTTGGCTACTTGGCAAGCTGCAGCTGAAGGTCTATTGGTAGATTGGAGAAAGGATATCAAAGGCCGTCTTGCAGAAATAATAGTCTTGGACCAGTTCTCCAGAAATCTTTGGAGAAATGATATTCGCACATATACCCAAGATAAAATGGCTATAGCCTTAGCACAAGAAGTAGTAAATCATGAGGAATATGGCACACTATCAGCTATAGAAAAAAAGTATATACTCCTACCTTTTATGCATTCTGAATCTGTGGCACTTCATGACTGGGCATTTAAGTACTATGAAGAAGCTGGGGATGAGGGTTTGATTTACTTTGAGAGCCTCCATAGGGATGTATTGGATCAATTTGGACGATATCCTTATCAAAATAAGGATTTAGGAAGAAAATCAACAACCGAAGAATTAAAATATCTTGAAGAAAAAGACGGTAATTTTTATAGCTAAACTAGCAAATAATATTAGCTTATAAATTTAATACAAGTTCGGTAAAACAAAAACATTTGGTTTATACTAATTTTATTTATAATCATGAGATAATATTGGCAATATAGTATATGAACTATAACTATTAAGGAGAAAATATGTACTAAAGAATACTATAGGTGTTCACGGATTACCATTTATAATTCCAAGAGTGAACTTGTGCAGCTACAACATATGCGCTAGTTGTATCCTATATCAAAGGCTTCTTCTCCATTTACTAATACTTTTGAAGATGTTGGTTCAACTGTAAAAGTAAGATAACTTCCTGGCGCATATGCCATAAATTCAATATCATAATTGCCTATTTATTCCTTGGACAAATAATTATATCGGTATTACAGGACAAATCTAAGCTTTTTTATCTCTAAACTTTACATATCTGGTTTTTAGGTGTAGAATGTTAAAAAGATATTTATTAAATTAAAGGAGGAGGAAAGCATATGAATAAAAAGAATATAATTATAATAGGTGCAGCTGGCCGTGATTTTCATAATTTTAATACTTATTACCGTAACAATGAGCTTTATAATGTAGTTGCATTTACTGCTGCTCAAATACCAGATATAGATGATAGAAAATATCCTTCTGAATTGGCTGGAAGCTTGTACCCAGAGGGGATTCCTATATATCCTCAAGACAAATTACCTCAGCTAATTAAGGAACTAGATGTGGACGAATGTGTATTTGCTTATAGTGATGTGAAATATGATGATGTAATGGCTATTTCTGCTATTGCAAATACGGCTGGGGCAGATTTTACTCTTCTTGGACCTAAAAGTACTTCGCTAAAAAGTAACAAGCCAGTAATTTCAGTATGTGCTGTTAGGACAGGTTCTGGTAAAAGTCAAACATCTCGTAAAGTTATTGAAATCTTAATGGAAAATGACCTAAAGGTTATTGCAGTCAGACATCCTATGCCCTATGGAGATTTAGTTGCTCAAAGGGTACAGAGATTTGCTACAGTTGATGATTTAAAGAAACACAATTGCACAATTGAAGAAATGGAAGAGTATGAACCACATGTGGAGCGTGGCAATATAATATATGCTGGCGTAGACTACGAAGACATATTGCAGGCAGCTGAAAATGATCCTGACGGCTGTGATGTAATCCTTTGGGACGGAGGAAATAATGACTTTTCATTCTATGAAGCAGACCTAGCTATTACAATAGTAGACCCTCATCGTCCAGGTCACGAACTAAGCTATTATCCTGGAGAGGTTAGTCTACGAGTAGCTGACATAGCAGTTATTAATAAAATCGACAGTGCCAGTCCAGAAAATATCGCTATAGTGGAAGAAAATATTAAAAAAGTCAATCCTAATGCTAAAATCATTAAGGCAGATTCTAAAATAACTGTGGATAATCCTGATATTATTAAAGGTAAAAGAGTATTGGTTGTAGAGGATGGCCCTACCCTAACCCATGGTGAAATGAAAATCGGCGCAGGGACAGTTGCAGCAGAAAGATTTGGTGCAGGGGAGCTTGTAGACCCTCGACCTTATACTGTTGGGAAATTAAGGGATACCTTTACAGCTTACCCTGAGATTGGCATCCTGCTACCTGCAATGGGCTATGGGGAACAACAATTAAAGGACCTTGAAGAAACTATAAACAAGACAGATTGTGATTCTGTAATTATAGGTACTCCTATTGATTTAACAAGAATTATCAATATCAACAAACCTTATACAAGGGTCCATTATGAATTGGATGAAATCGATAGCCCAAATCTTGATGAAGTATTACAAAATTTCATTAGAGAGCATAATTTAGAAAAATAGAGACAGCAAATTTGAACCGCCTTAATTGGAAAATCTGAATTAAGGCGGTTTTTATTTTTGATAGACTTATTACATATTACAATAAATTTTCAATGCTTCATATAAAAATTCTGCTGCCCCTTCTTCAATATCATCATAATATTTCTTGAAACGTTCATCCTCTACGTACATTTGACCCAATGATAAATGTGCTTCTTTAGAATACATACCATCTTGCCAAAACATTGATAACCATTGGCGATGTAAATCACAAACTTCTTGAGCAATATCACTTGCTGGATTTCCTGTTTCTAATGCAAGCTTTAGTTTTTCACTAATCTTATTAGATAAATCTTGCTGATTTTGCCATTGTTCTTGACTCATTCCTGCTAGTTTGACATTGGAAGCATTTACACTTTCATCTCCATACTTCTCTCTTATCTCCGAACCATATTGTTCCTCATTTTTTTCAATTAAATTCCTTTTAAATCCTTCGAACTTTTCTTTATCGCTCATAACAGTTTCTCCTTTCAATGAACGGATTGTTTTATTCACATTTTGAATTAATAATTCAATCCGTATTTTTTGATTATTAAGATGGATTAAATGATTTTGTAGAGATTCTTTGATATCAAATTCAGATGAATTTAAAATAAATTTTATCTCATCTAAGCCAATACCTAATTCCCTATAAAATAGTATCTGCTGCAATAGATTGACTTGGATTTGTCCATAGATCCTATATCCATTGGAATCAATCCTTTCAGGTTTAAGTAAACCTATTTCATCATAATATCTTAAAGTACGAGTACTTATTCCTGAGATTTTTGCTAATTTACTAACTGTGTATTCCATTTAATCACTCCTTAATGAAAATGATAAACTATTACGTAGCGTTAATGTCAATAGAACAATTCAAAATAATCTTTATTAAAATATCTCATTATATTATATCTTATCATAGTCCTACTATCCATATCACAAAAAATATTAGATGCGACAAACATTGACGATATACCAGTTTGTCGCATTCTATTTTTTAACTCACATATTGTTTCGCTTGTGTATTAAACATATCTGCATATAGTCCATTTTGGTCTATTAATTCCTTATGGGTTCCTTCTTCTAGGATTTCGCCTTTATTTAGTACGATAATTCGATCTGCTATTCTTGTGCTGGAAAGTCTATGGGATATGAATATGGATGTCTTTCCTTGTGTAAGTTGAATTAAATTTTCAAATACTTCCTCTTCACTTTTAGGATCTAGTGCTGCCGTTGGCTCATCTAGGATAACGATGCTGCCATTTCTAGCAAGGGCTCGGGATATTGCAATCTTTTGTTCTTGCCCACCTGAAGGAAGTAACCCCATATCATCATGGATTTTAGTCAAATAGCTTTTAATTCCTTTTGGTTGATTTTCAACCCAAGATTTAATTCCCGTTTCTTCTAGTTTCTCCCATACCAAATTAATATCTTCTTCCGTTATGAATTCTTCTTCCTTACCTAAGATATTTTCATCTAATTTAATTGGTAACAACTTGAAATCTTGAAATACAATGGATAATTGCTTTTTATATTCTTCCATTGATAGACTTTCTATATCCATTCCATTAATCAATATTCTTCCTCTTTGTGGTCTATATAATCTACATAATAGCTTTATTATTGTAGTCTTACCTGCACCATTTTTCCCGACGATAGCTACGGTCTCACCTGGATGGATTTGAAAGTTTACATCCTTTAATATATCCTCTTCAGCAGTTGGATATCTGAAGGTAATATTTTCAAAGGTTAAAGATATAGGTCTAGTCAAGGAACTACCAAATCCTTCTCCTTCATTACCTACTTCTTCAATATTTAAAAATTCATAATATGGATCTAGATTAAAGCTTAAAGTGATTAAATCTGTATACCCTTGAATCAAACTATTGAATGACCTTCCCAATTGATTACTTGCACTATAAAGCATAGTAAATGTACCAACGGTTATTCTAGCGCCCAAAAGACTAATCCCCAGTATTATAAATGTAAGGGTTAATTGGATTTGCATAATAGATTGTGCAAATCCATTCCAAAGTCCATTCTTGGTGAAGTATTCATGATTGATATGAAGGATTTTATCCATAGTATTTTCGGCTTTATTAATAAAAAATTGATCACCTTTATATATCCTTAAATCCTTTGCAAAACGATAGTCAGTAGCGACTGAAACTAAATATCTAAAAGCTCGATTTTCAGGAATTCCTCTCTTTGCATTATCTATATCTAAATCCCTAATCTTATTAAAGCAAGGAATTGTAACTATATTGCATAGTAGAATAAGCAGTATCAGTCTCCAATCATTCTTTATCAATATACCTATTACCATAATAATAGTAATGAGTGAGCCGCCCATATTAGAAATAGTCTCTGTAAAAGAAACAATATTATAGCTCCCTTGCTTTCCCCTTTCTAATAGATCTAAGTTTGATTTTTTTTCACTCTCTTGTAAACTAATTTTAGTAGATTTCATACCTAATTTCTTAACTGCATCCAAAGTTAAAGCGTAGGTATGGACTATTAAGTGATTCTTACACATAGAAATTGCCAATTGAAATAGAAAGTTGCCTAAGGCTAATCCCCCTATATAAAGTAATATAAAATTAATTCGTTTCATTTCCAATAACTCATCTAATATATATCTTGGTAGTATTATATTTATTAAAGGAGATAATCCTTGAAAAATAGCTAATAAAAATATCAAAGGCAACATCTGCTTATAATCCTGAGACATTTCCTTTAAGAATAGTGGTAAGGATTTCAATTTAGTTTTCATGTTGAACCACCTCGCTTTGGCCAGATTCTTTATAATATTTAGCTTGAATATCGAATAGAGTTTTATATTCGCCCTTTAATTCAATTAATTCATCATGTGTACCTAATTCTAGGATTTTGCCATCTTTTAAATAAGCCACTCTATCACAAAATTTTGTACTTGCTAATCTATGGGATATATACAAACTGGTCCTATCCTTTGCAAGCACATCATATTGTTGATATAAATGTGCTTCGGCTAATGGGTCCAAAGCAGCAGTTGGTTCATCTAGCATTAAAAACTTATTTTCCTTATAGAGTGCTCTAGCCAAATACAACTTCTGCCTTTGCCCACCTGATATATCTAAGCCTTCATCATCAAGAATTCTTAGCAGCCTTGTCTCCATCCCTTTTGATAAGCCACCTAAAATCTTCTCTATTTCTGAGTCATTAATTGCCTTACTTAATCTATCCTCATCTCCATCTTCTTCCAAGGTAATATTCTCCTTAATAGAAAAAGGAAATACCATTGCATCCTGGAAAACTGCGCCAATTATTTCCCAGTAAATATCCTCTGGTATCCGATTGATATCTATTCCATTTAAATAAATATTACCTGAATCTGGTCTATAGAATTTACATAATAGCTTGATTAGAGTACTCTTACCTGATCCATTTTCTCCAACAAGGGCCATCTTTTCACCTGATTTTATCCTCAGATTTAAATGATCCAAGACATTTTTTTCAGATTCTGGATATCTAAAACTTACATTAACAATATCTATTGTAATAGGACCACTAGACACCTTCTCTATATCATTTATATCCATATCATCCTTTGATAAAAGTGATAAAAGATGTTCCTCCTCCATCAAACTAATAAAGTGAGAGAATCTATTGCTCTCTTTTTTAATAGTTGATATTTGTTTCATACTTTCTTGTAATATTACAACAAGAGAAGTGGTTCCAGTTGTATAGAGAAAAAACTGCGAAGCATCTATTTGATTATTTAATAATAGATAGGAAATATAAGAAAATACTGTCACATCCCTTAATATATTTAATACTGCAACTGCCGTATCCATTTGAATGTTCTTTCTGCTTACTGATTTTGATATCATCCTAAATTGGCCTATAAGCTTATTGCTATAACTTTCCAATATGTGAGTTAAAGAATAAAGCCGAATATCTTTGCCGTAGCTTGGGTCTGTCATAATATTTGTTGTTTGAAAATATCGTCTTTCATAATCCCCCCATTGATCCCAAGTTGATTCATCAAAAGCAGCGGCCTTTGAGTTAAAATAAAATGATACTAAAACCAATAAAAATAATAACAGCATTATCCCCAAGGAAAGTGTAGATAGTAGTCCTAGGAAACCAATAGCTGCAAATAAACCGCCAAATAAACTGAGCATAGTTAAGATTATTCCACCAGCCCCTTGTACAGGACTTCTCACTGATATATCTGCTAGTTCTATCTTTGTTAATTGCTCTGGATTAAGAGTATTTTCATAGGGCATCGTCAATGAATACTTCATTAAGTCACGGATCAAATTATAACGTACATTATTCATTCTCATCCTATAATTACCCCTTAAAAAGGATGTTCCCATGGCACATATAACGGATAATATACCACCAAAGATGACATACCGTATCATAATAGATGAATCTCCTGTAGCTGTTAAAGAGATGACCTTTGCAGGTATAATCACCCATATAAATGGGTAAATGGCGGAAAAAATCGTATAAACTATTATTATTGGTATCATAAGAAAATCATATTCTTTAATTCTTCTAAATAAAAATCCAATGGTTTTAAACATAAACAATCCCCCTATCACATTTAGTATAACATAGTGATAAAGGGGATTATACACCTATTTTTAGCGAAATTGAGCTGATGGATTTATATCTTAATCATATGTTTTGTCTTTATTTTGGAAAATAGCTCTTCTAATTCCAGTGCATCTTTATAACGTCTATTTTTTATATATGCATCTTTTAGGGCTTCTTTATGAAAGTTCATGAACCCATAGCGACCATCCTTAAGAAATCTATTCATCAAGGATTCTAATAGTGGAATATAATCACTGGATTCCTCAGGAGCTCCTTCTAATTGTAGTTTGGTAACTTTAAAGATTTCCATCATCTCATTATAATAATGTTTGGTGAATTGATTCCAGGTTTCAGATGAATTGTTTTTTTCCTTAAAACCTTTCATATAATATTCCATTTTATCTATCCAATGATTGGCTTCTTCTATATTACCAACTTTTATCTCCAGTACAGCCCATTTATGACAAGAGCTAAAGTTATCCCTATTTGATTTCCCTAAGTACTCCCTAGATTTCTCATAATCTTCTAAGGATATATATGTAGCCCCTATATTATAATACATTCCATCCAATTCCTTAGTCCAGTTGGTGTTCTTAAGAAGGTTCATAGACTTTTGGTATTCTCCAATCATATCTTCTTCCATATTATAAGCAGAATATATGCCACCTAGTAGTAAATATACCTGAGACAATGCCCAGGTATTTCCCTCCTCCAATGCAAAGTTAATAGCCATATTAGATAATTTATTTACTTCACTATATTCTCCCTTACTCCAATAAGTCCACATAAGTGACAAGGTGGAAAAACTATTTTGTAATATCCTTTGAGCCTTCATTCCTTTTTCTAAGATTAACTCTATATCTTCATATCTCTGTATTAAGTAATACCAGCCTAGTTGTTCTTGATTCATAAATTCCACACACTGATCAAGGATATTTAAAACATCTTTATCTTCATATTCTACAGCTCTAATTATCATCCATTCTAATGCTAAAGGACTATAATTTAATTTATCATTTTCAAGCTTCAAAACATCCAATGATTCATGTTCAAATTGATAGATGGTTTCATAAAAATATTGCTTTATATAATGGCTCATATTTTCAATAAATTCTTCATCATTTTCATAATGAATCCCTAATTCATTATATAAATCCACAAGCATATCAGGATCTACTTTCTGTTTACCCCTTTCTATTTTAGAAAGGGTACTGATACTGCATATTCTACCAGCAACTTCCTTAAGCTCCTTACCTTGGCGTAGCCTTTCAATCCTAAGCATTTGTCCTTCTATATTGATACTATTGTTAAGCATAGCAATCAGCTCCCTAAAGATAGTGTCTTTGCTTTTAATACATTGCTGTTTTTAAACCTTTCTAAGGATATAGATCATCCTTTACTAAACCTCTATTAACTTATAAACTCCTTAAATTCATTTTTAAATACCTCTAAGTCCTCCTCACTTAGATAATGTTTATAATCATCCTCTTTCCAATCTCCAGGAACGCCACTAAATATCTTATCTGGACAATCGTATCCAAGCTTCCTTGCAATTGCTATTGCAAATTCATTAAATGCAGAACCTGCAGCTGTTATGATGTTTTTATCTTCAACTAGAGGAGCATATAGATAATTCTTCTCGTTGATAAAATTAAACATTTGGTTCATTTCTACATATAGTCCACCGGTAAACTTCTTATGATCTAAAAGACCTGCTTGTGCTAAAAATAATGGACCGCCACAGATTGCACCTATTACAAATTCATCATTCCCTTTAAATTGTTCTAAGAATTCTTTGATGCTTGAATCTCTGATGGATTCTCTAACATCACTACAGCCTGATAGTATCAAACAATCATAATCACTGATGGAAAACTCATTAAATGTTTTATGAGGTTGAATTAACATCCCTTCTTCTGCATTCACTGAATCTAATGTAGAAGAAAATACTACTGTCTCTGTATCATAGGACCATTTAAATAAAGAACAAAGATTGGCAACTTCCTGCATACTAAAATAAGGATAAACCATTAATGCAAATTTTTTCTTCATAAAGCACCTCTCAGTTTTTATATTCTTCCAATAACTAACACTATAATTAGAGCACTGCTATTTCCTACCCTAATTGATGCTACTCATGATGGTTGCCAAGAGATTAATTTTAAACAAATAAAAAGTCTACTTGATATCAAGCAGACAAATAATCCATTAATTACACACAAAAATAACATAGAATTGTGTGTTCTAAAAAGCAAAGATTATCTACTCAATACGGCAACCAAAATTTGACCTTATATTTTAAGATCCAAATCTCTAGTATTAAAAAATCTACCATATTGATTATTTGCTCATTGCCTTCTTCCTCCATATTTAATTTTATAATGCTTTATAATGTTAGATTAATAATAACATATTCTAACTTTTCTTACAACATCATAATCTATATTTTCCACTTTGCTATCCCCAATATGATAATTTTAAAAACATATTTATAATTTTCACTAATTCGTTAAACTCTTCTTCTGATAACACATTATAATTTTTTCCAAGAATACCTCTTGACTCTAAAGTCCATAAAAATGATTTAAAATTTGGATGTCTGTCTAAATTTTTCTTTAATCGATATATCAAGTCCTCCAATTTCTGATATTTTTCAGTATCGTTCAGTTTTTCCTTCTTATATATTTTTTTATCTAATAACAATTCTAAGGGCTTTGTAATGATATAACGATAATCATTTGTATTATCTGGTAGAAAATCATCTACATAATTCATATAGCTTTCACATACGATTCTATACATGATATCTCTCCTTGAATCTTGATAATTGTTTAGTAAAATGCTCCTTTTTAGATTCAAATAGATCATCTCTTGCTAAAACTTCCTCTATGATTTGATTTATTAAATCTTTATCAGCTTTATCTATTAGAATGTCTATATCTTCTATATCCTTTTGCTCTAATCTAATTATCTTGCTTACAATTATATCTTCAATTGATAATAAATAGACATTTAAGTATTTAAATTTAGCCAGTTTCGTTGCCCGTTCCTTATATTTTGGCGATAATAATGTACTGCTATATTCTAACATATCAAAATCTCTTAATTGAACAAAAACTTTCCCTAATCTAGCCGAATAATCTAAATCAATAAAATCAAAATCCCTTGTAGCTCTTTCAGTATAGCCCCCCAAAATACAAGCAGCACCACCTAAAAAATAGATATCAAATGGTTCAATGTCAAAAATCTTTGATACTTCCTCCATATCTTTGATTCTATCTTCTAATCGTCGTTTTAATTCCATTATATCACCTTTATTTGATTTCTTTTTACTATATTTTAACCTTTAATTTCAATGTTCACCTTAATTATATATTAAGATTAGCAACTTTGTCCATCTATTTGTCATTACAGCATAGCCACCTTCATCTCACTACTATTAACTAGATACTCCATTTATTCCTTCCTTACTTTCCTCTTCATCTACATATTCTAATATATCCCCCGGTTGGCAATCTAGCGCTTTACATATTGCTTCCAATGTACTGAACCTTATGGCTTTGGCTTTACCGTTTTTAAGTATGGATATATTGGCCATGGTAATCCCTACTTTTTCACTGAGTTCAGTAACACTTATTTTCTTTTTTGCTAACATCACATCTAAATTTACTATTATCATCATAATCACCTACACTGTCAAGTCATAATCATCTTTGTAAATCATGGCCTTCTTTACTATACTTCGTATCAGCATAATTACCGATGCAACTATCAATATTACAAATATCATACCAACCATTATCAACCCTATAAATGGATCTGGTCCTCCCAAACTTTTAATATACTTAAATAGAAAAATTAATACTATGGATACTATAAGGCACATTCTCGTAAGAGTCTCTAACCCACGAATAAAGGTTTGACTAAAAGTATTACCACGATCAAATACCAAAAGTAGATGTATGATAATACCTATTCCAATTAATAATAGTACTAATAATATTTCACACACTATAAGTATAGGTATTTTTGCATATATAACTTCAGGATTTGTATCTGCCATCTGCTCAGCCATTACAGGTAAAATAAATATGCCAAAAAGTATAGCTCCTAAGGCAAATAAAATTAATAAAACTTTCAGTATATTTGATGCAATATTCACTTTCATAATCCTACCTCCAAAATTCTATTTGATTAAATTATAACTTTTGAAATAGTGTATATCAATATATATTTATTGATTTTCGATAAATATACGTTGTTTAAGATTTAAGTCACCCATTTTCAGACTAGATTAAACATAAAGGACTGAGTTCTAAACTTAATAGAACTCAGTCCTTTGGTTATATTTAAGATCATTCTAGACGAAATCCTTTAGTACTATCCGTCTTATGCTTGTCCTATAACCTTAGTAAGGGAGGGAATACTCTTTCTAGTATTTCTGCACTCTGTTTGTAGCCATCAAATAAAGCAGTAAAGTTTCTATGATTATCATCTTCTATTTTGACAATTCTATTTTCCACTTTGTCTACTTTTTCATTGAGAGCTTTAAATCCCCCTTCCATCTCCTTGTCAACTCTCTTGGATCCTTCCTGCATTTCGGCATAGATCCTAGTCATCAATTCAAATAATTGAGATTCTTCCTTCATAGTTATAGCTCCCCTTCTTTTTGCTTTCCATTTTCCTTAATTCATATTATATTGCAATTATATAGAACTGTTTAGATATATTCAACAATATTGATTTCCTTAAAATAGCAGCTCTAATTGCTCTACCTCTTCTGTTCTTACTTGAGAAGTAATCATAATTTCTATATCTTCTCCTTTAGTATGGTGGCTTTTTAGATATTGCATTCCTTTTTTCAGATTTGAAGATACTAGGTTTAAAACATATATATTATCAAAGGAATTATATATGGATTCTCCACCAAGACCAGTGAAGGATACTAATTGAGTGTTGCTCTTTTTTGCAACATCCATTAGAGGATTTAGTAAATGGGAGGCATTAGTTTGAGCAAATGGATTATCCATTATCAAAACCTTTCCCTCTTCTAATTCAGCAAATATATCTGTATCATCTCTTCTCATAAATGAAAGTAAGCTTGATAATATTACAAATGCTGATAAGAAACCTTCTCCCCCTGAATTCATCGATACTTCAGCCCAATCAATTTGATATTGTCTTTCTGCCTCAATCTTATAAAGCTTGATTCCAATATTATTAATTCCTACAACTGTATTGTACAGATTTTTAGTGGTTATTATTGGGCTTATTACCTCTTCTATATTTTCATTATCTTCCAATCGATTAATACCACTTTGGGTTAGATCTTCTATCATATCCTTTAATCTATTTATATATTGATTCTCTTCTGTATCCCAATCCGGTAAATCCATTCGCAACATTTTTATAGACTTTTCTCTAATCTTAATGGTAGAGTTCTTATCTATTTTGTCTAAATTCTTATGAATATCATTGATATACTCTAGGAATATCTGGATTATTTTCTCCTTCTCCTTTTCAACCAAGGAGATATCTACTTCTAATTTTGCCATTAAATCATCATAGGCTCTTATGGTTGTCATCAATTGCTCTATAAATTCAATTGGATCCTTTATTAATGAATACAGGGTGTTTAAAGGCCTATTAAAGAAATCATCTTGGAATGCTTTATTCCTCAATAACTTATCTATTGAATTGGATAGTTCATTTATATGGGTATTTATAGTGCTGCTTATTTGTCTATAATCCCTTAATAACATACCTCTAAATCTATCCAAGGCATCTCTATCCATTGATGGAATATCTTCCTCAAAATCCATTTCCTCTATCAATGGTAATTCATAGTATTCTGCCAATGTGGAAAGATTATTGTCGTAATATACTATCTTATTGAAAATATAATTCAAATTTCCTTTTATCTTTTTTAAATCATCATTTTTCTCTATGATTCTCTTTTTAAATTCAGTAAAGATTAATTCATTCCTAGGAATTAGCTCATCCTCATTAAGAGTTTCCTTTAATTTCTTAAATCCTGCACTAATTTCATTTTCCTTAACTGCAATTTTTGTCTTTAAATCCGAATAACTATTATTTAATTCTTTGATTTCTGCTACAAGGATTGAAATATCATTTTCTATTGTGTCTAGGATAAAACTATCATATATTTCATCTATAAATTCTTCTTCTTTAATATTTAACCGTCTGGATGTATCTATTAAATATCTCTCTTGATCCTTAAATCTACTATGGGCATTTGATAAGGATTCCTCTAAGTCCTTCAATTCACTAGTTATTTCACTGGTTAAAGCCCTATATCTCGCCTCAACATCCTCTATATCTTTTTCTACCAATTCCTTTTTATCATATCTTAGATATTCTTGAAGCTTTTCTTCAGTAGATTTTAGTTTGCTTGAATATTCTCTTCTGGATTCCAATACATCTTCATGAATTTGTCTAAGTTTGATTATTTCATCCTTAATCCTCTTAATCTCTACCTTTATTTTCGAGATATTATTTTCTACATGGATTCTATCCTTCCTAAGAATCAGATATTCTTTATATTCTTTGTTTAATTCAATCAGATCTTTATACTTTCGCTTCAATTGGTCTAATTCCTTTTCACTTCTATTAATAGCATCCAATAACTTTTCTTGAGAATTGGTTAGATTGTGTTCATCTTCCCTAAGGCTGTTTAACTCTTTCTCCTGGGATTCTTTCAATATAAGCATAGATGTAAGACTATTTTGTATATCTCTATATTCTTTTTCAGTTAAGCCTTGAAAAGATATTATATTATATCTTTGTTCATACTGGTCACGATCCTCTATCCTTCTTTCTAGGGATGATTTTGCATTTTCTATCTCTTCTTCCTTAGCAAATAAAATTCTGCCTAATTCCTCTTCGTCCAATAGGTTCTTATTAAATAGGACATAAAAGTTTACTTTTTCTCCAGGATATATAGAGGATTTATCATCCTCAAAATCCCTTTCAAGATTTTCCCTTATAACTATTGGAATTGGAAAGGATGTATATATACCTAAATTTTGAGATTTTAATCTTTCAATATCTTTTAATGTCAATACCAATCCATATGGAATAAATGGATTATTTTTAACTATTCTATTATTTTCACTAAGACTTTTATTGTTTCGTTTTAGCCATTCCATACCGTATACATAATTTATGCCTTCTACTTCTAAAGCTTCTTTAATATCCTCTGGAAGCTCCAATACCTTCCCGGATTTTAATTTATTATATTCCTCTTTCAAGTCCCTAAGATTAATTTCATAGGACCTTATAACTTCTTCAACTTCATCCCTTCTTCTTTGGAATTCCTTTAAGATTTCCTCTGTATCAAAGACCCTGTCCTCACTAAATCCTATATGCCTAATTATGGTTTTTCTCTTTTCAATCTTTGAATTTAAATCTTCTAACTTTTCCTCTAATCCTTTGATCTTCTGTGATATTATAGCGTGGTCATTAATTTTATCTTGTATTTGTCTTTTGTATCCTTTTAGCTTTTCGTTATTATCACGGCTGATATTCTTTGATCTAACTATATCCAAACCCATCTCTTCTATTGATTCTTTAAGTCTTCTAATCCTTATTTCTAAACTGCCATCCTCATATTCACTGAGCATATTCCTTCTTAGGTTTTCTCCGTAAAGTTCATTAAAATTCTTTTCTAACTTATCGTAGTTTCCAATACTAGCCTTAATGGTAGATAAATGTGAGTTCTCTTTTATTTCATTATCTATAAGCATATCCAGTTCTTTTTCCAAACTCTTATCTTTTTCCTGAACTTCCTTTATTTCTTCATGTAAATTATTTATTTGAGTCCCTATTATATTTCTTTCATTTTCATAGTGATGCCTTAAAGTATATCCTAAAGACTCTCTTTCAGGTGCCCTATCTTTATCCTTCTCCTTTATTAGTTCAAGTTTATTCTCCAACACTTGCACTTCTCTAGACGCATCTCGGTATTGCTGATTTATCTTTGCACATTGCTGAATATCCCTTTTCTTTACAAGGGTCTTGTTAGCTTCTTCCTTTTTCTCTATTAAGTAAATCACTTCTTCTAATTCACCATTTAATCTTAAGCTTTCATCCTTTAATCCATATATTTCAAAGGATATCTTCTCATACTCAATACGGGTAATTCCCTCATTTAAGATAGTTTCTTTTTCTTCTAAGCTAATCCTATCTGAGTCTAAACTATCCCTAAGCCTTTTTAGCTTTATAATAAGATTGGCTATTTTGTTTTCCATATTAGACTTTTCTTCTGTAGCAGCTCTAAGATTTTCAGCTATATTTAAAACCACTGAAGTTTCTTCTTTAAATAATAAAATAATACTTTTTTGATCTATTTTAGATTTATTATCTTTATATTGTTTTATATATTTGCCTAGTATATCCCTGAATTCTTCAATTCTATTTTTACCCTTATTTAATTTATCCTCTACTGTAGGTAGAAACCAGGTCTCTATTAATCCTGTCTCGTCCTTTGCATTTGTGAAAAGTTCTGATAGTCCTGACTCTCTAAGGTTTATCTTTTTAACGATTGATTCCCATTCCTTGTGATAGATTTGATATTCCTCTAGCTTATTAAAATAATTTCTTGATTGAGCACTGTTATTCATATCATATAGAAAAAATTCATAGTCTTTATCTATCTTAATAGACTCCAATAATTTTTTGCAGTCACTATATTTCATCAGATTTTTATTATCATCTATAGTTTTTATAAATGGGATACTATGTATATCATATTTATTTTGTTCCTTATATTCATGGATAAATTGGATTATCTCTAGGTCGTTCTGATTTTGGTCTTCCCTAACTTCTTGACTTTTTTTCACCATCATACCTGTTAATACATAGCCTGAATTACCATCTAATTTCCATTCTACCAAAATGAAGGTAGGTTTATTTGTAGTAAAATAACTGGAAAACTCTCTTTTATTAGTACTCCTATACCTCTTTCGTACAAAAGGAGCTATTAGCATCTGTACAAGTACAGATTTTCCTCCTCCATTTCTTAGGGAAAGAAGTGTACTTTCACCATTTAAGTGAAATACTTCATCATCTACACGGATACCATTATAGTTGTAGTTAAGATTTATAAGTCTAATAGCATTGATCTTACTCACTTTCATCCACCCCCAAAACTCTGAGAACCCTTCTATAGTTTTTCTTGTTTAATAGATTATAATCCATTAATTGATCTAGTTTTTTTGTAGTCTTTATCATTTCATCTTCCTCTATAAAATCAATTAGATTTTGATTTTGTAGAAACTTCAATATATTATATATAAAACCTTCCTTAGTGGTCTTAGCTCTGGAGCCTTTCTCTTCACTTCTTAATGCTTCAAAGGCCTCTAACATATTGAAAAAAGCCAATCCATCTATATCCTCCAGTTCTTCGTCTGAATTTTTTACCCCTTCTTTCAAACGATCTGAAACACTATTTAATAGATCTCCAACCCTTAAGTAATCCCTTGCCTTGCTACTACTACCTTGTCCGTCATAAAATTCCACCAATAAAGTAAGTATTACAAATTGAGATAAGTAATAGTCCTTATCTGTAGCTGTAGACTTACATAGTGCTGATTTTAGGTTTTGCTTTGAGAATCCTAGATAATTATTATCTTCATTGGGGATTAAATATATTATGTTTCCATATCGTTCTATCAAACTCTTAGATATGATCCCTTGCCTTTTTACTAAGTCCATTATATTTTCATTTTCCGTATATGCTTTATATAGTGTAAGGTCGTCTTCTTCCCTTAATTCACGATGTTCAATTAAATAGTAAAAGATGCTTTGACTTAAAGTTACTTCTTCTAATTCGTAACCCATGGTTTTCCTCCTATTGTAGTTATTTAATTTAAATCAAAATATATATTTGAGCAATATATTCGCTTTATCTTTCCAGTATCACTATTTACATTCTCAAATATAACTGGATCCTTATGATCTATTTTAGAAGTAGTTATTTTTTTTATATCTGCCAAATAAGGATAGTTGTCAATCAATTCTAAAATACTTTCATTTAGTTGAAACTCTAAAGTGCTGCTTTCAACTATATGCTCTGAACGCTCTCTTTTTAATTCATCTATATCTATATCATTATTTCTAAGTAGTTCAATTACAATTTCCTTAAATATTTCTACATTGGGGATAAGTTCTGAATAATCATCATTTAGCTCTTCTTTTAAATCCATAAGACTTATTCCTCCACTTTCTTGGGCATTGGTAAGTATCACCAAAAGGGAGTTATTATACAATTTCAGTTTTTCTCTTTGTCTTGCAATCCGCTCTTCCTGCCATTGTTCATCATCAAATGATAATACCTCTTCATCATCATCTTTAGTTTTAGATCTAATTGGTTTTTGTATTTCTACAGATTTATTAATATTATAGGTTTTATCTATATCTTGATTTAATAAGGGTCTTATAAAATATTCTATATCCCTTAAGTAATTAGGATTTTCCAACACCTTATCATATAGCTCATTTCTTAGATTAAACCTTTTTATCAAGGTCATCTGTGATAAATCCTCTAATTCTTTAGTATAAAGGGATTTGAGTTCAAAATGTATTTTTAATATTTGCTGATGCTCATCTATTGCACGGCTTAAATAATCCTCTATTATCTTTAAATTTACAAGGTTTTTAGTATCTTCCTTGTCCAACTTTTTAATATTGATATCCTTCTCTTCTAATTCCCTTACTCTATCTCTTATATTTTCTCTATAACCTGAAAACTTCTTACTTGTATCTCCTATTGTTTCAAGATTTTCCTCTAATAATATCTTGTAATCCAATACGGAATAACTTAATGCATTTTGCTTGATCTTTCTCATTGCTTCTTTGATACGTTGATATTGTATAC
>CAYOFC010000006.1:8469-29768 GCA_964403265.1 uncultured Tissierella sp. | reverse complement strand
AAAGTCTTAAATCATGCATTTAATATATTATCCTATAGTCAAAATTCCAAAAAGGGTCTATATACTAAACTAATGCGAAAAGGCTACGAAGAGGAGTTTGTTCTTAAGGCTATAGAGTACTGTGAAGAAAGAAATTATATCAATGATAAATTATATGCAGAAAATTTTATTAAGGATAAAACCAATATAAATAAATATGGTCCAAATAAGGTTCGTTATGATTTAATTTCAAAGGGCGTGTCTAAGGATATTATCGATGAAGTACTGGTTATAGATAGTGATGACGAATACGAAAGGGCTATTGAACTAGCTAATAAGAGAATTAAATCATATAAAAATGATGATAAAGCTGCTATTTATAGAAAACTAGGTGGTTTCCTCCAAAGAAGGGGCTATACCTATGATGTGGTTTCTAAGGTATTGAGGGAAGTTTTAAAAGAATTAGGGTGATAAGATGTTTTATGTATATATATTGAAATGTAGTGATGATTCATTATACACAGGCTATACTGTAGATTTAGAAAAAAGATTAAATACCCACAATAAAGGTAAAGCATCCAAGTATACTAGGGGCAGATTGCCTGTCGAACTTGTTTATTATGAGGAATTACCTACTAAAGGTGATGCTTTAAAAAGAGAATATGAAATTAAACAGATGAAAAGACCAAGCAAACTTAAAATGATAAAACTGGGGTGATGTAATGAGTATATTCTTAGAGAAGGCTTCTGAAAATCCAATTGTTGCAACAATAAATGATTTAGATAAATTGGATATTGCACTTAACTCTCCTTGCGAAATTATTTCCTTATTGACTGGGAATATCTTCAACCTAAAGGAAATATCCAATAAGGTTCATAAGAGTAATAAGATACTATTGATTTATGTTGATGAGATTGATGGATTCTCTAAGGATACTTGGGGCCTAGAATATATTGTGAAGAATATTCCCCTTGACGGAATTGTAACATCTAGGGAAAACTTGGTGAAACTAAGCAAAGATATGGGTGTATTTACAATTAGAAGAGTATTTATTCCTGATACTAAAACCTTGAATGATTTTTTAGTTTCTGTGAAAAGAAATAGACCACATGCCCTTGAAATTCTCCCTGGAATAATGCCAAAGGTCATTAAAAAAATAGTGGAAGATACTAAAATACCATTGATTGCAGGTGGTTTAATAACTAATTTTAAGGATGTTACAACAAGTCTTGATTCAGGGGCCATAGCAATTTCTACTAGTAATGAGGATATTTGGTATACCAAATATTAATATAGTCCCCCACTGAAAAGGTCTTTTATTGTCATCCTGAGTATGGCGAAGGATCCATTGCTATAAAAGATTCTTCGACCAGGTCTCAGAATGACATAATAAAAAATTAAATTTTTTCGATTATTTTTCGAGTGCCTTACTACTCCTCTATATTCTCTTTATTAGTCTTCTTTTTCCTTATCTTCTTTGGTTTGTTAAACACTCCTAGTATCAGTCCAAACAGCAAAGTTGCAAGTCCCCCTGCTATTCCTGTGACAAAACCTACTAAACTATTATCTTCAAGAAAACTATTTGATGACATATCTATTTGGGTCAAACTATATAACCCAAATATCAACAATGCAAACCCTGGTATATACTTAATCCATCTTTGTCCTTTAAACAGTCTATGAAATAAATATGTCACTACTATAGCTCCAAGAAATACTAAGGCCAACAATTTGCCATACTCCATATAGCCAAAGATTTCTTCTATTCTTAAAGAATTTAATAGCTTCATCATATTATGACCCCTTTTACTTTAGTATAGTTTATTCAATTATTTGTCCACCTTGTTTTACCATTTCATTTTGCCATATATTTGGATATCTTCCTAAAGCCCATTCCGACATAATTATTGAGGCATTGTTTGGAATCTTTACCGTACTAATTGGATCTAAGCTTGCTATATCGCCATTATCTATTGGATAAACTTGCAATTCTGTATTTGTTACCACTATTATGATTTCCTCATTTGGCGATGAAAACACATCTATAGCTCCTGGAAATTGAGAACTGATAACATCCCATGGTATGGTTAATTCATCATAACTAACCATCGAATGAGGTGGTATCGCTTTTAAATTGAAATCTTTATGCAGTTCTTCTTCGTTTTGTCTATAATTTATTCTACCTTTAAGAATCCAGTAGCCATTCTTTCTTACTAATCCCACATTAGATTCGTTCAATACTACATTCTCTCCTAGGGACTGAATATTTTGAGAGCCCTCGTTAAATAGTAGCTCCCCATCTTCAATTATATCTGATAGTTTCATGGATCTTTCTTCTTCAATATTGTCCAAAGCATAAATTTCTAAGGTCTTTTTGTTTTTATTATCCACTTCTGTTTTTTCTATTGAGATATAGTCATTTCCAATGAATGATATATCCTTTAAGATTTTTGGTTTGTCAGCAACTAAAGCCATGGGAGCGCTGCTCATTCTAGCAATAGCTATTTCCATCTCTTCTGCTAATTCTGTTAATTCATCTAGGTCTGTTACAGAGAATTGAGGTGTGAGGACAATTTTATCCCTTACTGAAAAAGTCTTATCTTCTCTATCTACTTCTGCTGTCCAAAATCCATTTTTCCTTGGTACCAATAATTTATCTAGTTCATATTTAGTAATATTCCTATTTTCACTTCTAATCCAGATAGTTTTGTACTCCCAGTCCGGTATTTCATTTACTTCATCATAAGTAGGGATCTTAATTCCTATTAATATTCCTGAGTCTAAATCCCTTGCCCCTAATGTGTCTAAAATACCCACCATATTTCTTTCAATATTTATATATCGATTAACTTCTTCTATGCTTACTTCGTCAACTATATTTTCCATTATATAAAAAGAATTATCTATGAAGACAAGTAGATTATCTTCATTATACCTTACAAATTCATAGAACAATTGATTGTCTTTTGAAGCTGTTATCACTTGGATAGTCTCACTATCGATATTTAAATTGCTTGGATTTATTTTATACTTATACAAGAGATAATCATTGGTATTTACATTTTTCAGTTTAAATGTTGGATTGCTTGCATAGTCATCTGCTACTACCATTGCCTCTTTATTAAACAGGACTTCTCTGCCTATGTAAGCATCGGGTTGCTCCTCATCCTCTACTTGTGGAGTGATTCTTTCTTTAATTATCCATTTACCCTGAATTGGAGTTGTACTATTATTTGGGGATGTTATCTTGTCTTGGATATTGCTATCTGCAATTGTACAAGCCGATAGTATAAGCAAGGGTACTAGCAGTGTTAACATTAAAATTAATTTCTTCATGACTCTTCCTCCTTAATAGGTAGGATGACTTTTACATCTGTTCCTTTATTTACCTCTGACTCTATTTCTAGATTTCCGTTACTTAGGTTAACTATCTCTTCACAAATAGATAATCCTATACCACTATGGGATTTACTATGTTTTCCTTTATAGAATTTCTCCTTTACATGTGGTAAATCTTCTGGTGGTATTCCTATACCTGTATCTTTTATTATAATTACCAAATTTTCATCTTCTGTATATGCATCTAAAATTACTTTACCACCTGGTGGTGTAAATTTCACAGCATTTTCAAGAAGATTTATAAGTAATTGCTTTATCCTGTTTTCATCTCCTAAAAAGAACTGGACATCATCGGTAATGTTGACACTTAAATCTATATTATTATTCCTTGCTCTAGGCATATATTGTTTCTCAATCATTTCTATTGTTTCTCTAATTGAAAAAATAGATTTTTCAAGAGTAACCCTTCCAGATGTAAACTTGGAAAAGTCTAGTAATCCTTCAACCATCTTAGATAGTCTATCACTTTCTGTTTCGATAATTTCCAATCCATCATGTAATAACTCTGGATCCATAGTGTCATCTCCTTGAAGAGTTATGGCCCATCCTTTTATAGATGTAAGGGGTGTCCTTAGCTCGTGGGATACTGAAGAAATAAAATCATTCTTTATCTGTTCTTTTTTCAATAATTCCTCAGCCATAAAATTAAGGGTATTGGATAACTGACCTATTTCGTCATTGATTTTGACCTCACCTCTTACCCTTAGTTGACCATCTGCCATCTTTTCAGCAACCTTTGTTACTTCAAGAATTGGCTTAACTATGGAATTTGCTAAAAATATACTTACTAGGCCTGATATTGCTATAACTATAATTCCCATAAATAACAAGAGTATGATTATTCTCTTTACTGTATTATTGGTTGCTTCAAGAGATGTGATAAATCTAATTATTCCAATAGCTTCCTCGTGATTTTTTAAGGGTAGGGATACTGCCATTACAGGGTTATCATCATAACTAACACTACCAACCCATACGCCCTTCTCCATGTTCTTTGCCTTGGCCACATCTGATGTATCTATAGAGCCCTCGTGAACTACTCCCAATGAATCCATAAGTAGATTACCTTCAAGGGATAGTAACTGAACTTGAGCAGTAGTATATCTCCAAAACAAGTCTATATCTCCCATTATTATATCATCTATATTAAATGTAGAAAAATATTTAGAATAAAAATCTGTAGAGTATTCTATTTGACTAGTTAGAATATCCTCTACATTTTTATAGTAATAATTTCTTATTGAATTGGAAAGAACAATTTGCAATATTAGTACAGTTATTACAATAATTAGCATAAAGTTTATAACCAATCTACTTTTAATGCTTTTCTTCATATCCATCTCCTAGTCCTGTGTTGTTTTCCATCTATAGCCTAAACCCCATACAGTTTCGATATATTCTGGTTTACCTGGGTCATTTTCAACCTTAGATCTTAGTCTTCTAATATTGACGTCAACTATCTTTGAATCTCCTACAAAATCATAGCCCCATATTAAATTTAATATTTCATCACGCTTAAAAGCTTTTCCTGGGTTTTCCATAAAAAGCTTAATTATAGAATATTCTGTTGGTGTTACATCCATTTCCACACCATCTTTATAAAACTTCCTAGAATATTTATCAATTTTAAATGGTTTCATTTCCAATATAGATCCATGGGCATCTTCATTTTTACTTTCCATTCTACGGGATAAGGATTTTACCCTAAGAACTAGTTCTGTAGGATTAAAGGGCTTTGTCATATAATCGTCTGTTCCGTATTCAAGACCCATTATTTTATCTATGTCCTGACTTTTAGCTGTCAACATTATAATACCAAGATCTGGATATTCCTCCCTAAGGGTTTTACATACTTCAAACCCATCTATTCCAGGAAGCATTACATCCAATACTACTATATCTATATCTTCCTTTCTTGCTATCTCCACTCCTTTTTCACCTGTATCAGCTTCGATAACATGAAAGTCCGATCTTTCAAGATTTATCTTGACAAATTTTCTAATGGAATCTTCATCTTCTACTATTAAAACTTTAGTTGTCATTTGCTCACATCCTAATCATTATTATCTTCTAAGACCCTAAAATGAAAATCTTGGGAAATCAAATAATCAATGTTGTTCCTTAATGTTTCTAATGTGCCTACCTTTGAATCCAAATCATGCATTAATATTATAGCATTTTTCTTATTTCTTGTGGTTTCCTTTAATCTTCTAATTAAATAGCTATTAGATAGGTTCAAGCCCTCTGCATCTCCATTTAGTGCATTCCAATCATATACTATATAGCCAGATTTCTCTGCCGTCTTAACCATAGGTGCCTTGTTCTTTCCAAATGAACCTCCAGGAAACCTTAGAAGTTTTGTTTCAAAATCTTCACCTAGTACATTTTTCAATAGTATATCTGCCCTATCAATATCTGCCATAAAATTCTTTGAGCTTCTATATATGTTTTTATAATTATGGGAATAGCTGTGGTTTCCAATTGAATGACCCCTGTCATAGACTTCTTTTACAATTTCAGGATATTTTTCAACCATAGTTCCAACTACAAAGAATGTTGCCTTTATATTATATTCATCTAAAATATCTAAAATTGCTGGGGTTACTGTTGCAGATGGCCCATCATCAAAGGTTAAATATGCAAATTTTGCATTTGGATCATTCTCCAGTGCCAATCTTTCTTCCTCCAGCCTATCATTTTCCCTTTGCAATCTCTCTGCCTCTAAGATTGCCCTTTTCTCTTGTAAAAGTATTGTTGCTCTTTGGATTTCAACTTGTTTTATGGATTCATTTATTAATATACTAATAGGTTTGTTCTTACCTATTTTCTCTAATATCTCTGTTACATCTGTAACCTCGGCTGCCTTTGCCGAAAACACACCAAATTTTAGAGATACAAATGTTATACTTAATATAATTACAATTAATAAAAGAGTAAAAATAGTCTTTTTCCGTCTTATCATTTATGCTCACCTCAATCTTCTCTGTCACTTATAATCTTATTATATATTGTACCCATTTAAGTTACAATCAAATTAATAATAAGTTACAAAGTAGTAACAAAAAACCCCCTAAGATTATGCAAATAGGGAGGTTGGTAAAATTTAGGACACTAGACCATTAAATTGTGAGTTATATAGTTGTGAATACAGTCCGCCTTGTGATAGTAGTTCCTCATGTTTTCCTTGTTCTACTACGCCTTCATTTGTTAATACTAATATCTCATCTGCATTTTTAATAGTTGATAGCCTATGTGCTATAACTAAAGCAGTTCTTCCTTTTGAAAGGGCTTCTAGGGATTCTTGAACAGCTGCCTCTGTTTCGTTGTCTAATGCTGATGTTGCTTCATCAAGTATTAGTATGGCTGGATTTTTAAGGAATATCCTAGCTATTGAAACCCTTTGTTTCTGCCCTCCTGATAACATGACGCCCTTCTCACCTATATAGGTATTATATCCCTGAGGTAATGATTCTATAAAGTCGTGTATTTTTGCCTTTTTAGCTGCTTCGATAACCTCTTCATCATTAGCTGAAGGCTTACCATAAAGAATGTTTTCTTTTATAGTACCTGTAAACAAGAATACATCCTGTTGAACTAGTCCTATGTTACTCCTTAGGGATTTTAGTTTTATATCTTTTATATCCGTATCATCGATTATAATTCTACCACTATTTATATCATAAAACCTTGGAATTAAATGGCATAATGTAGACTTACCAGCTCCTGAGGGACCAACTATGGCTACAGTTTTACCTGAATTGATGGTTAGATTGATATTTGATAAAACACTTTCTTCGCCATTATTATAGCTAAATGATACATCTTCAAACCTAATATTACCTTTAACATCATCTAGGTTTATAGAGTTTTCTCTATCAATAATATCTGGCTCTATGTTCATGATTTCCAAGAATCTTTCAAAGCCAGTAGCACCATCTTGGAGTTGCTGGGTAATATTTGTCAATCTTCTTATTGGTTGCATAAAGAAATTTACATATAGGGTGTATGCAAATAAATCACCGATATTTATTACTTTTGTATATACGAAGTAACCACCTATTGAGATAACCAATAGATTGAGTACATTTGATATAATATCAATACCCGTTATAAACTCAGCCATAACCTTATATGATTGTTTTCTAGCACTAGAGAAGGAATGATTTCCGTCATCAAATTTGGCTATTTCATAGTCTTCATTTGTAAAGGATTTGGCAACTCTTATGCCTGAAATACTGTTTTCAAGTTGTGCATTTACATCAGCTATCTTGGTTCTTACATCTCTAAAAGCTGATTCCATCTTCTTCCTCTTATTTATGGCAAACCAAATCATTAAAGGAATAAATGCAAATATTATAAGAGTCAATCTCCACTCGATACCCATAAGTATAAAAAATGATCCTACCAACATAACAGCAGATATAAATATATCCTCTGGACCATGATGTGCCAGCTCCGTTATATCTCTTAAATCATTTATTATCCTAGACATAATATGGCCCGTTTTATTATTATCAAAATAACTAAATGGCAATGTTTGTAAATGGGAAAATATATCCCTTCTCATATCGTGTTCCAGCCTAACACCTAGTAAATGTCCCCAATATGCTACAATATATTGACTTATATATCGTAATACAAATAAAAATAGCATAATGGCAGTCCATCTTACTAATAGATCCATTCTGCCATTTGGTATTATTTCATTGACCATGTTCCTTGTAAATATTGGGAATACTAAATCAAATATAGATACTAATAAGGCAAAGAACATATCTATAAATAACAATTTTTTATGGGGCTTGTAATAAGCTATAAATTTCTTGAACAAATACTTCACTCCTTTTAATCAGTCTGTCTAATTATTTCGATACCCGAACATATATTATACATTAGAAAAGTATGTTTATCAAGTCCACATTCCAAGGGACAGGGGGTCAGGGTTTGTGTCCCAGAATGACAGGCTCATATCTTATAATCCTTTGCAGAAGCCCTTATACTTACAATACTGGCCACATTCCATAGCTTCACCATACGACTCCATATCCTTATGGGTCTCTACGAATTCGATGAACTCGCCTATTTTATTGAAGTTTTCCTCTAGTTCCTGCAGATTAATTTCTATATCTACTTTAGAGCCATTTTCTAAAAATAATATACTAGCCTTCTTAACTTCTTTACCTAATATCCTCTTCGCTGCATAGGCATATAGTTGTACTTGTGGCCTGTAAAGGCCTGTAAGATATTTTTCATTCTTAACCCTATCGGTCTTAAAATCAAGTATTTCTATTTCATCATTCTTCACTATAATTCTATCAATATAACCCTTAATATATTTCTCCCCAGCCTTTAGGTGAAATGGCCTTTCTGAATAGATTTCATCATAATCTTCTCTATAATACTCTAAATAATTGTCTATATAGGGCTGTAGTTGTTTATCTACTTCATCACTATGGTCTATACCAAAGGAGTTGACAATATCGTTAATAAGCTGATACCTATCCATAGAGCTATCGTAGAGCTCACAAAACTTGTGAATAATATTTCCATTGGTGGTGCCACTCAAAGGTCCAGAATCCTCTTCTTGCTCTAAATTTAGGTCTATATCTACTTGTTCATCCTTATCATGGTCTACATTTATGTTTAGCCCCCAATAATATTCTAGGTAGAACATCCTTTTACATTGGATAAATTTCTGGTATTGACTAAAATTATATGAGATAAACTCTTTAGTATTAAATGAATCAAATCCATAGAGTAGTGGAATAGAGCTAAAAGATCCTTCACTTTGTGACTCCTTCCCAACTTCACATATTACTTCATCTAGGGTCTTAACTGGTATTTGGCTTTCTTTTTCTAAATCTATATCGGATATCAGTTTAATCTGATTTTCAGGCAAAATATCATAGATCAATTTCTTAAATCCACTATTTTTCCCGTAGCAACCTAATATAAGCTTTTCTTCCGCCCTTGTAATAGCTACATAAAGGACCCTCTCAATCTCCTCTGCTTCTTTAACTTTTTTTACATCATTTATTTGCTTATATATTCCTTCCGATTCTTCTGTCTTTATTCCTATGCCTATATCCTTGCTGTAGAGCATTTTAGCCGAGAATCCACCTGAACCTTTAGCCATTTCAGGTATGATGACCACTGGAAACTGTAAGCCCTTGGAGCTATGGATAGTGACTAGCTTAACAACATCCTCTTCCTCTGATTGGACTATCCCTTCACTTTCCTGCGATTCCTTCATTTTTTCTATATAATCTATATAGTTCTCTAAAGAATCATTATTTTCACTATAGTACTCATTGGTCATCTCAATAAATTTATAGATATTAGCCACTATTTGACTTCCCTCAGCTTTAAGTAGAGAGGTCTCTACAAATAGTGTCTTTTTTAATAATAAATCTAACACCTCTGATGGGCTATATAGGCTTTTTATCTTATAAAAGTATTTGAGCAAGCCTGCTGCCTCAAGGATTTTCTCCTTTTCTTCACATGGAAAAATAGGATTATCTATTTGGTCTAATATAGTATTATAAAGATTCTTATCCATATATTTAAGTAACCAATAGATACTTGTATCCTTAAGTCCTATCATAGGACTCCTTAAAAAACCTATGGTAGCTATATTATCATAGGGATTACTTATGGTTTTTAAACCATTGATAATATCTAGTATTTCCTGCCTATAAAAGAATCTCTTGCTACTGGAATTATAATATGGGATACTATAATCCTTTAGGGCTTGTTCGTATATATGGTTTCTAGTACTAGCTCTAAAAAGTAGCGCTATATCTTTGTACTTATATTCTCCTTCTTCTACCAGGCTTTTTATTCTCTTTGCAATAGCTTGTGCCTCGTAAATACTAGCCTCATCAGCATTTCTATCTCCATCATCTTCAAGTATTTCAACATCTATTTCGTTATTGGATTCCTTATTAAAAAGTAGTTCATCATATTTATCTGCCATTATCTTTGAAAACACATCATTTACGAAGTTTAAAATAGTGTTAAAACTACGATAATTATCTTTTAGTGTAATTGACTCTCCCTTATTATCCTTTGTAATATCTCCTATTACATTGTAAAACACATCTATATCTGCCCCTCTAAAACCATAGATAGATTGCTTAGGGTCACCTACTATAAATAAATTATCCCTATCTAAGGGCTCCTTAATAGTAGCTAACTTATAGAATATCTTCTTTTGGAGCTCATTTGTATCTTGAAACTCATCTATCATAAAATATCTATATTTGTTTTGATACTTTTCCAATATCTCCTGATTGTCCAGTAATTCTAGCACCATATTTTGCAAATCATCATAGTCCAATCCACCTACTTCCCTTTTCTTAGAAATATAGGTCTTGTCTATTTCAATTAAAATATCTCCTAGGGTCTCATAAAGCCACAAGTACTGCTTTTCCTTGGATAAAAGGATAATATCAAGAAGATAATTTACTCTTTCAATTGTTTCTTCTTCTTTTTTATTAGTACCAAGATTATCCTTTAAAAATTGAATATAGGAATATATATCTTCATCCTTATATTTATTTGATAGAAAATCTAGCCAAATTTGATTTTCTTGTATTTTATATAGTTTAGAGTTTTTTCTAGATTTACCTATTAAATACTGAACCTCGTCCTTTATCTCATCTATATATTCTAGTTTTAACTCTAAGGAATCTATATAAGCCATTGTAGCTTCCTTCACCTCTTGGAAGGAAACCCCTACTGTTCTTACACTGTTATATAAGGCTCCAATATCTCCTGCTATATTATCGATTCTATTTTGATTCAATAGTGTCATCATTTTAAAGGTATTGCCATCATTTTCTAATCTTTTATTTAATACACTGATTATAGATTCAGAAAGAAGCTGTTTACTCAATACATCATCTAAGACTTCAAAGTACGGATCTATTTTGGCTTCCATTGGATTTTCTTTCAAAATCTTTGCACAAAAGCCATGTATTGTTGATATATTAGCCCGCTCTAAATCCCTATAAAACCTTCTCCACTTATTTCCCTCTGGAATATTGCTTTTTATTTCTTGACGGATTCTCTCAACCATTTCTTGAGTAGCCTTATTGGTGAAAGTAATTGCAACAATGGATTCAACTTCATCATATTCCACCAAATCACCATGTTCCAATAGATAAATATATCTTTCCGTCAAGACTTTAGTCTTGCCTGTACCTGCACCTGCATTTACAGCCACATTTTTATCTATGGTTTCTACTGCTTTCATTTGGGCTTGGTTTAGTTCCATTATTCTTCCACCTCCACTATATCTTCATATCTACAGATGTCCTTATATATACAATAAGAGGAACACTCTAGGGGACTTACCTTAAAATTACCCTTATCTATATCTGATATTATATTGTAGATATTCACCCTGACCTTGTCCATCAATTGATTCCACTCATCCTCAGATAATATACCCTTGCTTCTTCCCTTTATAAAAGGATCAAGACCAATGCCTATCTTTGTATCTCCGTTGGAGATTATGCTGTAGGCACCTGCAACCATATCTTTATCCTCCTGAGACAATATATATACTGGTAATTGAAGGGATAGACCAGATGCCATATGCCCTAGATCTCTTAAGCCATAACTTGAACTTTTATAGTCAATTGCCATGTATTTATTATCCAACAAAGATTTATCTATTCTGTCGATTCGTCCATTCATTGGTATCTTAAAGTCTTTTACTTCTATATAAAATGGCTCTTTAATACCAAAGTCTGTTTCAAATTCATAGGGAATCATTTTATCCTTAATTATCCTATCTACGTCTTTTTCAAGAAAGTCTGTAAGCCGATTTAAAGCTATATCTATTATAAGTATATCCTTACTAGAATTGGACTTAAGACCCATTTCTTCAGCACTTTTATATACTAGACCTTTCAAGGTATCAAGAGTACTATCAAAGGAGAAATCTCCTATTCCTTCTAATTTATTCTTTATATCCTTTACGTAAATCTTATAATATCTGCTTAAACATCATGGTATAGATTCCCTATATCAATTGGGCTATACTCCTGATATTCCCTTTCCATCTCCTGAATCTTAAATAGATTATTTAGCATGAAAAAGTATGGACATTTACTATAGGACTCTAGATATGATATGCTATATCCCTTGGGTTTACTTGATTTGATATCTTGGATTATATCTTCATCCTTTAATACTCCCCTATATTCATCATATATGTCTTGGTAGCGATTGACTTCGGACAACACCTTATTATTGATATTGTTGAGTTTACCTGGAAATAAATCATTATACTCTTTAAAAATATTTAAATCAAAAATCTCACCTTTAGAATAGGATTTTATTAAATACTTAGTTAAATCATCATAATTGGTTATATTATCCATAGATTTTTTAACTAGATAGTCTAGATTTACCTTAGTTTCATGAATTATATTATCATCATATCCTTTAAATAAAGATAATAGTTCGTCTAAAAACATAGATTTTATTGTTGCCTCATCATATCCTGAGCTATAGCTTAAGTACAGTTTATTTGTACACGAAGCAACTATAGATGCAAACTTTAAACCTTCATTGGATAGTCTTTCCATATAGTTTTTTACATCTATACCAATTGCCTTTAAATCCTTTAGATTGTAATCATTGATAAAATAGTTGCTACTATCTAAGGATGGATAACTACCTTGTCCAAGTCCAGTGATGAAAATTATCTCCTTAATGCTGCCCCTACTATTAGTTGGATTTAATATGTGTACACCCTTTATATTGCCTTGGATATCTATTACAGTTTCCTCTTCAAGATAGTCTATTAGTAGATAATAGTAGTCCTCTAGGGATATATCTTCCTTAAATATATTTAAGAACTCCATTTTTCCTAATACTTCTTCAATCTTACTAATGGTTCTTAAATCCCTTAATAACAATGCTTCATCATTTGTTTCCCCATGGCGTAATAATATATTTTCCTTAAGATTGTAGTTATGGAGTATTGATTTAATGGCTTTATTATAGTTTGATATGGTATCATTTAGCTCAATTTGATGGTAGTCTAGCTTTAATGATTCAATAAGCTCTTGTAGAGAATCCATTTCTTCTATGGAAATATTTAGTTCTTCTTTAGAATTAAATATCTCAGCTAAATCAGATATATCTTGAAAGTTTAGTTTTCTTAATATAATTTCATAATAGTCCCGTTTAGATTCTGGACAGAGAATAAAGTAATTGGATTTGATCCTATTTATTAACGATACTTTTGGGAAATTACCTATTCTATTCTCTATAATATTTAAAAGTTCCCTAGCTATAGGCATAGTTTTTAAAGGGCTAGCCTTATTAACACTAATAGGTATCCCTTCCATGCTAGATATTCTATTTAATGCTTCTTGATAACTTGGGTTGCTTATGATAAGTCCAATATTATTTAAATCAACACCTTCTCTATGGTGTCTCTTTATCTCTTCAAATATCTTTCGTAGTTCTAAATATGGAGTAGCTCCATTGATTACACTTATATTCTCATCTATTTCAAATAGTTCTTCTTCATTACCAAAAAGACACTTGCCTAGGTTCTCAAATAAATTAGAAGGGGGTTCTATAATAGTTTCAATCTCAAATCCCAGATTTCTCAATAAACCCAATGTGTTTTCTAAAATAATAGATTTGCTTTCTGTTTTAAATGGCATATTGATGATTATATCTATATCGCTCTTTGTTAATTGTTCCAGTATAGCTAATTCAATAGGTCTAAAATCATAAAATTCATCTATAATTATAGTCTTTACATCCCCTAAGAAGTTCTTAGTTTTTAGTAACTCTACTGATTTAAAATATGAACCCTCTCTATCTGAAACCTTTAATAAATCCAAAGCCTTTTCATAATGGGAATAAATAAGTCCCATCTCTTGATAAGATGGTTTATTTGGGCACTTACTTAGATATTCATCTGGATATACTAGGGATCTTTTTATGTCTCCTAAAATATCATTTAGTGAATTGATAAAGCCAATCATATCTGTAAAATCCTTGTAATACTCAAGATTGCCTTCCTCAGATAGAGAATGAAGTACTTCCCTTAGGATTAGATTTTTAGTTGGATTGTCAATAATATGGACAAAATCATCTTCCAAAATCTTATTTACTATATCATCAAAGGTAAATAGATTGATTTCAAAGGCTTCCTCCACACTATCTATAAATTGTTTTCTATATTGTCTTAGTAGTTCACCATTTGGCAGTATATAATAGAACTCATTGCCTCTATTCATCCTTAAACTTTCGATGGATTTATCTACTAACTCTTTCTTTTTACTATTATTAAAACTCCCTAGATATACTTTTCTTTTAACCATGAAAGCACCTACCCTAGTCTATCAAATACAATTTTTCCTGCTCCAATCATACCAGCATCATTTAGATACTCTGCAGGCAATATATCTATATCATCTGAATCATTACTATGTTCTCTAAAGGAATCAATCATACCATCCCACCAAAACTCCTTCGAGTTAATAACCCCACCACCTATAATAATGGCTTGTGGATCAAATATGTTCTTTAAAGTTGCTATATATATTCCTAAATTTTCGCTGAACTCATGGTTGATTTCCCTTGCTAGATCATCCTCGGTAATACTTTTGAATATATCTTTTCCCTTTTTCCTGACACCAGTTCTCTCTTCATAGATATTTTCAACTGCATTGCCTGAGATGTACTGTTCCACACAACCTTTTTGTCCGCATGTACATTTCCTGCCATTAGGCATAAAGATAGCATGTCCAAGTTCTCCTCCACGATATCTGTGTCCCTTTATTAAACCATGATTTTCAATATATATAGCTCCCCCAAGTCCTGAACCTAGTGTTAGCATTATGAAGTTGTTGTACTTCTTTGCAGCACCTGTCCAATGCTCACATATTGCAGCCACATTAGCATCATTTTCTACAAATATAGGCATATTAGGATATTTTTTTTGTAATTCAGCCTTTATGTTTGTACCTGCCCAGTCATGGATATTTCCACCAACTTTAAGAACTCTTCCTTCATCTGAGTCTATAAATCCTGGTGACCCAATGGCTATTCCTATGGCCTCATCGTCCATAATCATATCTATTACCTGGCTAATCCTTTCAAGGACCTCATATCTCCCCTTTGCTGTCAGAGTATCCAATTCTGCCCTTTTTAATATATTACCATTCTCATCAATTAAACCACCATTTATACTTGTCCCACCTAAATCAATACCTATTGCCTTTTTCATATTTACCCCCGATTACTTTAATTTATTTTTAATATCCTTTGCTGTAGCATTTAGATCTTCTAGGTTTAAACCCACTGGATTTTTATTTAAAAATCTATTCTTTAACTCTAAAATTCTATATACCTTTGCATCTATCTCATCCTCTGTTAATTCTCCAATTTCAATACTCTCCATTATTTTATTAAATACAAGCTTTGGATTATCTACACCGTGACATACTAGGAGAATATCCCCTCCTGCTTTCAAAAAATCTATACTAGCATCCTCAAGTGAATAATTGTTTACAATAGCCCCCATGGTCATATCATCAGAAATAATTACACCTTCATATCCCATTTCATCCCTCAGTATATCACCTAGTATCTTACCAGATAGTGTAGCCGGATATTCTTCATCTATTGAAGGTATCAATATATGTGCACTCATAATCATCTCAATACCTTGGTCAATGGCGTCTTTAAATGGTATAAGCTCAAAATTTCTTATATCCTCTAAATCTTTATCTATAATAGGTAATTCCATGTGGGAATCTGTCGAAGTATCGCCATGTCCTGGGAAATGTTTTATGCTAGGAATCACATTTGTATTTCTTATACCTTGTGCCACATTGTTCCCCGTTTCAGAAACTATTTCCGCTGTAGTCCCAAAGGACCTTTTACCAATGACTGGATTACTTGGATTGGAGTGAATATCCATTACAGGAGCAAAGTTAAGGTTAAGTCCTAGGCTTTGTACCCTATTTCCCAAAAGCTCACCATATTCTAAGGCCAAATCTACATCCCTAGTATTTCCAATATTGATTGAATCTGGCAACTTGTCATACTCTTGTGGTAGACGACTTACCACTCCACCTTCTTCATCTATAGACAGGAATAAAGGTATATTACTTATATGATTTAGTTCTTCAACTAGTAAGTTTACCTGTTCTTTTGAGTCGATGTTTCTGGAGAAGAAGATGATGCCTCCTACTCCTAAGTCTTCTATATGAGATACAGTATTATCATCTAATTCTCTACCTTCAAACCCCACTATTAATAGTTGCCCTACTTTCTCTTCCAATGTCATATTATCTATTAACACTTGGATTTCATCCACTTCGGGGATTGGTTCTTCAGTAGGGGTTTCCTCCACTGGATCTGGACTTGAATTTGAATTGTCTGGTGGACTTTGTTCCTGTTTTGTGCATCCTATGGTAATTAATGATATCAATACCAAGGATACTATTAAACTATATAATCTCTTCATATTATCTCCTTTGTTTTTCCTTATCTTGATTTTATAATAGATTATGCCTTTTTACAACTTTGATAAACAAGTATTTGTAAAGATATATAATAAAAATAACAGAAAACTTGTACAGAAAGTCTCCTGTTATTTTAGGATGTTAATATTAATCTAAACTTAAGGTTAATATATTACATTAACTTTGCTAATTTGCATTTCTCAAGGTTTAATGCCTAAAGTTAAAGTTTAACTTTAAGGTCTCAGAACAGAATATATGTATTTAGATAAATTTTGGTATTATATATAGATTCAAAGTCTTTAAGGATTATTCAAAGCCTTAATTAGAATTAAGGCTTACAAACTCTCCAACTCCTCGTAATAGCCAAGCAATTCTTCCTCTGTTTTTTCCTTCTCTGTATATAGTTCATATAGTTTGTCGGCTTTATCACTGTTTTCTTCCATTTCCTTAGTTATATCATCTAATTTAATCTCCAGTTCTGCAATTAACTCTTCTAGGCTATTTATCTTATAAGTATTATTTGGCTTTCTTTGCTGCTTAACATGGGGCTTCTTTGGTGGTTTTTCTACTTTTAGCTCAACAGCTTCAAGCTCTTGTTTCTTTCTTATTTCTAAGTAATCCTCATAATCAACTGGATATAACTGTGCTTTTTGCTTGTCTATTATAAGCATCTTAGTTGCAAGTTTTTGTACAAAATATCTATCATGGGAAATAAAAAGTATGGTTCCCTCATATTTGGCTAATGTATCTTCAAGAACCTCCCTGGAGTCAATGTCCAGATGGTTTGTTGGTTCATCAAGAATCAAAAGATTAGGCTTTATAAATATAATAGAAGCCAGTTTTAATTTAGATTTTTCTCCTCCTGATAGGGATTTAATTTTTTTGAATACATCTTCACCTATAAATAACATCTTAGCTAGCTCTTTTCTAGCTTCACCATGGGGTAAATCATGTTTCCTAGAGAAGTAGTCTAGTATTGATAATTCTTCATTATCAAAGACAACATTTTGTTGAAGATATCCTATACTTACATTTGAACCGATTTTTATCTTTCCTACGTAAGGCTGTACTTCACCAAGGATTGATTTAAGCAATGTAGTCTTACCGCTTCCATTTTCACCCATAATACATAATCTATCCTTATAGAACAAGGTAAAAGTAATATCCTCAAACAATTTTTTCTGACTAAAGGATTTGCTTAGTCCTTCTATATCCATTACGATTTTACCAGATCTATCTATATCACTATTACCTAGTTTAATTTTTGATGTTTCAATATTTGGCCTATCTACAAATTCTATTTTATCTAAGCGCTTTTCAAGCTCCTTTGCCCTTTTATACATCACCTCACTATCTCTCATAGCTCCCCAAATTCTGTATCGCTCAATTTGTCTTTCCATTCTATCGATTTTTTTCTGATTATTTATATATTCATTGTAAGCAATCTCAAATCGCTTTTCTTTTTCGATTACATATGCACTGTAATTACCATTATATATATTAGCTTTTGTTGGATCTAATTCAATAATTCTATTGGCAACCTTATCTAAAAATCGTCTATCATGGGTTACCATGAACACTGTCCCTTTGTAATTAAGGAGAAACTCTTCTAGCCATTCAATAGATTTAATGTCTAGGTGATTTGTAGGCTCATCTAATAGTAGTAAATCTGGCTGTTCCAATAGAAGCTTGGCCAGCATAATCCTTGTTTTTTCTCCACCACTTAATTTGTCAAAGTATTGACTTCTAAAGCTATCAGGTATCATAAGCCCCTTACAGACTCTGTTGATATTTGTTTCAACTTCATATCCACCCATTCGCTCATATTCTTCTAGCAATAGCCCATATTTATCCATTTCACTTTCTAAAATTTCTCCAGATAAATTCTTAATCATTTCCTCTTGAATATTTAGTTTTACCCTTATCTCCTTTAAATGATCAAATGAACTATGCAAAATCTCAATCACAGTTGTTTCAGAAGGAAATTTAAAAATTTGATCTAGGTATCCCACTTTTATTCCTTTTCTAAAGGAAATATTCCCTGCCTGATATTCTTCGATACCTATTAGAACTTTAAGCAAAGTAGATTTACCACATCCATTCAGGCCAATTAAACCTACACGTTCATTAGTTTGTATATCAAAGGATATATTCTCAAACACCTTAACGGCCCCATAATATTTAACTAAATTATTTACACTACATTCAATCATGTCTTCACCTCAAGTTTTGTATCCTTTGTTTGATTTAATACATATCAATTCCACTTTATTCCTATAAGTTTAATCTTACCATATAAAGTGAAGAAATAGCCTAATTTTATAAATTGTAATAATATTGTAATTATGCTAGTAGATGAATACACTAGCATTAATTCCAAAAAGATAATATACTTAATAATGATGATGTACAACAAGAGATTAGATTGAGGGGTAAGCAAATGAAAAAAAATGATATTCTAGAGTTAAAGAAACGTTTTAAAAAGGACCAGTGTACCTTCACTAGAATTTGTGGCTGCTTTGTTAATTCAGAGAAAAAAATAATTCTAGAGTTAAAGGAAACATTCTTAAATTTAGATGAAGATGATTACTTCAAATACTTAGAAATTGCAAAAAAAGTTCTATCTGGGACAGTAGGAAATAATATATTAGGGCTTAACTTTCCAAGTAGTGGAGAAACTATGGATAGTAAACAAGATTCTCTTATCCAACTTAAAAAGAGTAAATTAAAGGACGATGATCTTTTAAATGATTTATACAAATCAATAATAGATAATTATATCTTTGATGGTAACTATTTGATACTTATTTATCATGACGTTTACGACATAATTACCAAAACAACAGATAATTTTAAAGTTGATGAGTCTGAAGAGGTTTTTGAATATGTACTTTGTGCAATTTGTCCAGTATCTCTTTCAGCCCCTGGGCTTAGTTATTATGAGGAAGAAAATGCAATTAAATCTCGTATGAGGGATTGGGTAGTAGATGTTCCTATTAATGGGTTCATATATCCCGCTTTTATTGACCGTAGTCCTGATGTCAACTCTATTATGTATTATACAAAGAATCCTAGGGATATACACCCAGAATTAATGGAGGACACTTTAGGTTGCCTTCCAAGAGAGACTTCTACAATTCAAAAAGAAAAGTTCCAATCTATCATTAATGATTCCATAAGTGCCGACGAAGAAAAAGCTATTAAATTATATATGGATATCCAAGATAATCTATATACTATGGTTGAAGACCACAAGGCAATATCCTTTGATAGTGAGAGTGAACCTATAAAATTGACCAAGGACGATTTAGAGGATATTCTTATGGATAGTGGTGTGGAAAAAGAAAACGCCATTAAAATCGAAGAATACTATGAGGAAAACTTTAATGAAGAGCTTCCTTTAGTAGAAAGTTTAATTGAACCTAAAATAGTTAAAATTAATGAGCAAAAGAAAAAGGAAAGAGCCCTTGAAAAGCAGGTTGAATTCCTTCAAAACAAGCTTGAAGAAGTTTCATCTGAGGCTAATGTAGGCGGGGACTATGATATAATCTTACAAGTAAAGCCTGAAAAGGTTGATGAAATTAAGTCTCAAATCATAGATGGACAAGAATATATATTAATTCCTGTTTATGAAAATGAAAAAACTACAATTAATGAGCTTAAGTAAATATTAAAAAGCATCTACTTTTAAAAGTAGATGCTTTGTTTCTTTTTAATTAATATTATTTTCTTCTTTTGCTTTCTGATTTATATCTTTTTACTCATAAATATCTTTTCTGTGACCTATTTCAATTATAAATATCTTAATCTCATTATCATTTATTTCTGCTATTATTCTATAATCCCCAACCCTATATCTCCAGTAATCTTTAAAGTTACCTTTTAAAGGCTTACCGAAAATTCTTGGTGTAGAAGTATCTTCTAGATTTTTCTTTATATAGCCATATATCATTTGTCGTTGATTTTTATCAATCTTTTTAAGTTGTTTTATTGCATTTCTTTCAAGTATAACCTTGTATCTTATTTCCATATCTAGGATATCCCCTTGTTAGTTTTATAAATCTAGAAATTCCTTTGCTTGATCAAGAGTATAAAATTCAACATCACCGTATTGTGACCTCTTTTCGTAATCAATAATAGCTCTCAAATCAATTTCGTCTTCAATTTTTTCTTCTAGAGCTTTTTTCAACAAAGTGGATAATGGTATCCCATGCAATTTGGCATACTCATTGAAAATCTTTTCTTCATCCTTATTAAATCTTACTGTTATTGTACTCATAGTATCACATCCTTTAATTCATTGTACCACAATGTAACACATGTGTAAATGGTAAATTTTTAATCATTTGCTTTATTAACATTGCGCAATCTCCCCTTGATTGGGGTTGTTTGTAGCTTGTCTAATACCATCT
>CAYOFC010000006.1:0-8369 GCA_964403265.1 uncultured Tissierella sp. | reverse complement strand
ACATTGCGCAATCTCCCCTTGATTGGGGTTGTTTGTAGCTTGTCTAATACCATCTCACCTTTGTTATTTAAAATTTCAACAAAGGTTGATATATCCAGTATATCTATAATCCCTATATCATCAGCCGTCATGCCTTCAATATTACAAAGAGTGCCTACAATATCCACGGCTCTCATCTTGGTTTTCCTACCAGCATTAATATGTATCTTCATAATCTCTTTATTTAGTTCTTCACCTTTGCTATCTTTAATCTTAGGTCTAGTTCTCATCTTTTCTTGAAATACTTCCATCAAACTATTTACCATTTCTTTTTTAGGTCTTTCTACTAGAGTTATGTCCTTTTCAATATAATCAAAAATGTCATTTACAAATTTTTCTTCTCTTGCTGTAAAAAAAGATATTGCTTTTCCAGTTTTACCTATACGACCAGTTCTTCCTATTCTGTGAACATAGGATTCTGCTTCCCTCGGTATATCATAGTTGACTACATGGGTTATATTATCTATATCTATTCCCCTAGCTGCAACATCAGTAGCCACTAAATACCTAGATCTACCCTGTTTAAAATTTTCCATTATTCTAGTTCTATCTTTTTGTTCCATACCCCCATGTATTCTATCACAGGAGTAATTGTTTCTTTTAAGTTCAATATATACTTCATCTACGGCTTCTCTTGTATTACAAAATATTATACAACTATCTGGGTTTTCACTTATGCTTATATCCTTTAATAACTCTATCTTATCACTCTCATCAGTCATAATTCTTTCTTGGACTATTCTATCTACTGTAAGGCTTTCTGCCTCTATATCTACATATACTGGACCTATCATATGATTGTGGCTTAAAGACTCTACAGTTGGGGGCATAGTAGCTGAAAATAGCATTGTAGTCCTATTCTTAGGCAAGCTATCTATAACAGTCTCTATTTGTTCAATAAAACCCATATTAAACATTTCATCTGCCTCATCTATAATCAGATACTTAATATTAGATGTATCGAAACTACCTCTTTCAATATGGTCAATAATACGTCCAGGAGTACCTACAACAATATGGGTTTTCTGTTTTAGTTCTCTCTCCTGCCTATAAATAGGTGATTTCCCATATACAGCCGATACTTTTAACCTTTTGAATCTTCCTATATTAAAAAAGTCCTCCCTTATCTGCATTGCCAATTCTCTAGTTGGTGTCATAACTAATGCCTGTGGCTTGTTTTCATCCCAATCAACTAATTGGCAGATTGGAATAGCAAATGCGGCCGTCTTTCCGCTTCCAGTCTGTGACTTTACTACTATATCTTTACCTTCCAGTAGAATGGGTATTACCTTCCTTTGGACTTTTGTTGGTCTTTGATAGTTTAACAAATCTATTGCTTTCAATAGTTCACTATCTAAATTATAATCATTAAAACTTATATCCATCATTTATTCAACTTCCCTTTCATTTTTCAATAACCATGCCATATAATAGCACTGTGTTTAGTATAAGCATTATATCATAATTATAATCCCAATACATGTTTCAACTAGGATATAATTCATCTTTGGGCTTGTATGGCAAAATGTAATACTGACAATTTAGCTCTCCTGTGATTTCTTAATTCTTCTATAAATCATTCTTGTAATAATCACCACTAAAACTCCTAACAATGCTGGTCCTATAAGCATAAGCAAATAAGAATTAGACCTTATACTTCCTTTTATCTTATCAAGAAGAGTTATTTTCTCCTTAAAATATAGAGAAAATGAAAGATCCTCTTCAGGTAACGACTCAAAGTTTCCTGTATAAGTTCCATCATCTTTTCTTATTAGACTTACACTACTATCTATTATATATGGGTGTTCAATAGGTGGTTTTATCTCTATATTTAGGTCTTTGAAGGCTGCCCAATTACTTGCAGGATTTAAAATATAATCAAAAGTATGTATGGGTTCTGCAGTTTCCCTTCTATCCATGGTTCCCTTAGTGATGTAGCTTACACTTACATCATTTGTGCTATTGGCTTCAAAGTCAACCTCATATATTAATACAAAATACCTTTCCATATAATCAAATGAAAAAAAGTCATCAATCCATATATTAAATACATCATTTCCAAGAAATTCATCCAACTGTTTGGCACCTAAGTTAAAAATCTGATTGTCTGCCAGATAATCTAAATAATTAATACTATTATTAAACTCTTTAGCTTCCTTAGTTAGATACTCCCTAAGGGTCATTTCCTCGGTTCTCATATCTAGGCTATATTTATCTGTTTCTTTGATAAGTTCTCCATCTGAATAGGCATTGAACTTAAAATCCATTTCCTGTCCCCTAACAAATAATTCCAATTCCTCTCTGTCATAAACCCAGGCAGTAGCCCTTGCAAGGCTATCCTCCATATGAAATCCATTAAATCCTTTATTGATAATCTTATTATTGTCATTTTCATTATCATAATCATCAGGATAAGTTATGGCAACATTTAAATTGCCTTCACTGGTTGAAGCTACATCATATGTATATAAGGTTCCCATATCATCTAGATTATAGTATTTAGGGATGTATTCTGAACTAGTGATAGATTTTACAAGGGTGTTAAAATCTGTATGTTTCTCACTATCTTCCACTCTACTAGCCTTATCAAGTTCATCTCCAATAAATACTTCAAAAGGTATTTTCTCACCATTAACTTTAATAGCTATACTTTCAGGGTTAAAATCTCTGATTCGTGATATAAAAGGGAAGGCCATCTGTACAGTTTTACTAGTTTCAGTTGGATTGGACATAGTATACTTTGCTGTAACCAAACTGGAAATACTATAATCTTTACGGGACATGTACTCTTCACCTGTAAAATCAAAAATTAGTTCCTCTTTTTCAACTACAATTGGATTATTCTCCTCAATTGTCAAAATCTGATATGATGGATTACCCTGCCAGTAGGTAGGACCTGCATTAGCATGGCCGACTGTACCAGTTGTTAATATAAGCAATGATAAGATTAAACTTATTAGTTTCTTCATCTAAATATCTACCTCCTATGGAACTGCTTTACAAGAGACATCCTTACCAAACTATCTATTATATCAAAAGTATATCATATAATCTTATATTAGGCTGATTTTTAATATACACTAGATATAGTCTTAAAGTCTCACTTACCTCCCATTAATCTAATAACCTTTCAGCAGTCAAATTAATACCAATAGCCCCTAAGGGTGCTGTGATAACTATGGATAATACTGCAATAGCTAAAATCAACTCACCTGATTCTACACCTAGGGATAAGGGTACTGATCCCATTGCAGCTTGGATAGTTGCCTTAGGTATGTATGATATTACACAAAATAGTCTTTCCTTCCAATTTAAATCCGTGCCTAGTGTTGAAATAATAACTCCTATGCTTCTTCCAATAAGCCCAATCAAAATTATAAATAAACCTATTTTACCCGCCTTAATTGCAACTCCAACATTTACCTCCGCCCCTACTAATACAAACAATAATATTTCTGCAAACACCCATATCTTATTAAATTTTGCTCCTAATCTTTTACCAACATGGGGTATTTTCTCAACAATAATAAAGCCCATTGTCATAACACCAAGTAGAGATGCTATCTCTATTTTAGTTTTTAGAATATTTTCTAATTCAGTAAATAAGATTGATAAGCCTATTATTATTAAAACCTTCTTAGTATCTCTTATATGATACCTTTGAAAAAACTTTATAAGAATAATTCCAAGGATTACACCAATTATGATCCCTAATAATATTGATACTGGAATATTTAATAATTTCATCCCAATATTTATATTAGATCCACCATACAATCCCAGAAATCCACTAAATATTGTAATTGCAACTACATCGTCTATAGATGCCCCAGCAAGTATTAGCGTTGGTATCCCTTTCTTCATGCCCAGATTATTCTCCATTAATTTTAACATTGATGGAACTACAACAGCTGGTGATACTGCTGCAATAATAAAACCTAGTATTCCACCTTGAATAAAGGTAAAGTCTAAAAATTTTACTGAAGCAAAGGCAATAAAAAATCCTTCCATCAATCCTGGAATACAACTCATCTTCAAGGCTGTAGCTCCTACCCTCTTTAAATCCTTTTGATTAAGACCTAAGCCAGCTCTGATTAGGATAATAACTAGGGCAATCTTCCTTAAATCAGCAGATATATTTATTAAATCTAGATGCAATAAATCCATTCCATAAGGACCTATCATAACCCCAACTATTAGCATTCCCAGCAATCCAGGTAGTTTTAGCTTTTCAAATAGTTTATTAAATCCTAGTCCTAATAATATTACAATTCCCAAACTCCAAGCCATGTAATCGACTCCTCTTCATCTTATTAAAACAAAAACTCCTACAGATATACATATAGTATCTCTGTAGGAGTCATTAGCTTTTGGCGGTTTCGGCGAACTCCATCGCCATCTTTAATAATCTAATTATATTATATTATTTGACCAAATTATTGTCAAGCAATCTATAGTCTTCATTTGATTTTAGGATACTTTTTAAATTGCCCCTAACATATCTTATCTAATTATATTATAATATAATTATGTGAAAATTAAAAATAAATGTGATTGGAGATAATGATGAATGTATTAATATTAAAAATATTAGCTCTTACATCTATGATAATAGATCACTATGGGGCAATATTTCATGGAGATATTCTCCTTTACAGGGCTATTGGCAGAATTGCCTTTCCTATTTATTGTTTCTTACTGGTTGAAGGCTATACACACACTAGCAATATAAAGAGATACATAAAAAGATTACTAATCTTTGCATTGCTATCAGAAATTCCTTTTGATCTAGCCTTTTATGGTAGATTGGATTTAGGTCATCAAAATATATTCTTTACCCTATCCATCGGCTTGATTGCCATGTATTTACTAGACAATAAAGAAGGAAAGCTTGTCTTTAATAAAACAGCTATTTATCTTGGAGCTTGTGCTTTAGCCATGTTTCTTTTTGTAGATTATAGTTTTATAGGTATTATTTATATCTTACAATTTCATAAAGTAAAAGACTATCCAAATCCTCAAAAATTTTATAAGCTAGCTTTAGTTATATTTCTAGCTAACCTAATTACCTTTGGTTGGCTTCAGCAATTTTCTTTATTGGCTCTTCCAATCATCTATTTTTACAATGGTGAATTGGGCCCAAAAAATAAAATAAGTCAAACATTCTTTTATGCAGCCTATCCTTTACATCTTATTATATTTTATATAATTAATACTCTTTTGCTGGCATATAACTAATATGATATCCCCAGTTTTTTTCGGTTTATCATAATAAAACCCCTTAAATCCGTATCTCTGGATTTAAGGGGTAACATCATCTCGCCTACTAGTTCTTCTATTATTCTAAAGCTCATTAAGTATTCTACTAGTTGTTATTTTACCATCTACCCTATTTAAAGTCTTAACTTTTAAGGTTGGATTATCAATACCTAATTCTTCTATAATATCTTCTAGAACTTTAAATTCTTTCCTTTTAATTACAACTTCAATCTGATATCTCTTTTCTTCGTTATTCCCTCCAACAAGGAAGTTATTAACAGTATAGCCTGTTTCCCTAAGTCTTCTGGATATTTCACGCACTTTATCTTTATTATTTAAAAATAAGTCTACCTCCAAAATCCCCAGTGCCAGTCTATCTTCTATCTTCCCACCAATGTAAGTACCTGCTGTCCTCCCTAAAGCGTATGCGATAGTAAACTGTATCCCATCTCCGCTTGTTACCTTGCTAATTGTTGTAGCAAAGATCATAGCATCTGCAAATACCAATAGGTATACTGGATTCATTATCTTTTTAGACATTAGTATTGTTTTTAATGTTGCCAATACGTTTGTAAAAGCCGTAATTAAAAAGAAGCCTATAAGCACTACAATAATATTTGTGTCCATAAAACCATCTCCTTCTAAATTTCTTTATAATAAAAAAACTACCATACACATCGTATGCTAGTCAGTAAATAATTAGTCCATATCTATTTAAATAATTCATATTTAAAATCACTGGTTGAATAAATCTGATCCCCAAAGGGCCTATAAGTATAAAAACATAAGAACTTCTAAGAATATTTTACAATACTATAACAAATTTCTAATTATTAATCTAACTTTTATATTATAGCACATAAGTAATCATTTTGCAAATTATATTCCTAACTTTATTTTCCTCAACTTTTCCCACTAAAGTATTAGATACTGTAATAACTATCTATTCTCTCCGCCCTAAATGACGCTCACTATATTTAGCACCTGCTTTAAAATGAATTATTGAAAGTAATAGTAAAAAATGTTATACTATGAACTTACAATTCAGTAAATAATGTATTGAAGAACTTATTTTTATAGGTTCTTTTTTTATAATAGAGAAAGGTGATAATATGATAAAAGTTGATAACTTATCCTACTCATTTCCACAAAAGGATCTATTTAATAAAATTTCATTCACATTAGAAGACGGAGAACATTGTGCTTTTATAGGTGTAAGTGGTAGCGGGAAAAGTACACTGGTAGATTTAATTATGGACCCGGAAAAATATATGTTTGATGGAAATTTAGAGATATCTCCTGATTGTAGGTTTGGGTATGTAAGTCAGTCTTCTGAGCTAGACAAGGCAAAAGAACTTACAGTGTTCGAATATATAGGTGAAAAATGTATTAAACTGCAAAATGAATTAGCATCCATTTGTACTGAAATGGAAACTTCTTCAGATATTGATTCCTTACTGGAAAAGTACCAGGAGACTTTAGATGCATTTGATGCACTTGGTGGAGATGATTTTGAAAATAAAATTGATAAGCAATTAAACTTAGCCAACTTAATGAAGCATAAGGATCTGATGATATCTCAACTTAGTGGCGGAGAATTCAAGCTTATTCAAGTGATTAAAGAAATGTTAAGTGCACCAGACCTAATGATCATGGATGAACCTGATGCATTTTTGGATTTTGAAAATCTTAACTCCCTTAAAAATCTAATTAATTCCCATAAAGGAGCACTTTTAATCATCACCCATAACAGATATCTATTGAATCATTGTTTCAATAAAATTCTACACCTTGAAAACATGGAGCTCCAAGAATTTAATGGAAGATACATTGATTATAACTTCTCGCTACTTCAAAGTAAAATTGAGTTACAAGAGTTAGCTCAGGCTGATGCTGAAGAAATTGAGAGAAATGATATTCTAATCGATAAGTTTAGGGATGCGGCAGCACTTAATGCTGATGCTTCCATAGGAAAATATGTAAATGCTAGGGTTAAAATTCAGGAACGATTAGAAGCACGTAGAATTAAAGCACCTTTTGTATATATTAAACAAGCAAATATTGACTTGGTTACAGATAATGAGATTGAGGAAACCACTGCATTAGAAGTGAATAATTACAGTGTTGGCTTTGAAGATATCCTTCTGGAGGATATAAATTTTGAGATTAAATCTAATGATAAAGTTGTCCTTATTGGTACAAATGGTAGTGGAAAATCAACTTTACTCCGAGAAATCTTTAAAAACAATCATGATTCTATTACAATCAATGAAGATATTAACATGGCTTATTTATCCCAACTTCAGGGGGAGATGTTAAATGATTCCAATACCATAGCCGAAGAGTTCTTCGATGCTGGATTTAAAACTTACGATGATATTATATCATGTATTGTAAATTATGGCTTTGACGAAGAAGCTATTAATCAAAAGATAGGCGCTTTATCTGGTGGGGAAAAAAATATACTCCAACTAGCTAAAATTTCTGCTAGCAAGGCAAATATGTTGCTTCTGGATGAGCCCACGAGCCATTTAGACACTTACTCACAAGTAGCTTTAGAAAAAGCCATAGAAAACTATAATGGTGCAATCCTAATGATTTCTCATGACTTCTATTCTATAGTAAATTCTATGGATTATGTTTTAATTATTGAAGATAAAACAATTAGAAAAATGAGTATGCGGAAATTTAGGAAGATGATTTATGATAATCATTTTGATAAAGGCTATTTAGAAATTGAGCAAAAGAAAAAATCACTTGAAATGAAAATAGCTTTGGCCTTAGAAAACAATGATTTTATCCTTGCAAAAGCCTTATGTGAAGAGTTAGATCCTTTAATTAACTCATTATAATTTTGTATTCCTATCCATAATAGGTTACAGCCCCTTTAAATTTAGATCACATTATAAAAATCTAAATTCAAAGGGGCTGTTTTATCTCAAAAATCTCTAATTGCTTTTATTGTATGCGCAAATACATGCACCTATAGCTCCTGCAAAAGAAGCATGTTCATGGGTTTCCACTCTTAATCCTGTTTCTTTGGAAATCAATTCAATAAGAGCCATAGATCT
>CAYOFC010000005.1:10615-31589 GCA_964403265.1 uncultured Tissierella sp. | reverse complement strand
GCATTTTTCTCCTTATCACTAGGAGGTAGTGGTACAGTAATCTATGGTTCTTACTTGAAAGATGATGAAGATATATTATCTAGTGCTAAAATTGTTGCTTTCTTTGATACATCGGCAGCTATATTAGCAGCCTTAGTTATAATACCAGCTATGGCGACTACTGGAAGCCAACTATCTGAAGGTGGTCCAGGACTGTTATTTATTCATCTGCCTAATCTGTTTAAGAATATGCCTGGTGGATCAATTGTTGCAATAGTATTCTTTATTGCAGTTGCATTTGCATCTATTACTTCCATAGTGAATTTATACGAAACATCTATTGCGGCTTTACAAGATGAATTCAAATTTTCCAGAACAAAAGCTACTATAGCTATAGGGGTTTTGGGATTGGCTGCTAGTTTGATGATACAAGGTATAGTAGGGGAATGGATGGATATTGTTTCGATTTATATAAACCCTGTAGGTGCAGTTTTAGCAGCAATCATGTTCTATTGGGTATTTGGAACTGATTATGCTAAAAATGAAATTCAAAAAGGTAAGACTACAGCAATAGGAGGATGGTTCGAACCTATGACTAAATATGTATTCGTAGGTGTAACCATATTGGTTTATATAGCAGGTGTGGTACTTGGAGGTATTGGTTAAAAATAATATGCAAAAGATGACCTAAGGGCGGAAATAAAAGCCCTTAGGTTTAATTTTATTTATGGGACCTATTGACCTTATTCAATCTTTGACATAAATAAAACCTTCCATAATTCTTCTAGCCCTTCTCCTTACTCCACCTTTAATGATACTATTGTTATCCATTTTTATATCTACAGGAGTTACACCACTAGCATGTCCCAGTAAAAAATTATCCTTATCTGCTGCTGGTTTGATTAACTCATTAACAATTGTATCATTTAGTTTTATAGCTGCACCAGTGGCTATTGAAACTGTTATAGGATATGCTTTGTGTAATTTACCCACTGATATTGCTCTTACACAAATATCCATATCACAATCCCTAATATTATTTCCGTCCATATCTATATAATTTTGTGCTTTAGAAATGATTGAAATCTTTGGAATTGAAATTGATTTAATTTTTGCATCTTCCCAATTTTCTACTATACCGATTTTTTGAGCAACTATACCACGGATGCACTCAAGATGTTTCATCTTACCTAATAAAAGATAGACCTATAGGCTTTACCTATGGGGGAGATAACAATTTAACTATTGGTATAATCAGAAAATTTGCCATATAATACTATATACAAGGATTGTATACAAAACATAGATTATATTTTATTTATGGCTCAAATTATTTGGAAAGTAAAACCGTTTTCATAAGCTTGGAGCTAGCTAAAAGTATAAAATTTAAGCTTTCATTGCAGTTAACAGGAGGTGAGTTCATGAATGAGTTGGGGCAATTATCAAGATTTATTGTAGACTTAAAACTTGAAGACATCCCATTAGATGTAATAGAATCTACAAAACTATGTATACTTGATTCATATGCAGTTGCTGTAGGAGCATCAAAAGATGAGTTGATTTTAAGCCTTGTAAATGAATATAGGTCTTATTATCCAAATGGTGGCGATGTGGATATTTGGGGAATGGATATAAAGATGCCACTGGTACAAGCTGTTTTTCTAAATGCATTAATGGGACATAGATTAGAACTTGATGATGTACATACAAAATCAAAAACCCATATAGGAACTATAGTGGTGCCAACGGCCTTATGCCTGGGCCAATATCTAAAATCATCAGGTAAAGAAATCCTAGAAGCTGTTATATGTGGTTATGAGATTATGTCTAGGATTGGAATGGCATTTGGAGTATCAAGCCATAGAAATAAAGGCTGGCATGTAACCTCTACTGCTGGAACTTTTGGTGCGGCAGCTACTGCCTCTAAGTTATTCAATCTAAATTTTGAACAAACCTTGTATGCCTTGGGAATGGCTGGGACCCAATCCTTTGGATTATGGGCATTCCTTGAAGATGGATCAAGTTCAAAGGTACTACACCCAGCAAGAGCAGCTTCTAGTGGTTTAGAAAGTGCTATATTATCAAAGTCTGGTATGACAGGTCCCAAGAGCATATTAAATGCAAAAGATGGCGGACTTTTAAAGGCTATGTCAGATGAATATGATTTGTCAATGGTCACAAATGATTTAGGAAAAATTTATGAGATACAAAATGTGGATAACAAACCTTATCCTTGCTGTAGAAGCACACACTGTGCTATAGATTCTGCTATTTATTTAAAGAATCAGTATGATATAAATGTAGATTTAATTGATGAAATTCTTGTAGATACCTACTTAGTAGGATATAAGCAATGTGGGTTGACAGATAGTAGTTTGGATCCTAAGACCTTGGTAGAAGCAAAGTTTTCTATACCATATACTGTGGCAATAGCTTTAATAAGTGGCAATGTCACATTGGAAGATTTTAATGGGGATAAAATAGAAAATGAGGAAGTCCGAAGTTTATTAAGAAAAGTAAAGGTTAAGTCTAAGGATATATTCACAAGTAGATACCCTGAACATTGGGGTTGTGAGACAAAAATAATAATGAAGAATGAAGACGAATTTAGAGTAGAGATAAGAGATGCACTGGGTAGCGTATATAACCCAATCTCTAAAAAAGAAGTTAGTAATAAAGTAGTACCATTATTAGAAATAGCATATCCTGATACTAATATGGATTTAATAGACACTATATTATCCATTGAAAAGTTAGATGATTTATCTAACATGAAACTTTAGTATAGGAATAATAAATTGATTGAGATGATATTAGATCATGGAAAACGATTTTAAAACAAGCTATTTCTATATCTATCCAAGGCACGGTTCTCTAAATTATAAAAGGTATCAAAAATATTTGTAGCCCAAATTTAATAGAATATATTGTAAAGGGGTTGAGCTATGGAAGGAAGTTAACAAGTATAAGAATTATAATAAGAGGGGGAAATACCAGCAATAAATATTTTAAAGTAGTAAGCTTCATAAGCAGATCCTGTAAAGGCTACAAAAATTTATTAAATAATTAACAAGATTTTAGTGGTAAAAGATTCTAATGAAATAGGTCTTTTGTAAATGAAGTAAATAATATAGTAAAATCAAAGGAGATGTAATAATGAGAAAGAAGATTATGTTACTTAGCTTAACTTTAGTTTTAGTATTTGCTTTATTAGTCGGATGTAGTTCAGAACCTGCTAATAAAGATGTAGTGGATGGGGAATGGACTTTTGAAAGACCAATTGAAATTGTTATTCCATGGGGTCCAGGTAGTGGTACTGATACTACAATTAGAGCATGGGCACCATTGATGGAAAAAGAATTAGGTGTTACGATCAATATAAATAACGTAGAAGGTGCGGGTGGAGTAAAAGGCGCTGAGTTCCATGCAAACCAACCGGCAGATGGATATACTTTCTCAATGTATACTCCTTCTCATGTTATAGCAGCAGTAAATAATACTACAAACTTTGACATTTTAAACGATACAGTACATGTAGTTAGATTAGTTCAAGATTCAAATATTGTATTAGCTGGGAAACACGTACCATATAACAATATGGCAGAAATGATTGAATATGTAAAAGCTAACCCAGGTAAAGCACCTACAATAGGAATGATGTCCATTAACGGTATGGATGGTGCTTCTGCAAAACAATTATTTGATGCAGCTGGAATAGAAGTAAACTTTATACCTTATGCAAGTGGTGCTGAAGTTAATGCAGCAGTAATGGGTGGACATACTGATATGGTAATGACAAGTCCATTTGATGGAAAAGCATATATCGAATCAGGGGATATGAAGGGTATAGTACTATTAGCTGAAGAAAGATCAACTGCTTTACCAGATGTAGAATGTACAGGTGAACTAGGTTATGAAGCATATATAGGACCATGGAGAGGTATCGTAGCTAAAAAAGGTACACCTCAAGGAGCTATTGATGCAATAGAAGCAGCAGCTGTAAAAGTAAATGAAATGGCAGAATGGAATGATTGGAAAGTAACTGTAGGCTTAAATGATAGACCAGGTTTTGCTAAGTCAGCAGAGTTTAAGGATTTATGGTTCCAATATTATGAAGATATGAAGGAACTTTTAGCTCCATAGTTATAGTTACAGATTTAAGTTATTAAGATGTATTTCTTACATAGGACTAGGCTCCTTTGAATACAAGTATATTTTTATCTAGGGAAGCTAGTCCTATGTATATTTAGTAAATTACAATTACTTATTAAATTGTGGTTGAAATTATTTTTGAAGATTATATATAGATTTATAAATTATTAAAAAGGAGTGAAATAAATGGCTCTAGAATTATTGTTTAATGGAGGACTATTGGTATTTTTCATTTATTGCTTCTTCTATGTCGGTGGCATTGGACATGATCCAGCACCAGGAATATTAGATGCGGCAGAGTGGTCCAGACTACTATTAGGGTTATTGATTGTTTTTATAGCTATGAACATGGCAAAGGTGTATAAAAACAAAAAAGAAGGAGAAAGCTTCAAGATTGATTTTAATATCAAAAAAATTGTAACAAGTAAATTGTTTATAGGTAGTGGATTATTGTTAATTTACTCTTTTAGCTTGGATTACTTAGGATTTGTATTTAGCTCACTTATATTTTTCATGATATATTCACGACTTCTAGGTGAAAAAAGAATAAAGACCTTAGCATTGTCTTCATTAGTTAGTGTAGCTACTTTATATGTACTATTTAACAGTTTATTAGGAATAATGCTACCAAGAGGAATGGGAGTATTTAGAAACTTTGCCTTATTCCTTGAATCACTGATATAGGGAGGTATCAAAATGGAATTATTAATGATGGGATTAGAAGTAGTATTTGTTCCGAGTACTCTTGTATTAATATTTTTCGGTACTGTACTAGGAGTTATATTTGGTGCTCTTCCAGGAGTTAGTGCATCAATGGCAGTAGTATTGGGGTTAACTTTTACATATGGTTTGGACCCAGTAACTTCAATAGCCTTTCTAGTAGCAGTATATTGTGCAGCTATTACAGGTGGAGGAATCACCGCTATTTTATTTAAGATACCAGGAACACCTTCAAGTGCACCAACTACATTCGATGGTCATCCAATGGCTCAAGGCGGTCAACCTATGAGGGCCTTAAGTATTTCACTATTTTGTTCTGCATTAGGTGGTATTGCAGCAGCTATAGCAATGTTTTTAATCAGTCCGCAGCTTGCTACAGCAGCCTTAAAATTTGGTCCTTCTGAATTATTTGCTATATCCTTTATGGGATTATCTGTATTAACAGCATTAGATGAAGGTAATGTACTTAAAACATTAATATCCGGTCTACTAGGACTATGGTTAGCAACAATTGGGATGGATCCTATTGGCGGGCTTGCAAGATTTACTTGGGGTAGCTCAACCCTCTTATCAGGTATTGAAATGATTCCTGTAATGATAGGTATGTTTGCTATTACCCAAGTATTAAAGGAAACCAAGGAAAGAAGTAAAATAGAAGATTTAGATGAAGTTGCTACTAAAACTGACACAGCAGTTGAAGATAAGGTTATATCTATTAAGGAACTGTGGGATATAAGGGGTACTATTGCTAGGTCTGGAGTAATGGGTACCATAGTAGGTATACTTCCAGGAGCAGGAGCTACTATAGCATCCTTTTTAAGTTATACTTCAGAAGTTAAACTATCCAAGCATCCTGAAACCTTTGGTAAGGGTGAACCTAGGGGAATTGCTGCATCTGAAACAGCAAATAACGCAGCAACAGGTGGCTCAATGGTTCCATTACTTTCATTAGGTATTCCTGGTGGTAATGCAGCAGCTATAATGATGTCTGCACTAGTTATGAAGGGTGTACAAATGGGTCCACTACTAGTAAAAACTCAGCCACAATATTTAAGTAGTGTATTTATTTCTATGATAGTTACTAATATATTTATGGTTGTTGTATCCTTTGCTGTAGCTAAGGTATTTGGAAAGATATTATCAATTCCTTACAGCATCCTTGGAACTGTAATTATTTTACTAGCTACTATAGGAAGTTTTGCATTACAAAATAATACAGGAAATGTATTTTTAATGATTATAGCTGGTATTATCGGTTTTGCCTTTTCAAAATTTGGATTTAATAATGCAGCTTTAATTCTAGGATTAGTATTAGGAGAAATGATTGAGTCCAACCTAAGAAGAGCAATAATGATTGAACAGGGTAATGTAATCAACGTATTTACTAAGCCAATTACAGCTACACTTATGGTAATAAGCTTAATATCACTATTGTGGCCAGTAGTTAAACCACTAATATCTAAGAATAAGTCTAAAATGGCTGGTTAGTTTCATTAGAATTATCTTTTAGATAAGTAAACCCTTGACCCGAAGCATAGGGTGGGGGTTTATCTTCTAAAATAAGTTTGTATAAAAACTAGCCAAGTAAAGGATGGTACTATGGAAAACTTTTTATTGACGATGGTTGTAGCTATAATTGTTGGTTATATATTCCTAAAACTAAAGGTACCAGGTGCTATGATGGTGGGAAGTATTATAGCAGTTTCGCTTTTGAATATAAGCACAGGCTTGGCATATATGCCTTCCATATCCAAGACCCTAGCACAGATTATAGCTGGATCATTTATAGCTATTGGACTAGAAAAAAGTGACTTAAAAAGACTTAGGCATATTTATAAACCAGCAATAGTTCTTTTGGGTGGAATGCTAATCTTAAATATTGTTTTAGGATTTATTATTCACTATACTAGTCATCTAGACTTAGTTACCTCTCTAATGAGCACTATACCTGGAGGAATTAGTGAAGTGCCTATTATAAGTGAAGAGATGGGAGCAGATTCCTCTACTGTTGCAGTGATGCAATTTACAAGACTAATATTTGGTGTAGGCCTATTTCCATTGATAATTAGTAAAGTATCAGAGCGAAGTCGTTTGAAAGATGGGGAGGCAGAAGAAGTATATAAAAGATCTGTAACCCATAATGATAGTATTCCTAATTTGATCTTAACCATAATGGTTGCATCAACTTTCGGTCTACTAGGCAAGAAGACAGGTATACCCTCAGCTACACTAGTTTTCTCCATGATAAGTACCATGGTATTTAAATTGACTACCAATAAGGGGTCAATGCCAAGATGGATGAGGTGGATAGCTCAGTTATTATCAGGTGCCTATATAGGTAGTAGTATTGGTATGAATGAAGTAAGCCAGATGAGATATCTTATATGGCCAGGATTTTTATTAGTATCAGGATACCTAGTAGCTTGTTTCTTAATAGGAAATGTACTACATAGGAGATATAATATGTCTTTAGCAGAAGCAATGTTAGCTGCTACACCTGCTGGTGCCTCAGATATGGCATTGATATCTGCAGATATTGGAATAGAAAGTGCAGATGTGGTAGTCCTACAGATTATAAGAATGGTAACAGTGATATCTGTGTTTCCACAGGTATTGATGCTTATTATTGAAGTTCTAGGATAATAAAAATATATTCTACTGAGGTTATCTATATGTTTAAAAGAGATATTAATATTAGAACAATTAACTTAGGACGTAATTTTGAAAAACAGAAAGTAATAATGTTTTTGAAAGAGCATGACCTTTTATTCGAAGAAGATATAGATTATACAATTGGTGTATATCAGGAGGACATCCTAATTGGAACAGGATCACTATCGAGAAATGTGTTAAAGTGTATCGCTGTTAATTCAGACTTTCAAGGTGAGGGTATCTTTAATAGGATAGTTTCGCAATTGATAAATACCCAGTATCAAAGAGGCAATATGCATCTATTTGTTTTTACTGGGCCAGAAAATAAAAAGTTCTTTGAAGATACAGGATTTAGAGAAATATCATCAGTGGATGGTAAGGTATCCCTTTTGGAGAATGATCCAAAGGGAATAGAAAAATACCTGGAAAATCTAAGATATAGTAGGAAGGAAGGGGCTATCATATCTAGTATAGTTATGAACTGCAACCCCTTTACCCTAGGGCATCAATATTTAATTGAAAAAGCTTCAAAAACTAGTGATATAGTGCATATCTTTCTTGTATGGGAAGATCATTCTTTATTTCCTAATGATATTAGATTAAGGCTTTTAAAAGAGGGAACTAGCCATTTAGATAATGTAATAATTCATAAGGGAGAGAATTATATTATATCCAATTCAACTTTTCCATCATATTTTCTAAAGAAAGAAAACACAGTAGTTAAGGTTCATGCTGCCTTGGATATAAAGATATTCGCAGAGTATATTTGCCCAGCATTAGGTATTAACAAAAGATTTGTAGGCAGGGAGCCTAATGATCCAGTTACAAATGAATACAATAAGGCAATTATGGAATTACTTCCAAAATACAATATTCAGGTAGAAGAAGTACCAAGAATTATGGTGGGTGAGGATGTTATTAGTGCTTCGAAGGTTAGGAAGGCAATTAAAGAAGGCAATATGGAGTCATTGAAAGAGTTAGTTCCAATGACAACTTATAAATATATAGTATCAGATGATGCAAAAGTAATTATAGATAAAATAAAAAAAGATATATAAAAATGTCAAGGAGGTAATCAAATGGAGCTTAAAAAAATAGGAATAGCTGGAACTGTAGAATCCAGTGATATAAGTATAATAATTGAACCTACAGACAAGGAAGGAATTGATATAAGCTTACAAAGTGCAGTAATGAAGCAATTTGGTAGGCAAATAAAAGAAGTGATAGAAGGGACCTTGAAGAGCAAGGGTGTAGAAAATGCTAGTGTTAGGGCTGTAGACAAAGGAGCGGTAGATTTTGTAATAAAGTCAAGGACTCTTACGGCACTTTATAGGTCCGCAGATATTGAAGAATACAAATGGGGAGAGTGATATAAATGGTGAAATTACGAAGAACTATGATGTATGTAACTGGAAACAATCCAGCAAATATAATGGATGCACATTTATATGGTTCGGATTCCATTATGTTTGACTTAGAGGATTCCGTCTCAATAAAGGAGAAGGATGCTGCTAGATTTTTAGTATATAATGCTTTAAGAACTATGGATTATGGAGATATTGAAACAGTTGTTAGAATCAATGGCTTAGATACACCATTTGGTAGAGAAGATTTGGAGGCTATGGTAAGGGCGCAACCAAATGTTATAAGATTACCTAAAACAGAAACCGCGGAAGATGTATTAGAGGTAGAAAGAATTATCCAAGAAATAGAAGAGAAGGCTGGCATAGAGGTAGGTACTACTAAGATGATGGCTGCCATAGAAGGGCCTCTTGGTGCTATGAACGCCTATGAAATAGCAAAATCCAGTAAAAGACTAATAGGAATTGCAATTGGTGCTGAAGATTTTGTAACTAGTATAAAGACTACAAGATCTAGTGAAGGAATAGAGATATTGGCAGCTAGAAGCCAAATAGTTTTAGCCGCTAGGGCAGCAGGGATTTATGCTTTGGATACGGTGTTTTCCGATATAAATAATGATGAAGGGTTTATCAAGGAGACTAAGTTAATAAAACAATTAGGCTTTGATGGTAAGTCTGTTATCCATCCTAGACAGGTGAGTTTGGCACATGAAGTATATACTCCTACTGATAAAGAGATACAAAATTCCTTAAGGGTATTGGATGCTATAGAAGAAGCAGAAAGAAATGGATCAGGGGTTATAGCTTTAGATGGAAAGATGATAGATATCCCAATTGTAGATAGGGCATATAGAGTATTAGAATTAGCAAAGGCTGCTGGAGTGTATAGGGAGGAGGATCAGAATGAATAAAAACGGAGTAGGTAGAGAAATACCAGCATATATAGAAGGTATAGGAGAACTTAAGGCTTATGAAGGTCCTTTTAGTGTAATTCCAGAAGGAAATAAGGTAGGTCCAAGGTTAAAAAGACCATTGCCCCATAAAAATAAATTAGTAGGTTCTTTAGAGGAAGCAGTTAAGGCAGTAGGATTAAAAGATGGGATGACCATATCCTTTCATCATCATTTCAGAAGCGGTGACTATATAGTAAATATGGTGATGGATGTTATAGCAAGTTTAGGAATCAAGGACATTAAAGTTGCAGCAAGTTCCTTGTCCACATGTCATGGACCATTGATTGAGCATATTAAAAATGGTGTAGTAACAGGAATTGAAACCAGTGGATTAAGAGATCCTTTAGGGACTGCTATTTCAGAAGGGATTTTGGAAAAGCCTGTTATTATAAGATCTCATGGTGGAAGGGCTAGAGCTGTTGAATCAGGGGAATTAAAAATTGATGTGGCATTTTTAGGGGCTCCTGCTAGTGATGAATATGGCAATGCAAATGGGTTTTCAGGACCTTCAGCTTGTGGTTCCTTAGGATATGCACTAGTAGATGCAAATTATGCTGATCATGTAGTCTTAATCACCGATAATCTAGTAGAATATCCTTGTTTGCCAGCAAGTATTAATCAGACTCAAGTGGATTACATAGTTGAAGTGGAATCTATTGGGGATCCAAAGGGCATAGTATCAGGTGCTATTAGAAGTACTACAAATCCAAAGGATTTGTTAATAGCAGAAAATGCATTGAAGGTAATTATGGCATCAGGCTACTTTAAAAATGGATTTTCATATCAAACAGGTGCTGCAGGGGCTTCATTAGCAGTAACTTCTCTTATGAAGGAAAAGATGATAGAAGAAAATATAAAGGGAAGCTTTGGTCTTGGAGGAATTACTGCACAGTTAGTAGACCTTCTAGAAGAAGGCTTGATGGAAGGATTATTTGATACCCAATGTTTTGACTTGGTAGCAGCAGAATCCTTAGGCAAGAACTCCAAACATTTTGAAGTAGATGCAGGATTTTATGCCAATCCACACAATGGAGGTTGTGCAGTAAATAAACTGGATATTGTCCTTCTTGGAGCTTTAGAAATAGATACAGATTTTAATGTTAATGTTATATCTGGTTCAGATGGAGTTATTAGCCAGGCCTCAGGTGGACATTCTGATACGGCGGCTGGAGCAAATATATCCATCATACTAGCTCCGCTAATTAGAGGTAGAATTCCAATTGTTGTAGATAAGGTGACTACTGTAGTAACACCAGGAGAAACAATAGATGTGGTTGTAACGGATTATGGTATAGCTGTAAACCCACTTAGAAAAGATTTAATTGAAAGATTCAAAAAAGAAAATTTAAAGATATATAGCATAGAGGAATTGCAAAAAATAGCAGAAAATATAACGGGAAAACCAGATACTATTGAGTTTGGTGACAGAGTTGTAGGTGTGGTCCAATATAGGGATGGTACAGTTATAGATGTAATTAGACAGGTTAAATAAGGAAGATAGCATCATGGTGTGGAATACTAAGAGTAAAGGAAAGGGATAAGATGAAGGAATTAAGAATGGGGATGCCTATTAGTCAGGAAGTATATCAGAAAATAAAATATGATATTCTGGAGAATAATTTAAAACCAGGAGAAAAATTAATAGAAGAGAATATTGCTACCGAACTAAATGTGAGTAGGACCCCAGTTAGAGAAGCGCTAAAACAATTGGACCAAGATGGTTTAGTGACTTATTTTCCAAGAAGGGGATCTGTAGTAAGTGATATATCCTTAGAGGATGCAAAGGAGCTTTATGAAGTCAGAGAGGTTCTAGAGGGATTAGCCATAAAACATATATGTATGAATATCAATAGAAAAGACCTTAAAAAGCTAGGGGATATTGTGTCTAATATGGAAAAGGCAATGGCTAAAGATGATTATGAATACATGACAGAACTTCATAAGGTATGGAGTGAAACCACCTTTATGTTAATTCAAAGTGATTTATTAAAAAGCTACCTAACATCTATAATGGATAATCTAGGTAGACTTAGGAAGATTTCACTTTATAATCCAGTCCATAGCTATGATGCTTTCAAAGAAACTAGGGATATATATAATGCCATAGCAGAAAATCAACCAGGGGAATGTGAGATACTAGCTAGATTGCATGTTAGAAATGCAAGAAAAAGGTTTGAGGGAAATATAGGTCATATAGAGTAATATTGCTTAAATAGGGATTACAAAAGTTTTTACCAAGCTATAAATCAAAATGAGGAGGCCAATGATGAAGAATAATATAAGAAAACTTCTCAATCAAAATACTAAAGTAGAAGAAGGGGATAAAGAGAAGATCGAAAGACAACATGCGTCTGGTAAATTATCTGCGCGAGATAGAATAAATCTTTTATTAGATGATGATAGCTTCATAGAAGTAGACAAGTTCTCTGGAAATACTGGCATGGAGGAGAAGCTAGTATCAGATGAAGTATCAGCAGATAGTATAGTTGGTGGATACGGGACCCTAGATGGTAGGTTGGTCTTTGTCTATGCACAAGACTTTACTGTAGCTGGAGGTTCAGTAGGAGAAAAACATGCTGAAAAGATTGTAAAGATTCAAAAGATGGCCTTGAAAATGGGTGCACCTATAATTAGTCTTATGGATTCAAAGGGTGGAAAAATTGAGGAAGGTATAGATACCATATCTGGATACGGGAAGATACTACACCAGAATACAATTTCTTCAGGGGTCATCCCACAGATATCAATTCTTGTAGGGCCATGTGCTGGAGGGATTTCCTTCTCGACAGCCTTGTCAGATTTTACATTTATGGTAGACAAGACTAGTTCTATGTTTGTAAATGGACCGCAAATAATAAAATCACAAACTAATGAGGACATAAGTCAGGAAGAATTAGGTGGGGCTATGGTCCATAATAGTGTTAGTGGTGGAGCTCATTTTCTAGATTATTCTGAAGAAGAGTGTATTAATAGAGTAAGGGAATTATTATCGTTTTTACCTTCCAATAATTTAGAAAATGCACCAGTTTATGATTCTGTAGATAATATAAATAGGGTAGAAGACGCTTTAAATCAAATTCTTCCTGAAAATAACTACGGCCCTTATGACATGAAAGAGATTGTAAAACTTATTGCTGATGAGGGATATTTATTTGAAATTCAACCTTATTATGCAGAAAATATTATAACTGGCTATATAAGATTAAATGGTAAGACCATAGGCGTAGTAGCTAATCAAGCAAATATTGATGAAGGGCTACTTAGTATAAATGCAGTTGATAAGGCAGCAAGATTTATTAGGACCTGCGATGCCTTTGATATTCCATTACTAAACCTAGTAGATGTTGCAGGTTTTCTAGCTAGTAAATCAGAAGAACAAGGTGGAATTATCAGACATGGAGCCAAGATGATCTATGGATATAGTGAAGCAACAGTTCCAAAGATTACTTTAGTAATTAGAAAGGCTTATGGTAGTGCCTACCTGGCTATGTGTAGCAAGGAACTAGGAGCGGATCAGGTATTTGCCTGGCCAGGATCAGAAATTTCTATAATAAGCCCAGAGGCTGCAGCTAATATTATTTACAAAGATGAGATAGCAAATTCGGCAGACCCTATATTGACTAGGAAAGAAAAGATTGAGGAATATAGAGCCTTAGAAGCCAATCCTTATAATGCAGCTAAAAAAGGATATATAGACGATATAATACTTCCGAGTATTACAAGGCCAAGACTGATATCTGCCTTTGATATGTTAGAAACTAAGAGAGAGAGTAGACCTGGGAAAAAACATGGTAATTTACCAGTATAGATGGGGTGAATGTAAATGGGTGAACATATTTCGTTATTAGATGCCTTGGTAATTGTATTAGTTAGTATGCTAGCAGTATTTGTAATATTGATACTAATATCAGCATTAATTAATGGATTGAGGATAATCAGCGGAGATAAAAAGAAAAAAGAAGAGATAGTGGCAGATATAAAACCAGCTAAAAATCTGCTAGAGATAGGGCCAGTGCAAGAAGGGATCAAAGAGGATAATGAGGAAATAGTTGCGGTAATAGCATCTGTAGTCGCAATGCATTTAGGATTAAATATTCCAGATATAAATATAAAAAGTATCAAAAGGGTTCCCCAAGCTAGTAGTCCTTGGTCATCGACATCAAAATCAGAACAATTAAGGGGAAGATTTTACTAAAAAATACTTTGGAGGTAATTCAATGAGGAAATTTTTAATAAATGTAAATGGTAATTCTTATGAAGTAGAAGTAGAGGAAATCCAAGCTGAAGGAGCAAGTCCTAGACCGATGACTACTTCAGCTCCAGCAGCTAGACCAGCAGCTCCTATATCAGCCCCAGTAGCTCAAGCTACTGTAGCCAAACCTATTGTTGAGACACCACCACAGGCTCCGAAAGTGGAAGTGGCTGTGTCAGAAGGGCAAGAGCTAATAGATGCTCCAATGCCAGGTAATATATGGAAGGTACTGGTATCGGAAGGGGATATGGTCAAGTCTGGAGATACCTTATTAATACTTGAGGCTATGAAAATGGAGAATGAAATATTAGCTCCTAGGGATGGAAGGGTAGTTAGTGTTGCAACATCAGAAGGTTCAAACGTAAATACGGGAGATAAGTTAGTAGTAATTGAATAACTCCCTTGAGAAAGGAAGGAAATTGAATGTTTGTAGATATATTATCTGATTTTTGGGCAAGTACTGGATTTGCGATGATGGAGTATGGCCAGATTATTATGCTTCTTATATCCTTCGTTTTACTATATCTAGCTCTAGCAAAAGGCTTTGAACCTTTATTACTTATCCCAATAGCTTTTGGAATGCTTTTGGCTAATTTGCCTGGAGCGGACCTAATGAAGGAGCCTATAGTGGAAATTATAAAGGATCCAATTACGGGAGAGCTGGTCTCTCAAACCAAGGAAGTTGGAGGCTTGTTATATTATCTATATCAGGGAGTAAAACTAGGTATATACCCTCCACTTATCTTCTTGGGTGTAGGTGCAATGACGGATTTTGGGCCATTAATTGCCAATCCAAAGAGTATATTATTAGGAGCAGCTGCTCAATTTGGAATTTTTGCAACCTTTATTGGGGCAATTTTACTTAATTCATCAGGATTGGTAGCATTTACTGCAAAAGAAGCAGCATCAATAGCAATAATAGGTGGAGCAGATGGACCGACAGCCCTATATCTTACTTCAAAATTGGCACCTCAGTTATTAGGACCTATAGCAGTAGCAGCCTACTCATATATGGCACTGGTGCCTATTATCCAGCCACCAATAATGAAGGCCCTAACTACTAAGGAAGAAAGAGAAATTGTAATGACCCAGTTAAGGGTAGTTTCAAAGAAAGAAAAGGTTATATTTCCTATTATGGTTACAGTAGTAGTTTCCTTATTATTACCATCGGCAGCATCATTAGTAGGTATGTTGATGCTAGGAAACCTATTTAAAGAATCATTACTTACTGATCGATTATCTGAAACAGCACAAAATGAATTAATGAATATAGTAACCATATTCCTAGGAATAACTGTAGGAGCTACTGCAAATGCAGAAACCTTCTTATCTACAAAAACCTTGAGTATAATTGCTCTTGGACTAGTAGCATTCTCTATAGGAACTGCATCTGGAGTAATATTTGGTAAGATTATGTGCAAACTATCAGGTGGTAAGATAAATCCACTAATAGGTTCAGCTGGTGTATCAGCAGTACCAATGGCAGCAAGGGTCTCACAAAAAGTTGGACAAGAAGCAAATCCAAGAAACTTTTTACTTATGCATGCTATGGGACCAAATGTAGCAGGAGTTATAGGTTCAGCAATAGCCGCAGGAATGTTGCTTAACTTCTTTGGCGGTTAAGATATATTTTATAAAGCTTATTCCCCCAATATATATATAGTATTTTTTATTAACTAAAAAGCAAAAACTTGAGTCTCTAAGTCAACATAGATGACTCAAGTTTTTGTTTTATTGTACTAGTATTTATGATTATGTTATAATATCGAATATAGAAGTAATCTTATTATTTGTGAATTTAAGGAGGTGGATAAGTGGATATTAAGGATATTAAGGATTTAATAACTAGCATAAATAATACAGACATTGAAACTGTTGAGATTCAGAAAAATGACTTTAGGCTTATGATAACAAAGGGAAAGTCCAATGAAAAATCAGGTGGAGATAGTAGAGTTAGACTAGAAAAACCAATAGGATATGATGAAGTTGTAGAGATACAAGAAGATCTAGTAGATAATAATCTACATATAGTAAGGTCACCTATGGTAGGTACTTTTTATGGTGCTTCTAGCCCAGATGGAGCTCCTTTTGTTAAAGTAGGGGAGAAGATAGAGCATGGGCAAACCCTGTGTATTATTGAGGCTATGAAAACAATGAATGAAATAGAGTGTGAAGTATCTGGTGAAATAGTAGAAATACTTGTAAATGATGAAGATATAGTAGAATATGGTCAGGCCTTAATGAAGGTTAGGAGGTAGATAATGTTTAAAAAAATATTGATTGCCAATAGGGGCGAGATAGCAGTTAGGATAATTAGGACATGTAAGGAAATGGGAATCAAGACCGTAGCCGTATATTCGGAAATTGACGAAGAATCTATACATGTACATATGGCAGATGAGGCAATTTGCATAGGACCAGCGGAGTCTAAGAAGAGCTATCTAAATATTGATAGTATAATAAGTGCGGCCCTAGTGACGAAAGCTGAAGCCATACATCCAGGCTATGGGTTTTTATCGGAGAATAAGGATTTAATAGATGCTTGTATGACTAACAATATAGTATTTATTGGACCAGGTAAAAGACATATGGAAATCATGGGAGACAAATCCCAGGCTAGAAAAATAATGATGGAAGCAGGAATTCCTGTAGTACCAGGAACAAAGGAATCCACCAATGATGAAAAAATAGCATTTGAAATGGCTAAGGAAGTTGGATACCCTCTTATGATTAAAGCATCCAGTGGTGGTGGCGGAAGAGGAATGAGGATAGCCTACTGTGAAGATGAGTTTATTAGTAAATTTAATACAGCAAAATCAGAATCACTAGTAGGATTTAATGATGATTCTATGTATATAGAAAAATATATAGAGAACCCTAGGCATATTGAATTTCAAATACTTGCAGATTCCTATGGAAATGTAATACATTTAGGCGAAAGGGATTGTTCAATACAAAGAAGAAACCAAAAAGTTCTAGAAGAAGCTCCTTGTAATATAATCACCGAGGACCTTAGACAAAGGATTGGTGGAGTGGCACTTAAGGCAGCAAAGGTTGTCAACTATGTGAACGCAGGGACTATTGAATTTTTATTAGATAAGCATAATGATTTTTACTTTATGGAGATGAATACAAGGATACAGGTTGAGCATCCTATTACAGAGCAAATAACAGGCGTCGATCTAATAAGAGAGCAAATAAAAATAGCCTATGGTGAAAAATTAGATTTAAGTCAAGAAGATATAGTTATTAATGGCCATGCCATTGAGTGTAGGATCAATGCTGAAGACCCTGATGGAAATTTTAGACCAAGTCCAGGTAAAATTGAGACATATTTTGCTCCAGGGGGCTATGGTATAAGAGTAGACACACATATTTATTCTGATTATACTATTCCGCCAACCTATGATTCAATGATAGGAAAGCTTATAGTTTGGGGCAAGGATAGAAAAGAAGCAATAGAGAGAATGAGAAGAGCCTTGGATGAAATGATCATAATTGGGATAAAGACCAATATTGATTTTCAAAAACAAATTTTATTCAATGAAAAGTTCTTAGAAAATAATATAGATACATCATTTATTGAGAAGGAAATGTTCGATAATGATAAGGGATTGGGGGCAGAAAATGCTTAAAAATTTCTTTAGTAGAAAGAAGAGATACGCTACAGTAGCTTTTGAAGAAGATGACAAAAGAAAAATCCCTTTAGAAGCTAATAAGATAGACAAAGATGGAAGTACCTCCTATGATAAGATTAAGGATTCTAGAATAGATTCTAGAAAAAGGATAGAAGATTTAATCGATAAAGACACATTTATAGAATATGATTTAGAACTTAAAAGTTCTAATCCATTGGATTTTCCAGGTTATGGCTCAAAGATAGAAAAAGCTAAGTCGACTTCAGGTGAGAATGAAGCTGTAATCACAGGTGAAGGAGAAATAAATGGAGAAAGATCAATTATTTGTGTGATGAATCCTAGTTTTATGATGGGAAGTATGGGGTCTGTAGTAGGGGAAAAGATAACTAGAGCCATAGAAAAGGCACTAGAAAAAAGACTGCCAATAATTATATTTTGTGCATCTGGTGGTGCCAGAATGCAGGAAGGGATATTATCCCTTATGCAAATGGCCAAGACATCAGCTGCATTAGGTAGATTGGCTGATGAAGGTATACTCTATATATCTGTTTTAACAGATCCTACTACTGGAGGAGTGACTGCCAGTTTCGCTATGTTAGGTGATATAATTATTGCAGAACCAGGAGCTTTGATTGGCTTTGCAGGACCTAGGGTCATAGAGCAGACTATTAAGAAAAAACTGCCAGAAGGATTTCAAAGGGCAGAGATCTTATTAGAGAAGGGTTTTATTGACAAGATTGTAAATACAGAGGACATGAAGTTAGTACTGTCTCAAATTTTAAAACTTCATTCATTAGGTGGTGATGAAGATGAGTAAGCTTTTAGAATTTGAGAAAGCAATTATTGAATTGGAAAAAAGGATCGCTGAACTTAGAAAGTTCTCAGAAGAAAATGATGTTGATTTATCCCATGAAATATACATTTTAGTAAGAAAAGCTAGACAGATGAGAAAGCAAATCTATGACAATCCAAGTCCTTGGAATAGGGTAAGTATAGCTAGATTTCAAGAGAGACCTACTAGCTTAGACTATATAGATTTACTTATAGAGGATTTTATAGAGTTACATGGAGATCGATACTTTGGTGATGATAGTGCTATAGTAGGTGGTATCGGTAGATTTGAAGGGCTGGCTGTAACTATAATAGGCCATCAAAAAGGCAAGGATACGAAGGAAAACCTAAAGAGAAACTTTGGTATGCCAAATCCTGAAGGCTATAGAAAGGCCCTAAGGTTGATGAAACAGGCTGAAAAGTTTCATAGACCAATTATTACCTTTATAGATACCCCTGGAGCCTTTTGTGGCATAGAAGCAGAAGAAAGAGGGCAGGGAGAGGCCATAGCCTTAAATCTTATGGAAATGAGTAGGTTAAAAACACCTATAATATCCATAGTAATAGGTGAAGGTGGTAGTGGTGGTGCCCTAGCACTAGGAATAGGCGACAGAGTGGCAATGCTTGAGAACTCGGTCTACTCAGTAATATCTCCAGAGGGTTTGGCCAGCATATTATGGAAGGACGCCAGCCAAGCAGAAAAGGGAGCCGATGTAATGAAGCTAACAGCTAAGGATCTATTAGATTTAGAAGTAATAGATGATATCATCTCTGAACCTAAAGGTGGAGCACACAAGGATATAAATTATACTGCTGAAAATATAAAAAACTATATTTCGGAGTCACTACTAGAATTGATGAAAAAAAATAAAGATGAATTACTCCTTAAAAGATATGAAAAGTTTAGAAGTATAGGAGTATGGAAATAAATGAAATGGGTTTGGATTTTATCTAAGCCCATTATTTATAAGTAGTAGAAAGCTTTCAAAAAAGGGTATAAATATATAAAATTGTAAGGATGATTAATATGCGGAAAGAACATGTGGAGTACTTAAAGGATTTACCTATAAATATACATTTAGCTAATATAATGGAATATCCCATACATTGGAAGGACTCTATAGAGATACTATTTGTGCTAAAAGGCTCAATCAAGCTAGGTGTTGAGACGGAGACTTATGAATTAAAAGAGAGGCAAATAGAAATAGTAAATTCCAACGAAGTCTTTTGGATGAAATCAGATGATCCTGAAAACCTGGTCTTAATAATCAATATTGACCCAAACTTTTTTGAAAGATACTACGATGATGCTAAGGAGATTTTCTTCTATACAGATTCTTCAAATAAAGAAATTCAAGAAAACGAAACCTACTATAGCTTAAGAAGATACTTGTCTATTCTTTTATTTGAAGTAGTATCAAAACTAGATGATTATGAAGACATGGTAGAAGATAATTTACTAGATATGATGTATTACCTATTAAATAACTTCCATTACCTTTATTATGAAGCAGAGAATCTAGAAGAAGACGAGGCCTTATTGGAAAGATACCATAGAATAGATAAATATATTAGCAATAATTATATGTACAAGGTTAGTCTTCAAGATATAGCGGATAAGGAGTTTTTAAGTTCTCAATACCTATCTTATAAAATCAAGGACACCTTTGGATTAGGCTTTAATGATTATTTAAATAAGATTAGAGTAGAAGAGTCTAGCAAATTACTTTTAACAACAGACAGATCCATATCTGATATCTCTGAGGAAGTAGGGTTTTCTCACATAAGATACTACAACAAGCATTTCAAACTCCATTACAATATGACGCCCTCCCAATACAGAAAGAAGCATAAAGTCAGTGAAGAAGTATTGGAAAAACAGAAAAAAATAATATATAAAGATATTAAGGAAGCCGTTTCCTATTTAAAGGTTCACCTAGAAGATTATGAAAGATATAATTATGATAACAAAATAATAAAGTTGGATTTTGATTTGGAAGGTGAGATGATATCTGAGTTCAATAAACCCGATACTATAAACCTGGGAAATGCATCCTTATTACTAGAAGAAGAAAATAGAAGATTGCTAGAAGATATACAGTTCAAGATAAATTTTAAATATGCAATTATAAGCAATCTATTCTCAGATGATATGGATATATATAGGGGTAAGAACCATAGATTTATTAATTGGACCAGGGTAGAGAATATTCTTGATTTCATATTGAGACAGAAGATTACACCCATAATAGGTACCAAGGGAGTAGAGAAACATATTGTAGAGGATTTTATTTCAAATTTTTCATATATATACAATCAAGATGTGAGCCAATGGCTAAGTAGCGATATTGAAGACTATAAATCAAAATTTCTTAAAGAAAGTATAGATCCAGTAAATGATACTATGGATTTGGTTCCCTATATAATATTCAGCTA
>CAYOFC010000005.1:9057-10515 GCA_964403265.1 uncultured Tissierella sp. | reverse complement strand
GAGGAAGTATTATATGGTGATATTTCTGTAGCAAAGCCAAAGGAAAGAAAGATTTCCATCAACCTATATAATATGTCAAGCGATTTTCAAATAAGCAAATATGATTTAAATAAAAGCTACGGATCTTCCTACGACAAATGGACTCACCTAGGGAAACCAGAAAGAATCGATAATTGGCATTGGGAATTATTGAAAGAGTATGCCCATCCAAATATTCGATACTTTTACGGTAAAAAATCAATGGTTTTTAATATAAGAACAACGGTTAAACCCAATGGGGCAGTATTATATATATTAAATAATACAAATGATGAATAAATTAGGGACTAAATTAAGCTTTGATGAAATCAGCTATTTTTAAAAAACAATAAAATAGTCCACAGAAGTGGATAATCCAGTCAATGACCCAAACCTCCAAAAGTGATAAGCTTATAAAGTATTCAAAATTGGAGGTTTTATTATGGGCAGTAAAAGTAATAAATTATTTAAAGAAGAAAAAATAGGTAAGTTACTTATTAGATTTTCCATACCTATTATCATAGCATTTTTAATATCAGAATTATACAATATGGTAGATACAGTATTTGTAGGTAATTATGTAGGTCCATCAGGTATAGGAGCACTTGTACTGGTATTTCCTATCCAAAGGATTATATTTGCAATAAGTATTATGATAGCAATAGGTTCTTCTACAACCTTTTCTAGGGAATTAGGTAGGGGAAATATAAATAAATCAATAAAGATTATCAATAATGGGCTATCATTCTCTCTAGGCTTGATGATTGCATTAACTTTTATACTACATCTATTTAAAGAAAGAATCCTAGTAATGATGGGAGCTAGTCCTGATATATTGGGATATGCAATGCACTATTTAGGAATTATAATATTTGGAAGTGTATTCTTATGTCTTACGGTATTTATGTCAAATATAATGATATCCTTAGGTAATAATAAATTATCTATTATAACTAATAGCATAGGAGCTATAACAAATATAATTTTAGACTATATATTAATTGTTGAACTTAATATGGGGGTTAAAGGGGCGGCAATAGCCACAGCAGTTTCCCAGTTCGTTGGATTTACTTATGGTTTTTATAGGTTTTTAAGTATAACAAAAGAAAATAATATAAGCTTGAAGTTGGAGTTAGATAAGAGGATAATAATTCCTGTTATAAGTGTAGGCTTATCAGCCTTTGTTGTTGAAGCAGAGGATGGGATACTTATGGCTGTATTAAATAATCTATTGGCAAGTACAGTTGGAGATAGTGGTATTGTAGTACTAGGTGTTATATCCAAACTATATATGTTTTTATTTATAACCATGCTTGGAATATCATCAGCCATGCAGCCGATTGCAGCATATAATATGGGGGCCAAAAATTACGAAAGATTAGAGTCCTTAATGAAAAAGACTACCCTATATGCATTTTTAACATCTGTAGTCATGTGGGC
>CAYOFC010000005.1:0-8957 GCA_964403265.1 uncultured Tissierella sp. | reverse complement strand
AATGAAGGAATGGAATTAGAGCTAATTATAGAGAAACAAGGTCGTGAAAAATTAGCTTAAAAGTAAAAATATAAGAATATCTTTCATATTTATTGTCATTCTGTCTGTATCCAGCGTATTTCTGGGTAAGTTTTCAGAATGACAATTTTTTTATATATTTTATAAAAAAATTAATAAAACACTTGTAAAAACAATTATGAAGTGTTACTATAATGATAGATACACTTTATACATATAAATAAATTGAACCGATACACTAGGAGGGATAATAATGATGAATGAAACAAAATCTATAACAAGAATTGCTGCACTTATGGCACTAACAACAATAATGACTATGGTAATCCATATACCAACAATAGGTACAAATGGATATTTGAATCTAGGTGATATGGTAATCTTCATAGCAGCTATGATGCTGGGTAAAAGAGGAGGACTTTTAGTAGGTGGTCTAGGGTCGGCTATGGCAGACTTGCTTCTTGGATACACTCATTATGCTCCCATAACCCTGATTGTAAAAGGGTTAGAAGGATATATAGCAGGCACATTATTAGAAACAAAGCTTGGCCAAAGCAAACCAATATTTCCAACAATGGTGGCTGGAGCTTGGATGGCACTTGGTTATTATATTGCAGAAGTGTTTATGTACGGTGGGGTTGCCGCATTGGCATCTGTACCTGGGAATTTGATGCAAGGTGGCCTAGGTGCAGTAATGGCTGTTGTATTGTATACAGCTTTAAAAAAGACAAGAATAGCATAATATATAAAAACCTGATTAAGATAAGAACTTAATCAGGTTTTTTATTTATATTTTCCCTATAAGTTGGCAATACTCATACAAAGTGGGGAAAAAAGGTGATAAATGATGATTGGTAAAGATATAAAAAAAAGTAAATTAAAGATATTAGAGCTTTTTAATAATACTTCAGATATTGTGGTTCGTGATTTTCAGACACTGTGTGATACTGAGGCCATGGTCTGTTATATAAATGGATTCATAGACAAGGAAGCTTTAAATGATAATATATTGCAACCCTTAATCAAGAACCTATTGTCTCCTATGGATATTACAGATACTGTATATATAACTGAACTAAGAGAGATAAGAAATTATGAAGAAGCGGTTACTGGAATCATCGATGGCCATGTAGCCTTATTTCACCAGGACTTAGATAAGGCATTTATATTAAATTTATGTGCATATGAAAAAAGACCTGTAGATATATCTAGTTCAGAACAGGTTATAATAGGGCCAAAGGAAGCTTTTATTGAAGATTTACATGTGAATAAGACTCTCATAAGAAGGAAGATAAGAAATAATAATCTGGTATTTGAAGATTTTGTATTAGGTGAACATACAAATACAATGGTTTCTTTAGTATATGTTAAAGGTATAGTAAATGATGAAATTTTAGCTGAATTAAAATCAAGAATAAAGGAAATACAAACTGATGCTGTATTGGATAGTAACTATATTGGAGAGTATATCGATGATGCTCCAAATAGTCTTGTACCAACTGCCTATAATACGGAAAAGCCTGATGTTTTGGCAGGTAAAATATTGGAAGGAAGAATTGGCATTATTTGCGATGGTTCACCTAATGTTTTGACGGTGCCTAAGATTTTTATTGAATGCTTGATGGCAGCTGAAGACTACTATTTAAAGCCTTTGCATGCTACTTATTTAAGGATTATTAGGGCAATTTGCTTAATTATAAGCATTACGTTAATAGGGGTTTATATTGCCCTAGCAAATTATCACCAGGAGATGATACCTACACCTTTGTTGATTTCAATGGCTGGACAAAGGGAAGGAGTCCCTCTAACCAGCTTTTTAGAAGCATTGTTTATGATATTGTTTTTTGAAATAATGAAAGAGGCGGGACTAAGATTGCCTAAAGCTGTTGGGCAAACAGTCACTTTAATAGGGGGGCTAGTCATAGGTCAAGCAGCAGTAGATGCAGGGATAATCAGTGCAATAATGATTATAGTTGTATCGATTACAGGTATTACGGAATTCGTAAACCCTGCTTTAAGAGAACTAATTGTTGTAAGTAGGTTAATATTAATGTTGCTTGGAGCTTTTCTTGGGTTGTATGGTATAGTCTGTGGACTAATAATTTTTTTATACTATCTCACTAGTATAAAATCCTTTGGAGTACCCTACCTATATCCTATAGCACCATATGATAAAAAGGGGATGAAGGATTTCATAATAAGGGCCCCTATTAAAAAAATGAACTATAGGCCAGGGTATATTTCAAATAAGAATTCAAGAAAAAGGAATAGGGAAAGATGAGATTTAGGAAGACAATTATAATAGCCAATATAATAATCATGGCAGTGTTATTGACTTCTTGTACGGGACTCCGAGAAGTAAGTGATTTGGGTATTGTAACCACAACTGCTATAGATGTGGATAATGGGGAGATACTTCTGACCCATGAAGTTATAGTGCCTGAAACAAGCCCATCTACTAGCGATAATACTAAGAAGGTAATTTATGTTCAAAGTAGGGGAAAAACAGTATTAGATGCTCTTAGAAATGGAACATTAATATTTGATAGAAAATTGTTCTTAGCACATAATAGAATATTCATATTAGGAGAGGATTTTGCAAAGGAAGGAGTTAGTAGTGCTTTAAATTTTTATGTTTATGATAATGAGCCTAGGGAGTCTGCCTTTGTTGTTGTTGCAAAAGGTTGTAAGGGATATGATGTAATGGGTATCAACGGGGGGTTAAGTAATACTCCTGGAAAGTATCTTTCTGACCTTTTGGAGAATCATGTACTTAATTTAAAGTCAAGGGATTTTTCTTTAGTTGAGTTTTTAAGATATTTTCTAAAAGATTCAAATCCAGTAACAGGAGTAGTGGAGCCTATAGAAGAAAAAGTGATCAACAAGGAAGAGGGTCAATCAATTAAGAATAGCTTAAATGTTGAAGGTGGTGCAGCATTTAAAGGGGATAAGTTGATTGGATACTATGACGGTGATGAAATGAAAGGATTTAATTTTATTATCGATGAGTTTAAAAATGGATTAATAGTATTTGAAGCTCCTGATGAGTTAATGACTGAATCGGAAGTGATTGGAGAAAGTGGAAGATACACAGTAGTTGAAGTAAAAAAGAGTAAGACAGATAAAAAAGTGGAAATAATCGATGAGAAACTTCATTTAACAATTGATGTAAATATTAAAGGCTCATTAATAGAGGATATGAAAGGGTTAAAGGTATCCAATAAGGATATCCTCCATATTTTAGAATTAGCCAGTTCAAATCAGGTGAAGCGCTATATCAATATGACTATGGAGAAAGCTCAGAAAGAATTTGAAATAGATTCATTTAGTATAGGTAATCTAGTTCATATTAGATATCCAGATTTGTGGAAAGAGATTTCTGGTGATTGGGAAAGTATATTTCTAGACTTGGACTATACTGTAAATGTTAAAGTAGATATGGTGAGAACTGGGCTACTAAATATACCTATAAATGTAAGAACGGAGTCTGATTAAATTGGAAGAAAGTATTACTACAAAACAAATGATAGCTTTAATAATATTATCAAGACTATCTACTGGTCTATCAATAATGCCTACTATAGATATTCGTCCATTTAATCAAGATTTATGGATAATGATACTGGTTTCAATTATATATACTTGGATAATTATGACTCCTTTACTTTTTTTGGCTAGCAAATTTAAAAGTTCAACCATAATTGGATATTTAGAGATAATTTACGGGAAATATCTAGGTAAAGTACTAGGGGTTCTTTATGGATTTGCCTTTCTTATTACAGCCTTTAATACTTCGACCATTCAATCAGAGCTAATAGCTTCGTCTATACTTACGGACACATCAGAAAATATAATAGTTATAGCTATGATGTTAACATGTATATATGGTGTATCAAGGGGAGTTACAACAGGCTTAAGAGCAGTAGAAGTATTGGCACCTGTATCTATAACTATAGTTGTTATTTTGATGATATTAGGTGTAAATAATTTTAAATATTACTTATTACTACCTATATTAGCTGATTCAACTATATTGGATATAAATTTAGGGGCTATGGAGTTAACCACCTATTTTTCTGAGATATTCTTTCTGACTATGCTTATGCCATATTTAGAAAACAAAGATGATGCAAATAAAATATTGATAAAATCAACTATATATTCTTTAGGATTATTAGCAATGATTGTAATCATATGCCAAATAACCTTTGGAGTTGAATATTTAAGACACTCTAATTTTCCATTTTTAATTTATGCTAGGTCGATAGATATATTTGATATAGTTGAGAGGATAGACTCTGTGGCAGTTGTTGCATGGTTAATAACCAGTATATACAGAATAACCTCATTTCTGCTAATAAGTGTAATAAGTTTTAGGGAAGTATTTAATAAAAATAAAGATGAGAAAATCATACTACCGGTACTAGGCTTGATTTTAGGCCTAGCAGTCTTATTTTCAGTTAATACTAGATCAGTTATAATTTCAAGAGGAGATTCAATAGTCCTTAAAGATATTTTATTTATTTTATTTGCTATAATAATTCCTTTGATTTCATGTATCGTATATTTTATTAGACGAAAATCTATTGAAGAAAAAACCTCATATAATTAGTATCATAATAATTGGGTATATATGAGAGTAGGAGGTGGATACTTATGAGTAAGTTTGTAGGTGCTAATAAAGTAGGTCTAAGATCCAAAGAAAACGGAAAGCTAATAGCAATATATCCACATAATCTTAGAAGTACAGATCAAGAAACAGAGAAGGCTGTCCGAAATTGGTATTATCAAACAAACTGCGGTGTTGAGGAAAAATTATGTTATGCTTATGTAGATATAGTAACTGAAGAAGAAATTGAGTCGAGAAATCTATAAAATAGTTTTGGATTTTTGTTAACTTTCTCTGCCACGATTAGATATTTTGGAGGCAGAGTTTTTTTGTGAAAAAATTACCTTTACAAGATGGAAATTTTGTGCTATACTAATAAAGATGAATTATACTCTAAAAAATTATGAATTGAATATCGCTGAATTCTGATAAGAAGCGGGGGAACCAATATATCGGGGTGAATCCTATTTCACAATAGGATGGGCTATTTTACCCTTTGGCCCTAATCCGACAGCTAACCTCGTAGGCGAAAAAAAAGGGGAGTTAAAGTGTGCTGTAAACAGACTATGGAACTCCATGGTTATTTTTTTACCCCAAATTTTGGTTTACATAATATATAGAGTAAATATTATTTGGAAAGGATGATATTATGAAAAGAGAACTAACATATTGTGTAATAGGCGCTGGCAACGGTGGAATCGCTATGGCGGGATTTTTATCTATGAATGGATACAAAGTTAATCTATATAATAGAACTTTGGAGAAGATTTTACCTTTGATTAAGGATCCGATTATTTATCTAACAGGTGAAGAAAATGGATATGGAATCCTAAATAAGGTTACAAGTAATATTGGAGAAGCTATAGAAGATGTGGACATAATCATGATTACAACTCCTGCACTGGCGCACTATAACATAGCTAAAGAAATGGCTCCCTATTTGAAGGATGGGCAGATCATAGTATTAAATCCTGGTAGAACTGGTGGAGCATTAGAAGTATATGAAACTCTATTAACAACAAGGAAGAGAAACAATATAATCGTAGCTGAGGCACAAACATTCATTTATGCGGCAAGATCGTCTTCAATAAACAATGCCCACATATTTAAGTCAAAGAAAGAAGTATCCTTAGCAGCAATACCAGCAACAAAGACTGACTACGTAGTAGAACTTATCAATGAGGTATACCCTCAATTTATTTCAGCAAAAGATGTTCTTGAAACTAGCATTAATAACTATGGTGCAATATTTCATCCAGCACCGACTCTACTAAACAGTGGGCACATAGAAAGATGTTCACCATTTGAATATTATATAGAAGGAATTACTCCATCAATAGGGAATTTTTTAGAAAAACTGGATAGGGAAAGAATGGAATTAGGAAGATTGCTTCAAGTAGATGCTATACCTGCTACCCAATGGCTGTATGAAAGTTACGGGGCTAAGGGAGATACTATTTATGAGGCGATTCAAAATAATGTAGGATACAGAGGATTACAAGCACCGCAAGGTCTTTATAATAGATATATATATGAAGATGTACCTTGTAGTTTAGTTCCAATGGAATCAATGGCTGCTTTATTTGGAATGAAAACCCCTGCCATATCTTCAATGATAGATATCGCCCAAATCATGACAAATAGAGACTTTAGAAGTGAAGGAAGAAGTGCTGAAAGATTGGGACTGGAAGGATTATCCATAGCAGAGATGCACCTTCTAGCGAGAAAAGGTACAATTGTTAAAAGGAGAATAGATAGCTTCGATGAAGTGGTTTAATATAAAGATAAATTTAGTTGGCTAAGCAATCTACATAATTAGCCAACTAAAGTTACATAATTAAAGATAATATGGGTATAGGATATGTATATTAAACTTAAAGGAGTGTTTTGATGAGTATAACTTTTGAGCAAATATCAAAAATGAGAAGAGAGTTTCATCAAATTGCAGAACCGGGTTGGCTAGAGTTTCAAACAACTGTAAGGATAATAAACTACCTAAAGTCCTATGGATATGAAGATTTGACATATGGCAGAGCAATACACGGGGAAAGAATGGGTCTGCCAACTAAAAACAAAATACAAGAGTATAGAAATAGTATTTCCTTAGAGGCAGACTATGATATATCAGAAGTCCTTGAAGGATATACTGGTGTCGTTGCAAAGTTGGATACTGGAAAAGAAGGGCCAACTATTGCTATGCGTTTTGATATTGATGCAAACGATGTCGAAGAAACCCATGATGAAGAACACATACCAAATAAAGAAAACTTTAGATCGGAAAATGACTTTGCTATGCATGCTTGCGGTCATGACGGACATATAACCATAGGGCTAACTGTGGCAAAATGGCTAATGGAGGAAAAGGACAATCTAAAGGGGAAGTTTATTATAGTCTTCCAACCTGCTGAAGAAGGAGTTCGTGGTGCTAAGAGTATGGTAGAAGCAGGTGTGCTAGATGGTGTAGATTACTTTTTGGCAGGCCATATAGGTCTGGGTGTAGAAAGTGGTATACTAGGATTGGGTACTGTGGGATTTTTAGCGACATCTAAACTAGATGTATATTATGAAGGGGTTCCATCTCATGCAGGCGCAGCACCAGAGCTGGGCAAGAATGCATTGTTGGCAGCTGCCAGTTGTGCTTTAAACCTTCATACCTTGACCCAATTTGCTTCAGGTATGACTAGATTAAATGTAGGGACCTTAAATGCAGGCTCAGGAAGAAATGTAGTCCCTGCAAATGCTATGATGCAAATAGAGACTAGAGGGGAAAATGAAGAGGTAAATCAGGCTCTTAGAAATAAGGTAGATAAGGTAATTGAAGGGACTGCCAAGACCTTTGATGTTGAATATAGAGTGGTTGAAGCAGGCAGTGCACCGGCCTACAACACATATGATAAGGAGTTCGTAGATCAAGTAGCTACACATTTAAATGAATATGGTTATAAGATTGACATTGCTAGATCTTTAGGTGGATCTGAAGATGTGACATATATGATGAATGAAGTAGAGAATAATGGCGGTAAAGCCCTACACTTTATGTATGGCACAAAATTAGCTGCGGCCCACCATAATAATAAATTTGATTACGAAGAAAAAACTATAGAAGTTGCCTACGACGCACTTAAAAAGACAATTTTACTGTTATTGAACTAAAAGTAGCTTAACCAAAAAGAAAGACTATCCACATAAGAGGATAGTCTTTTATTTGTTTTATCATCCTAAGCTAGTGTAGAATCTACCATAAACCTGGTCATCCTGATCTTTAGCAAATGATCTTGTGTTTTCAATACATTACTCGTTTAAATAATCTATAGTGCTTGATACCAATGTTTTTATTCCCACAGATATACATCCTTCGTCAACTACTAGGTTTGGATTATGGACAGTGGTTTTACCAATATTCATATCTGATTCCATACCTAGCCAATAGAAGACAGATGGTACAAGCTTGGTAAATTCAGAAAAATCTTCCCCACCTGAAGCAGGTTGACTTGGGATAAGGACATTTTCTTCGCCGATAGCATCCTTAAAATATCCTATGAATTTAGTAGCTAATTCTTCATCATTTACAGTTGCAGAATATCCCTCTACATATTCAACATCACACTCGGCCCCTAAGGCAGTAGCCACATTTTCTGCAATTGCCTTAATTTTCGTAGGCATTATAGCTGATATTTCAGGGTTGAAGGTTCTCACAGTACCTTCTAAAACCACCTTGTCACAAGTAACATTATATCTACTTCCGCCATGTATAGTACCTATAGTAACAACTGCACTTTCCATCGGATCTACATTTCTACTTATAACAGTTTGTAGGGCTGTAATGATATGACCAGCTGCTACAATTGCATCTATACCATTATGAGGTTGGGAAGCATGGGATGATTTACCTTTTACAGTTATAAAGATCCTATCGGATTGTGCCATCATGGTACTAGTCCTAATACCAACCTTACCTAAGGGTAAATTCCATACGTGAAGAGATACTGCTGCATCTACCTTAGGATTTTCTAAGACACCATCTTCAATCATATACCTAGCGCCACCTGTTGGGTTAGCTTCTTCAGCTGGTTGAAATACAAACTTAACATTCCCCTTTATTTCATCCTTTAGCTCAGTTAAAACCTTGGCAGCTCCCAGTAGTATAGCTGTGTGTACATCATGGCCACAGGCGTGCATCATGCCAGGCACCTTTGACTTAAAAGGCAAATCTGTAAGCTCGTCCATAGGAAGACAATCCATATCGGCCCTTAGTAGTATAGTTTTTCCAGGCTCCTTGCCTTTTAGAAGGCCAACAACACCCATTTTTCCAATCTTATCTTGCACATCA
>CAYOFC010000004.1:18537-34994 GCA_964403265.1 uncultured Tissierella sp. | reverse complement strand
TTTGTGTTTAGAAACCCTCGGTTGTGGTGGAGTTCCATCAACTATCCCTATTTTAAGCTCGTCAATCACCACCGCATCAATAGAGTTTGGATCCGATGGACAATGGTGTAGCTCAACTGTATATCCCTTCTCATAGGCCCTCTTACCTATCTCCTTCATTATTGAAGATTTCCCACCACCTGGCATCCCCTTTAATATATAAAACATATTTCTATTTGAACCCATTATATTATCATGAAAGGAGTAAAAGCCTTCACTTGTATTTCCCCCTGGAAAAACTCTTCGAACATTCGCCATAACAAAACCTCCTTCAAAAAATTGTATGTATTATATAATTTATTCTGTTTAGGTTATTATGTGCAGAAATACAAAAAAGAACTCTTAGAAGAGTTCTTTTGGTGAAGTTATGCTATCTTTGCCTACTTCTATTGATCCCTTCTTATCGTAGACGTGAATAAATTTAGCTGGGTTTTCTGATGTCATTTTTACAATATCTCCTATGGATGCATCTACGCTTGTTACCACATTTTTTACTGAATCGATATAGCTTAATTCCAAATCCTTAACCTTATCATAATCATACTTATATATTCTCTCTTCTCTTCCATCATCATAGACTAATTTTAAATAATCAACATCAGGTGTGAAGGTACATCCCCTACCTTAATATGTGACATAAATCCTTCTCCATCTAATTTTACTGTATCTATACCTATATTGACTAATAATTCTATACCTTCTTCTGTTTCTATAGCAACTGCGTGCAAAGTAGGGAATAATAACTTGACCTCGCCAGATACTGGAGAGTATACCCTGTTATCATTAGGTATTATTGCAAATCCATCACCTAAAATCTTCCTTGCAAAAACTTCATCTGGTATATCCTCTATGCAGATTATCCTTCCTTCTATCGAATTAAAAATATGAAGCTCTTTTAGCCTTGGTAAGTCGTTTTTTTTATTAAATAAATTTTTTAACAACTTAATTCCCCCTCATTATCATTACTTTGCATAAATGAACTAACCACTACCTATTGGGTTAAAGGGATTTTCTGTTTTTAACTATAAAATATTTTCATCTATATACTTTTCAACCTCTTCTGCAGTTGATAGGCTTAGTATTGTGTCTAGATGGCTTTCAACTTCATACTTTGAATATTTCTGTAAATCATCTCTAGATCTTAAAATTGAGGATGCACTCATACTAAACTCATCTAATCCCATTGCTAATAAAATAGGTAAAAGTTTTTTATCACCAGCTGCTTCACCACACATACCAACCCATATACCTTCCTTATGCCCATTTTCTATTGTCATTTTAATTAAACTTAATACTGCAGGGTGGTATTGATTATATAGATGGGCTATATCTTGATTACCCCTATCTACTGCTAGGCTATATTGAATTAAATCATTTGTTCCAATACTAAAGAAATCAACTTCCTTTGCAAATACTCTTGAATGAATTGCAACAGCTGGAATTTCTACCATTATACCTATCTCAATATCCTCATTAAATGGTATTCCTTCTATCCTTAAATCCACCTTTACCTCTTCTATAATAGCTTTTGCTTCTCTGACTTCATTTAGATTTGATATCATGGGAAACATTATCTTAATATTTCCAAATGCACTAGCTCGGAGTATTGCCCTTAGCTGTGTTATAAAAATATCTTTCCTATCTAGACAAAGCCTAATAGCTCTATAACCTAAAAATGGGTTCATTTCCTTGGGAAGATTTAAGTAAGGCAACTCCTTATCTCCACCAACATCAAGAGTCCTTATTACTAAGGGTCTCATTTCTAACTTTTCAGCAACAAATTTATATGCCTCAAATTGTTCTTCTTCACTAGGCAATCTATCTCTATCCATATATAAAAACTCTGTCCTATATAATCCTACCCCTTCTCCCCCATTTTCTAAAACCTTATGAATATCATTAGCAATTCCTATATTACCAGCGATTTCCACCTTATGACCGTCTTTAGATATGGATTCTTGGTCTTTTATAGCCAATAGTTTTTTCTTGAATTCAGCCAATTCTAGTGCCTTATTTTCATACTCTGATCTTTCTTCTGGTGAAGGCTTCATAATTATTTCACCAATATCTCCATTGATAATCATATGATCACCGTGGTTTGATAGCTTTGTTATATCTTTGACTCCTGCAATAGCTGGTATTTCCAAAGTCCTTGCAATAATTGATGTATGTGAGGTCTTTCCCCCCAATTCCGTTACTATTCCTACTACCATTTCTTTATTCATTTGAGCTGTATCAGAGGGAGTTAAATCCTCCGCAACTATTATAGATTTTTCATCTATGATAGATAAATCTATAGATTTTATTCCCATTAAAGCTCTTAATAATCTCTTAGATACGTCCTTTAAATCTACTGCCCTAGCTTTTAAGTACTCATCTTCAATATTTTCAAATAGTGAAACATAGAAGTCTGTGACTTCACTTACTGCATAGTCAGAGTTTAATTTCTCATTTTCTATTTTATCTTTTACAGAAGAAATAAATTCTGGATCTTCGAGCATCATTTTATGTGCGATGAAAATTTCTGCTTCATTTTCTCCGATATTTTTTAAGGTTGATTCATAAAGCATATCTATCTCTTGAATGGCCTCATTTAAAGCATTTTTAAATCTCTTTACTTCTGAGTTAGCATCTTCAATATTTTTTTTAATTATTTTTATCTCTGCCTCTTTAAATAAGAAAATTTTACCTATACCAATTCCCGAAGAAGTTCCTATTCCTTTCATCTAGATATCCCCCTAATTTTTAATTACATATTAACATTCCACTCCTAAATTCATGGATATTTACCATATTTAATTTAATGGTTAATCCATTGATATACCTAATATCTTTTTCAGCTCAAAGGCAACACCTGATTCATTATTATCTTTTTCACTTACTAAATCACTAACTTCCTTTGCCAATTTGCTACCATTTTTCATAGTTATTCCCAAACCAGCATTCATTATCATTTCGACATCGTTATTATTGTCCCCCATGGCAATAATTTCACTTCCTTTGATTCCCAAAGAATTAGCATATCTAACTATAGAGTTCCACTTATTTCCTAGGGGATGCATAATTTCTAACAATCCCTCAGCTTGGCTTGCATTTTCCATTATATATGAATAAAACATCTCAGGATATAATTCACCTATGGCATAGTAGAAGTCCTTTAATCTATTTAAGTCTTCTGGATAAACCATGGCTAAAACCCTATTCAAATTTTCTTCTAAGTTATCTTCTACTATCTTTATTCTTAATAGATTATTAGTTGCCCTTGTAAGACTTTCCTTAGGATAGTGATCTTTTCCCAATAATACATCATAGCCATCATTAAAATAATCTACATGTACAAAAGGATATAATCCCCTTGCTATACCCTCATCTAATATTATTTTAGCATCCTTGGAACTTAGGAAATTGGCGGATAATACCCTATCGTCAATGGCATCGCGAACAATATTTCCATTGTTGCAAATGTATATTAGATGTTCTTTTATATTATTTGTAAGAACCCTAGCGGAGTAATAACTCCTTCCAGTAGCTATGACGATCTCATATCCATTTTTTATTAGATAATGTAGTAACTCTAAATTATCCTTGGTAATTACCTTATTATCGGTTAATAAGGTGCCATCTAAGTCTAAAGCTATTAGCTTATACAAATTACCACCGCCTTAATATATTTTTTAAAATTCTTTCAATTTATCTCTTATATTCATTATATCATTTAAATTTAGATAATTTGCCGAAATTTAAAGATATAGGTCCCAAGTATTTCTAGAATTTAACAAATTTGTATTAAAGGTTTAATCTTTACAGTTTTATACCGAATATATAAGGTAACAGGCTTAAATAAACAGTGAGGGGGAAAATAGTATGTACATTGGTAGAACTAATAACCATGGATATATGAATTTAAACAATAAGAAGAATATTAATAATAGCGTTAAAAACAATAAAGATATTAACCCTACTCTTTCCCGAAACAATGAGACTATCGATGAGTATCAAAAAAAAGCTTTAAAGGAAGCCGAGGATTTGAAAGCACAACTAAAAAAATCTGAAGGGGATTTGAAAAAGGTAAGAGAGGCTTATGATATCCAATTAAGGTGTGCTATTATAGCTGGAAGAATTATATCTGGTCATAAAGTCCCAAGGTCAGATTATATTTATCTTGCAAAAAATAGCCCAGATCTTTATCAAAAAGCTGTTATTTTAAGACAAGAACGTGAAAACCCTTTAAAACACAAACGTATATCTCCAGATGAGAAAGAGGATTACTCTGGGATAAAAATTTCTGATATGGAGAAAATAGATGAGAAATAGCCAAATCAAATAAGACACCCTGACATATCAATATGCCAGGGTAATTTTTTATATTATTTTCCTACATTAAAAAACTAATTACTTCCTTCGTGATACTCTCTAATAGCATCTACTACATTAACAAGCTTTTCATTGCTTATCATTCCCATTTCTATGAATTGTAATATACCATCCTTGTCAACAAAATAGGAATTTGGTAATCCGTTAACCAGATAGTCACTCGCTATTTTTCCCTCTGTATCAAGTACTACTTCAAACTCATATCCACCCTCTTCAATATATTTCTTCACTGTTTGTTCGTCTTCCATTACATTAACTGCCAATACTACAATATCTTCGTTTTCTGTATAAATCTTATTTAAATCAGGCATTTCTAAATCACACCATTTACACCATGTTGCCCAAAAATTGACGATTACAATTTTTCCTCTATAATCTGATAGTGAAACCTCTTCCCCATCAAGATTTGTAAGGGTAAAGTCTGGCGATTCTAGACCTAAAGCTATATCTACTGGGTCCTGGCTTCCACCTCTGTCTGTCTTATCATCAACTTCTTCCGCAGATTTAAACATAATTGAATCTGGTGCTTTATCATTATCGATAATATTATCCTCTGCTGAAGAACAAGCTGTAGCAAATACCATAACTATAAGCAAGATTAAATAAATTTTTTTCATAGAATTATCACTCCAATCATAAAAGCAAACTACTTATTTGCATCATTTTTTCAAAGTAAATCAATGCTCCGAATATTACCATTATAAATCCACTTATAAAAGGGACATATTTTAAAAACTTATCGGCCCTATTTAAAAACTTGGTAAAAGCATTAATAAATAATGCTGTCAAAATAAACGGTATTCCCATTCCAATAGAATATATGGCTAGAAGAAACACTCCTTTAGAAATAGTATCTGAACCACTTGCATACATTAGAATAGCTCCCAATGTAGGACCAAAACAAGGGGTCCATCCTGCAGCAAATGCCATTCCCATAAGAGTAGAACCTAATCCACTTGTAATTTTTTTAGGGGCTTTTATTCTCCTTTCCATATTAAGAAAACCTATTTTTAGGATCCCCATCATATTTAAACCAAATATAATAATTATAATCCCACTTATTTTTGAAAATAAGCTTTTATTTCTAATAAACAACTTCCCTAAAAAACTTGCCGAAGTGCCCATTATCATAAATACTATGGTGAATCCTAGTACAAAAAATAATGTTCTAGTCAGCGCAAATAATCTCTGTTTACCTAGGTCATCTTCTATATTTACCCCAGTGATATACATTATATATGCTGGTATTAAAGGCAAAATACATGGTGAGAAAAAGGATATAAATCCAGCCCCAAAGGCAATTGGAATTGAGACATCCATTAGATTTATTAAATTCATGCTGTAGCCCCCTTAATAAAACAAATTAATAAAACACTTTTAATTATTATACCCCCAGTCCGTATGAAATAATCTATTACATTTTAATAATTATACATTTACTATTACCCCATTATTGATTAATTTCACCCTAAAAAAGCATATGCTTTTTAATCTAGCTTTACATATCTTTAATTATTTCCCTAATCAATAGTTTAAAGTCATCAGCTGATTCCTCTGCTGTTTCATCTACTTCTTCTGTAGTCACGGGCTGATCTAGAACTCCTGCGGCCATATTGGTCATAAGGGAAAGTCCTAGGACCTTCATACCACAATGTGCAGCTGTTATGGTCTCCGTTACAGTTGACATACCTACTGCATCGCCACCTAAGGCCCTAATCGCTCGGATCTCTGCTGGGCTTTCAAATTGAGGACCTGTACAATAAAAATAAACACCCTCATTAATCTTTATGCCTAAGTCCCTAGCAATTCTTTTAGTCAAATCCCTATATTCTTTTGTGTAGGCATTTGACATATCGAAGAATCTTGAGCCAAATTCTTGAATATTTGGTCCTCTAACTGGGCTTGCTCCCGTTAATTTAATATGATCTTCTATAATCATTATTTCACCAGTTTTATATGAGGTATTCACAGCACCTGCTGCATTGGTTAAGATAACTGTTTCTACTCCCAATAGGTGAAAAACTCTTATTGGTGTGACAAGTTGCTCGAATTCGTATCCTTCGTAATAATGAAATCTACCAGACATACAAACTACTTTTTTACCACCTAATTCACCTATAATCAGCTTACCTGCATGAGATTCTACTGTAGTCCTTAAAAAATTCGGTATATCCTTATAATCAATAACTACTGGATTCTCTATCTCTTCTGATAATGTCCCTAAACAAGAACCTAAAATTAATGCTATTTCTGGTTTAAAATTAATTCTTTCCAGTATATAGTCTGCACTTTCTTTAAAATATTCATATGTATAATCCATATCTTGTATTCTCCTTATCACTTGATTTTTTATTTTTAACTTAATTAACAATGCTCATTTGATATAATCATTATACTATATTAAAGCAATTCATAGGCATACAAAAAGCAGGGACCTTATCCCTGCTAGACCTATTTTCCTTTATACAAATCCATGGATCCTAATACTACATGGGCCAGACCAAATCCTAGTAATCCCGTTGTAACTACAGATCCCATATCCATTTTCTTTAATTTCCTTCTTGTTAAATTAGGTACACTACCATATATTGCTGCACCTGTTACTGCTGTACCTAATATTGTTGGTATCAATCCCCTTCGCATTAGCAAAACCTCCTTCTCTATTGAATGATTCTAAATTATTATCCTCATTTATTAAGCTAAATATTCTATAATAAAATTGGCTATAATTCTATATTCGCCACATTTTCTCCATTAAGAACAACTTGAACATTAACTTTTTTGTCTGGATACTTCTCTTTTATTTGCTGTCCGTACTCATCTGCTTTCTCTTTAGCTCTTTCAACAGAAACTTCATCTTTCAAAGTCATAACACCTATAGCCCATTCTTTCCTTAAATAAATCTGACCATCTGATACCTCTTCATCAGATAACAATTTTGCTGTCAAGTCGACGTCTTGGTCAGGTTTTGTAGTGCCCTCATCATTTCCATCTTGATTGATGCCATTATTATTTGAATCCTTTTGATTATTGTTATTATTTGTGCCATCCTGACCAACATCATTTCCAGTACCATTATTGTCAGTACATGCCGATATTATTGTAATTGAAAATATTAGGATTAGACACATCAATATTTTTATTTTCTTGTTTTTCAATTACATCACCTCCATTATAGTTAGTATAACCAAGGTAAGTTATCTAATTATAATCATTTTTTTCTATTAGATGTAATTTTTTCAATTTATTTTTGATAAAAAAGGCGCGATATCCCTAATTCATCATATCCGTATCTAAGATTATGTAATTAGCTCTATGGATGTATAAACTTTTCCCATCTATATTTAATCTTGTCATTTTTGGTAAATTGTCTGGTACAGTTACATATACTTCATTTCCTTGAAATACACCAATCGGAATACCCATTTGACTAGATATAATAACAGTTTTTTCTTTTCCAATTTTATTTTTTATATCATTTACAAATCTATCTAGTGGTACAAAACCTCCACCTGTTGTTGCGTTTATTTCCTCTGGTATTTCAAAATCTTCAACCATATCTAGGCCTTTTTCAGCAAATATGACTGTATTACCAACTTGAAACATCTGGTCCCCATTAACTGTTATTTCCAATACATCTGACTTATATCCAGTGGACTCTGCATTAAAATTAGCACTATTTTCTAATAGTCCTACTGTAATTTTACTTCCTGTGACTGTTAGTGTCTTATTTGCATAATCATCATAGGTTGATATTTCAAAGTTTTGACCTATTAGCTCCCCTTTTGTTGTTTTTACAAAATCACGTATCATAGCACATCCTGTTATGTTTACAAGAACTAGGGTGACAATAAAAAATATTATAAATTTTTTTGATTTTTTCAAATTAACCCTCCTCTAGTGTTTTCTTATTATTCTAATATAATAACATACTTTTGCAAATTTTGATAAAAAAACGACCCAAATCACCAATCTATATTGACAAAAATAGATTTAAAATAAAAAAAGACTAGGTTGCACCTAGCCTATAGATTATCCGCGAAAACCAGTATAGGAATTTTTTAATATGTTTGTAGGTTTTCTGTAAAGCTTGTTTTCTGTATCTTGATCATTGGAATTCTCTTCTAGTTCATTATTTACTAACTTATCATAATCATAGTTATGCAAATTATCACTATAAAGCTTTTCTTTAAATTTATTCATATATAATTCACTCCTTTATAATTATATATGTTGTCCCAGTAATGATGTTACTTTTATTTCAAAATTTCATCCTTTTTTATTACAAAATTTTGTATCTAATACATAATATCTTATTCTTTATAAGAATACTTTATATTTTAAAATGCAAACTATTTATATATTAAAAAATAAGGAAGGTGGTCTGATATTTTATGAGGAAACATAAGTCCATTAGAGTTATTACCATCACTATGCTTTCAATAGTACTATTATCTGTTGGATTTATAAGTTTTGGAAATGAAGGAAGTGTAAAAAATTATAATCAAAATTTAATAAGTTATGGTTCTAAAGATCAAAAAAATATTGCCTTAACTTTTGATGATGGACCTCATCCTAAATATACTGTTGAAATACTAGACTTATTAAAGGAGCATGATATTAAAGCTACTTTTTTTGTATTGGGAAAACTAGCGGAACAATATCCTGATATAATAAAAAGACAGGTAGAAGAAGGACACGAGGTTGGAAATCACACCTATTCACACATTGACGTGCATAAGGCTACTATGGATCAGTTTGAGGAAGAGTTTAATAAAACTCAAGAAGTTATCCTATCATTAACAGGTATCGAATCTAAGGTATTTCGTCCTCCTTATGGTAACTTTAATGAAAAGATAGTACCTGTTACTAGCAGTAAGGATAGTAAAATTGTATTTTGGTCCCAAAAGAAAGAAAATAATGACTGGAGCAATCCTGGAATAGAAAAAATATCCAATACCGTCCTATCTCAAGCCCAAAATGGCGACATTGTTCTGCTCCATGATGGTATCCATCATAATGAAAGCCATACTGTAGAAGCCTTAAAAACCATATTGCCAGAGCTTAAAAAAAGAGGATATAATTTTGTTACGGTATCTGAACTAGAGAGGTTGTCCAGATAAAAACCACTATAAATAACCCTGGATTTTACTCCAGGGTCCCCATGCTAAAATCTCTACTTTTTTTCATTTCTAATTCAACTACCGTTAGAGTTTTTCTAATAACATCAAGTATGTACCTTTTTTCGTCCAGGGTCAGTCCCTCAGCATTTGATAAAATTAATAAATCTTCAGATATAGATAATAGTCCTTCTATCACCTTATCACCTCTTTGGAATTATTTATATTTATATATTAGTTCTACATAAAATCAAAAAGTCCTTCTTTTTTGTAAAATAATTTTCAAAATTAAAACAAAAGTAGCCAAGAAAGGAAGTATTACACTCGTAATCTTGGCTACTTCTAAATATAATTGTACTCAATAAGATATTAGCATATTTAATTCGGCATAATCAGCGGAATGTAATATATTTTAATCATCTATCTCATTTATTATTACCGTTGCATTATATCCTGTAAAAATATTATGTTTTAATCCTGTTTCTGTGTCTATATACTCAATACATTCACTATCATAGGTGAAATCAAATTTCCCTTTAGATTCAAAGATGATATCTCCATTTGCATTATATATTAAAATTTCTCTACGGATACCATCTTGAAATTTACTTTCCCAGTTCTTTTTAAATCTTGATATCCCAGCCTTACCCATAGATAAATATACTATCCCTGCAATTATACCTATGGTTATTAAGATTGATACTATAAATATAATAATGCCTTTCTTTTTCATTCTAATACGCTCCTTTACGTTAAATTATTATCTAATTCCAATTCTACTACAAAGACCCATTTGTTACAATTTAAATCCTATAAATATATTCTGGGCTAATTTCAAAAAATAAAAAAAACCACATAAGTGGCTAAATATCAATGGCGGGAGTACGTGGGAATCGAACCCACCCAAGAGGCTCTTAACCCCTCGCGCTGATTTTGAAGATCAGAGGGCACACCAGCACCCATCTACCCCCATTTCTTGTTGCAATAATTGATACCAGTATATTATAGCATATTCTACTATTGTGTCAATAATAGATATTCCCAATCTTACGGTAAAATTGATATTTTTCAAACCCTATACAATATCTATTTCTCTAATAATATTACCCTCAAGATTTTTTATTTTAAAAGTATTATCTTCGAGTATTCCATAGGTATGTGGATTGTTTTCCTTTGGTAATGTTATGCTTCCTGGATTTAAGAAGAAAATATTATCCTTCTTCTCTGCTCTTAAAATATGAGTATGTCCATATACAAAGGCAGACCCTTCTTTTAAGTCTATCATATTATCCTCATTATAAATATGTCCATGGGTCAAAAATAGCCTGACCCCATTGTAAAGTATATTTGAGTAGGTGGACATTATTGGAAAGTTTAAAGTCATTTCATCAACTTCACTATCACAATTTCCCCTAACGGAAATTATCTTATCTGAATGATTATTTAAAATTTCTATAACACCTTTAGGATTGTATTCTTTAGGTAGTGGATTCCTTGCTCCATGATACAATATATCTCCTAAGATGACGATATAATCTGCTCCTTCAGCGTTGTACCTTTCCATAGCCTTATCCAAGTAAAATACAGATCCATGTATATCTGATATAAAAAATAGTTTCATAATTCCTCCTTGTTACCTCAGTATAATTCAGATTTATCACTACGTTCATGGTGACAAACCCAGGCCTAATCCTAAGTATGCTGTATTATTTTAGTCAATAAGACCAATAAAATAATAGCCTACTCCCCATTTTGTTGCAATATATTGATGGTCTGCTCCATTTTGCTCTACCTTTTCTCTAATTCTTCTTATGTGAACATCTACAGTTCTTAAATCGCCATAATATTCATATCCCCAGATCTTCTTTAAGAGCTCTTCCCTTGTAAACACCTTGCCAGAATTTGAAGATAGTACGAAGAAAAGGTCAAATTCTTTCCCTGTTAGGTTCAAATCATTCTTTTTAAAAAGTATTTTTCTTTTGATAGCATCAATTGAAAAATCCCCAAAATTTATAATATAGTTATGATTTTCCTTTGATGTTTTATAATTAACCCTTCTAAATAGAGAGTTAATTCTTGCCTTTAACTCTAATACATTAAAGGGTTTTACCAAATAGTCATCTGCGCCGTAATCTAGTGCCAATATCTTATTCATATCCTGGCCATTTTTGGATAAAACAATTAAAGGAATTGTTGAAATTTCTCTTATAGCTTTGCAAACTTCTACTCCATCTATGCCTGCTACCTCTGGTTCTAATAATATTAATTCATAGTTTTTATTTTTTATTTTCTCTTTTATATTTTTTCCACTGTTTATTATATCAATATCGTATCTATCTTTTTCAAGACTATATTTTATACTTTCCGCAAAAGTCTTGTCACTATCTACTATTAAAACACTGCCATTCATTAACTCACCTCATAATTTTGCCTCAATTACTTCTCAAAACCCTCTTATTCTCATCCCTTTTGGTTAAACCTTGCTGGTCATATGATTCTAATAATATTAAAGCAATTTTTCTATTTGTATTTAATAAATCTCTAAACTCCCCAACTGTAATACTTCCATTTTTGCTTATAAAGTCCCTTAACTTTTCTATTGAATTATTATATAAATCCTTTTGGATATAGATTTCTTCATCAAGACGTATCAATTCCTTTTTATATACTAATGAATTAAATACCTCATCAAAATCATCTTTATTATATTGTAGCATATTAAGTATATCCTCAACTCTTGGAATCATATAAAGATTTTCCTCATATTTTTTTAAAATATCATGTTTTATCTTTATCTGCTTATCATCATATATTATAGAAAAATCCTTTAGTCGAATAAGATCCAAATCCTGCACTATGATTCCACTATCTATTAAACTTTGAATAAACATTTCTCCTAATTTAGGTATAGCATTTTTAAGATACCTTCTTCTAATTAGTTCTTTGGCTATACCTGGCCTTAAAGGATATTCATTATGAAAGCCTTTGATATCATCAAGTATTTTATCTTTAATATCATTAAAATAACTACTATGTATCGGATATGTATCTTTAGTAAGATTAAATAATACTATTTTTTCATTTTTTAATAAATTATTTACTTCCTCTAGAAGCTCATCTTCTAATATTGAGGTAATAGCAGCCAGTTCTTTAATATTAAAAAATTCGCTACTTTTTTCTTTGATTATATTTTCCAATATATCTTCTTGACGTCCAAGTTCCTTTAACTTTAAATCTTCTAAATTAAACTCGTCTAGCTTTCTTTTTTTGCTAGCATTGGGCTCTAGTATTATCCCACCACCAATTGTAAACATGGGAGAATAAAACCTAAGAATAAATCTATCTCCACGCTTAGCAACTATTTCTTCTTCTAACCTAAGCTGCGCATATGATTCTTCACCAGGATTTAAGACTTCTTTGTCCAATAATACTATTCTACAAAATAACTCCTGGGTACCTAAATATAATCTAAGTCTCGTCCTAGTTTTTATAGGCGTGCTAATATTGTCTAATAATTTTACCTTGCTATCTATCATTAGGGTTTCTTTCATCTGCTCAACTGGAGCTAATACATTTCCCCTAAGTATCTGATCCTTTTTAATGCCTGCTAGGTTAACTGCAACCCTCTGGCCTGCATATGCAACTTCAGTATTTTCATCATGTACCTGTAATGAACGGATTCTTGCTATGGAGTCACCTGGATATATCTGTACTTCATCACCTATTTTAAGTTTTCCAGATAATAGGGTCCCAGTAACTACTGTACCAAATCCTGAAATAGTAAATACCCTGTCAATAGGCAATCTTGGCAAGTCATCAGTATTCCTATCCTCTATATCTTCAGCATATTCATCTAGCAAATTGATTACTTCTTTGATGCCACTATTTTTCGTTGATGATACCCTAAGTATTGGGCTGCCCTCTAAGAAAGTACCCTTGGTTTCTTCTTCTACTTCCTCCTCTACTAAGTTTATCCATTCTTCATCTACTAGGTCTACCTTCGTAAGAACAACAAACCCTTTATTAATCCCTAGTAGGTTTAAGATAGATAAATGCTCTTTTGTCTGAGGCATAATCCCTTCATCTGCTGCTACTACCAAGAGAACTATATCCATGCCCATAACTCCAGCTAGCATATTCTTGATAAATTTCTCATGTCCAGGAACATCAATTATACCTGCACGTTGGCCACTTGGTAGATCAAAGTATGTAAATCCTAAATCTATAGATATACCTCTTTTTTGCTCCTCTTTTAATCTATCCGTATTTCTACCAGTTAAGGCTCTTATTAACGTTGTTTTACCATGATCTATGTGTCCAGCAGTACCTATAATTAAATGTTTCATATCAACACTCCCCTACAATAAGTCATTGCTTAAGATGGCATCCTTCACATGAGAAAGTCCCTTTATAATATCCGAAAACTCTTCTCTTTTTATAGTTCTTAAGTCTAAGTATATTTTGTCTTTGTATATCCGAGTAATAATTGGAGTATCAAAGCTTCTTAAAAGCCTTTCTATTACATCAATGCTACATCTATCTGAGCTAAATACTATACATTTGCTAGGCAGCTTTGCAAGTGGCAAAGAACCGCCACCAACCTCTGAGTAGCTATCAGATATTTGAAAATCTAGTATATTATCGGTTATTTTTTCTTCAATCATTCCATAGAGTTCCAAGGCCCTATTCTGCATCTCTTCAACTGCCATAGTCAACATATTTAAAGTCGGAATTTCCTTAATAGCTAATTCTTCATCTAAATAAAATTTAAGGGTAGCTTCCAAAGCTGCCATGGTAAATTTATCAACCCTAAATGCCCTTGTAAGAGGGTTTCTTTTCATTTGCGATATGTAGGATTCCTTCCCAACTATAATGCCTGCCTGTGGCCCTCCTAGTAGCTTGTCACCACTAAATGTAACTAGGTCCACTCCATTTAGTATTGAATCTTGCACTGTTGGTTCATAATCTAGTCCATACTTGGATAAATCAACTAAGACCCCACTTCCCAAGTCCTCTATTATAGGAATATTATATTTTGTCTTTATCTCTACTAATTCCTTTGCTGATACCGTTGATGTAAATCCTAATATTCTATAATTTGATGTATGAACTTTTAATATTGCTCCTGTATTTTCATTAATAGCATTTTCGTAGTCCCTAAGGTGGGTTTTATTAGTCGTTCCTACTTCTACTAAGCTAGCTCCACTTTCTTCCATAACATCAGGTATTCTAAAAGAGCCACCTATCTCAATTAATTCCCCCCTAGAAACTATAGCTTCTCTGCCTTTTGATAAGGTACTTAGGGTTAATAAAACGGCAGCAGCATTGTTATTGACCACCAATGCCGACTCTCCTCCTGTTATCTTACAGATAATAGACTCTATAATAGAATATCTGGAGCCTCTCTCTCCTGTATCTATGTCATACTCTAGATTTGAATAATTATTGGCCACATCATTTATATGTTCTAGAACTTTCTGGTTTAAAGGGGCTCTTCCTAGATTTGTGTGTATAACTGTTCCTGTGCCATTGATTACTTTTCTTAGTTTATAGCTATCTTCTCTACGTGCTCTTATGCTTATATTAGTTATCAAAGCATCCAGCTGCTTTATTACCTCTTCTTTGCTACAATTATTACTCTTTATATTAAGTCTTAGTGACTCTATTTCATGTCTAATTGCATCAAGAATAGTGCTTCTTGGAATATTCACAAGTAGCTCTTTTACTGCATTGTTTTCTAACACTTCATCTACCTTTGGTAGGAGTTTATAAAGATTTGTATTACCCATAGAATCACTTCCCCATTTTTATTCCACCATGATATAGGCCTTCCCTTTTTCTACCACTTCTCCAATTATAGCATATTTCGTTGGAGAAATACTAAGGGCTTCCATTAATTCATCTGCCAAATTCTTAGGCACAGAAATCAAAAGTCCACCTGATGTTTGTGGGTCATATAAAATATCTTTCATAACTTCTGATATATTATCTTGAAAAAACACATTGTCCCCAAGATGTTTTTTATTTGAATATGTTCCTGCTGGAACTAGACCCATCCTTGCGTATTCTTCTACATTGGAAATCAAAGGGATTTGCTTGCTATAGAACTTTAAGCTTACTCCACTACCCTTTGCCATCTCAAATCCATGACCTAATAGTCCGAAACCAGTAATATCTGTAACACTATTGATGATATCTACCTTATCCATGGCTTCCTTTCCATATTTATTTAAAGTTGCCATTATTTTTGTTGCTTCTTTGTACGTGGCTTCATCTATTATTTCACCTTTAATTGCTGTACTTATAATACCTAGCCCTAATGGTTTTGTTAGAATAAGCACATCCCCTGGTTTCGCTGAACTATTTGTAAGTACTTTCTTGGGGTGAACAAAGCCTGTTACTGACAGTCCATACTTTGGTTCATCGTCTGAAACACTATGGCCCCCCACTAGTATTGCACCCGCCTCTGATACCTTATCATGTCCACCCTTAAGTATTTCTGCTAAAACTAAGGGATCAAGGCAATCAGGAAAACATACTATATTCATCGCTAGCTTAGGTTCACCGCCCATTGCATATATATCACTTAAAGAATTAGTTGCGGCTATTTGTCCAAATAGATATGGATCATCCACTATTGGAGTAAAAAAATCCAAGGTTTGAATGATTGCTATATCTTCATTTATTTTATATACTGCTGCATCGTCGGACTTATCTAATCCTACTATTAAATTTGTGTTATAAGTTTTTGGTAAATGACACAAAACTTGTGCCAAGACATCGGGCCCGATTTTGGCCGCTCAGCCAGATGATTTTGTTAACTGAGTAAGTCTCAAATCCATTTTTCCACCTCTTTTATTTAGTCACTATAAGTTCCTTCAGTGCCTCAAACTTTTTGCTTCCAATTCCTGAAACATTCATAAT
>CAYOFC010000004.1:0-18437 GCA_964403265.1 uncultured Tissierella sp. | reverse complement strand
TAAAACAATTACTAGTATAACCACTTGTTCTTTTTTTGTAAAGTAATCTTTCATAATTGCTCTCCCCATATCTATATTTTTTGATAAGTTTTCCTTAATTTATCTATACGACATTTGGATAAGAACTCCTTCTTTTATATATAATTTTTCCACTTAAATTATTGGAACTTTTCTGATATAATGTATATATCTAAAGTTAGGGAGGTGAAAAATTGAAAAGAAAATTTGCATTATTTCTAGTTATGATTATTTTATTAAATACATATAGTTATGCAGATGGAGATGAATTGGCTTTAAGTGGTGAAAGTGCCATACTTATTGACTTTAATAGCGGGGATATTCTTTACGAGAAAAATATCCATCAAAAATTATATCCTGCCAGTACTACAAAGATCATGACCGCTATTTTAGCTATTGAATATGGAATGATGGATGATATTGTTACTGTTGATCCTGAGATTATTAGCCTTACAAAGGGAAGTCATATTGCTTTAGACTATGATGAGCAAATGTCATTTGAGAACTTAATTAACGCTTTGATGATTGCTTCTGCAAATGATGCTGCATTATCCCTAGCCAAACACGTATCTGGTTCTATCCAAGGCTTCATCAATATGATGAATGAGAAAGCTAAAGAATTAGGTGCTTTAAACACTAATTTTGTTAATCCTAATGGACTCCATGATGACAATCACTATTCTACTGCATATGATTTATCTTTGATTGCTCAATATGCAATGTCTAATGAAACTTTTAGAGAGTTTGCAAGTAAAAGTAGTCATACAATAGAGCCAACTAATAAAAAGGACGAGCCTAGGTATCTATACTCTACAAATGAGTTCTTCTATGGAAATAATAAAATCAACCTAAATGGACAATCCATTCCCATACAATATGACGGAGTCATTTGTGGAAAAACTGGATATACAAGCAATGCTGGAAATTGCTTAGTTACTTTAGCAGAAAAAAATGGACAGTATCTCTTATCTGTGGTTTTAAAGTCTGATGGAAAAGAGGTATATGCAGATACTCACAAGTTGCTAAACTATGGCTTTGATAACTTTGATAATGTTATTATAGGACATGCTAATGAGTTTATAGACAATATTGAAATAGAAAATGGCACTCTTCCTTATGCATCAATAGTGATTGATAAGGATGTAAGATATATCCTAAAAACTAATACTTCGGATAGTATTGAAAGAAAAATCAGTTTTAATGATGAGATAAAAGCACCCCTTGCTAAAGGTGATAAGGTGGGAACTGTGGAATATTATCTTAAGGATACTCTTGTTGGAGAAGGAGATTTGGTTTCTACAATGGATGTTTCCGTAATCCCACCTGTTAAATTTTATGAACGTATTCTGGACAAGTGGTATTTGGTAGTATTTGGTACACTGATTATCCTAAGGTTTGTATATTTATATAAAAAGTCTCAAAGAAGAAAGAAACGTAGAAGTAGTAGAGTTTATGGTCACTAAGATCCTTCGTTATCACTCAGGATGAAAAGAACCTAGCCTTTTAAGGCTAGGTTCTTTTCACTTATATTATTGCGATTGCTTCGATTTCGATTTCTCCACCTAGTGGTAATTCTTTTACACCTACACAGCTTCTTGCAGGTTTATGGTTACTAAAGTATTCACCATAAATTTCATTAACTAATGAAAACTTGGAGATATCCGTCATAAATATAGTTACTTTTACAACATCTTCTAATGTAGCTCCTCCTTCTGTAAGGATAGCCTTAACATTTTCTAGTGATTGTCTAGTTTGTGCTTGAATATCACCTTTAATTAATTCCCCATTTTCAGGATTTATGTGTAATTGTCCTGAAGTATAGATCATATTTCCCGCTTTTATAGCTTGAGAATATGGTCCTACTGCGCCTGGGGCATTTTTAGTTGCTATTAGCTCTAATGTCATATTATCACCTCCTTCTTAGTATCTTAGTTATTATCTTTATCTTCAGTCCATAATCTTTCTAGTTTATAGTAATCTCTTTCCTCTTTATGAAAAATATGAACGATTATATCTTCATAATCTAATAAAATCCATCTTCCACTTTGGTAACCATCTTTAGCAATTTTCTCATAGCCTTGTTCGCTCATTTTTTCATCGATTCCATCAGCTATAGATTGTGATTGTACCGATGAGTTACCACTAACTATAACAAAATAGTCAGCTATAGTAGTCATACCTGAAATATCCATTACTTTAATGTCTATTCCTTTTTTATCATCAATTGCATCTGTTATTATGGATAGTTTTTTTTCAACTTCAGTCATTCTTTCCCTCCTTATGTTCTAAATTTATTATAAGTTGATTCCTTGCTTCTATTGTATTTTTATCTATTAATCTATTTTTATGAATTAAAAAAGTAATTGATTGATTAATAGCCAAAAATAGAGCTTTATCTAAGTCTATATAGGCCCATTGACGCACATCTTCAACGCCCTGGAATTTACGATAGGGTTCTATATAATCAGCAATATATATAATTTTATCAAGATCAGTCATATTTTTTCTACCAGTAGTATGGTATTTTATAGCATTTAATATTTCTGAATCATCTATATTATATTTGGACCTAGCTAATTCCGCCCCTAAGGGAGCATGTATAAGTTCAGGGTTTCTTTTCATAATGTCACTAAGTATTATATCAAAGTCAATTGCCATTTTCAATAAGTACTTTCTATCTATAAACTTAGCACAGTCATGTAATAAAGCGGCTTTTGTAACTTTTTCTACATCTATATTATGAAGTAAAGCCAGCTTCTTTGATTCTTCTACTACCCTTAGTGTATGCTCAAACCTATCTTGTCCAGTATCTATTAATAAAGAGTCCAGCAGCTTTTTGTCCATATCCATTCACCTACTTATATAGATTGTTATCAGAAATATAATTTTCTACTACTTCTGCCACTAAATATCTTATTGATAGACCCTTATTAACTCTACTTCTAATTGTAGTTGAAGAGATATCTATTACTGGGCTGTTTATACTTATAATATCAGCCCCAAATTGGATATTTAGCCTTTCTATTTCTTCTAATACATCATCTGTACTTAGTCCAAGCCTATCTGCTACTATAAAATTAACCAAGGATAAAACCTTGGGATAATCCTTCCAGGTCTGTAAAGATAGGAGCGTATCTGCTCCAATTATCATATATAACTCACAATTTTTATACAAATCCCTTAACTCAATTAGGGTATCTATAGTATAGGTTAATTGAGTCTTAGAAACTTCAATATCTGAACTAGTAAAGAAAGGATTGCTCTTTATAGCTAGCTCTACCATTTCTAATCTTGTCCTAGCATCTAACAAATCATCCTTGCTTTTATGTGGTGGCATTCCTGTAGGAATAAATACAATCTTGTCTAAATCTACCCTTGTCCTAATATATTCACTTAAAATTAAATGCCCATGATGGATAGGGTTAAAAGTGCCACCCATTATTCCAATTTTCATAGTCCTAGCTCCTTTTGTCAGAAGTCAAAGTAATTTACTACTTAGGTAATTGTATTTTTTTGTTTTCTTCTGATTCCTTATATAATACAAATCTACTTCCAATACTTTGGACAAACTCAGCATCTATTTTATCAGCAATTTCGTTGGCCACTTCTGTTGGATCTAGCATACTGTTTTGTAATATTTTTATCTTTATTAATTCCCTTGATTCTATGGCTTCTTCTATTTGCTTGATAAAGTTATCTGATAGTCCGTTTTTCCCTACTTGAAAAGTTGGATCTATATTGTTTGCCAAACCTTTTAGATAACTTCTTTGTTTTCCAGTTAACAATTTTACTCACTCCTTTATGCAGGAGAGCCCAGCTCTCCCTATTATTTTTTGTTGTAAATTAATCAATTGTAATAATTAATGGAAGAATTCAAATTCATAATCACAAATAAATACTGATTCTCCCTCTTCTATACCCAGTTTCTCCAGTTCTTCTACTATACCTTTTTTTCTAATAGTCTCTTGGAAGTATCTCACTGAGTCTACATCATCAAAATAAATTGATTCTAATAGATTTTCAACAAAACTTCCTTCAACTATATACATGTCGTTTTCTTTTCTAACTATAATGGTCTCTTCTTCTTCAAACTCAAACTCATCATATTCTTCATCAAAGGTCTCGTACTCACCTTCATAATTTGATAATAGCTCCCAAATTGCAAACTTTAGTTCATTGATACCCTTTGTAGTTGCTGCAGAAGTTTCAAATATTTGTATACCCTTAGGTTCGAATTCAGACTTAATCTTTTCTAGGCCTTCTTCCGCCCCTGGTATATCCATTTTATTTGCAACAATAATTTGTGGCTTATCTCTTAGTTTTTCATTGTATTGAAATAGCTCTTCGTTTATAGTGTAAAAATCCTCAACTGGGTCTCTTCCTTCTATTCCTGATGAATCCAGTACATGGACCAATACTCTAGTTCTTTCAATATGTCTTAAAAACTCATGACCCAATCCTACTCCTTCAGATGCACCTTCTATAAGTCCAGGTATATCAGCCAAGACAAAACTCTTCTCATCTGCAATTCTAACTACCCCAAGATTTGGTTGAAGGGTTGTAAAATGATAGTTTGCAATCTTAGGTTTTGCTTCAGATACCATAGAAAGTATAGTGGATTTACCCACATTAGGAAATCCAATCAAACCAACATCAGCCAGTAGTTTTAATTCCAATGTTATATCTCTTTCTTGGCCCTTGGTACCAGCTTCTGCAAATCCAGGAGCCTGTCTAGTAGCTGTGGCAAATTTTGCATTACCTCTACCACCTTTCCCGCCTTTTGCAATTACATATGATTGATTTTTTTCCTTTAAATCTACTATTACCTTGCCACTTTCTTGATCCTTTATTAATGTGCCTACTGGTACCTTTATAATGATATCTTCTCCAGCTTTACCAAATTGTTTCTTGGTTCTACCATCTTCTCCATTTTGACCACTATAATGTCTCTTGTATCTGAAGTCCATAAGGGTTCTGATGCCCTCGTCAGCCTTCAAAATTATGGAGCCACCATTTCCACCATCCCCACCAAAAGGACCTCCTGCAGGCTCATATTTCTCTTTTCTCCATGCTACTATTCCGTTTCCGCCCTTTCCACCTTTAACGGCGATATTGGCCTTGTCTATAAACATAAACTCATCATCCTCAAAATCATATTTATTTTATATATTTACCCAATTATAGTATTTAGTATATCACTAATCTTACGGTTTATTAAGTATTTATTATAAAAAAAGCTTGCCTAATAGGCAAGCTTAAAATTTACGCTAATTCTTCTGCAGGATAAACGCTAACTTTCTTTCTATCCCTACCCAATCTTTCAAATTTAACTACTCCGTCAATAGTTGCAAAAAGAGTATCATCGCTACCTTTTCCAACATTGTTTCCTGGGTGAATTTTTGTACCTCTTTGTCTAACCAATATATTACCAGCTAGTACAAATTGGCCGTCTCCTCTTTTAACACCCAATCTCTTAGCTTCACTATCTCTACCGTTTCTGGAGCTACCTACTCCCTTTTTAGAAGCAAATAATTGTAAATTTAATTTAATCACTTATTACACCTCCCCATTTATGAGAGTCACATTATCTGGATAACTTTCTATAATAGATTTTACACCTAATTCAAAAGTTTTTAAAACAATTTGACTTTTTTCTACCGTCTTTATATTTAAATTTCTAGGTAAATTGACTTCTAAAAATCCAGTTTCATCATCAATCTTATAGTTTAGTTTACTTTCATCTATACCACAAACTTCAACTAAAGCCATCAAAGATGTTTGAGCTAAAACTGAAATTGCTGCACATACAAGGTCTTTTCCAAAGGCTGCATAATTTGCATGTCCCTCAACTTTAAAACCAACAATATAATCCCTATCTCTAAAGACTTGTACATTAATCATAATTATCCTACTATCTTTTCGATTTTAACCTTTGTAAAAGGTTGACGATGTCCAGTCTTTTTTCTATAGTTTTTCTTTGCTTTATATTTAAAAACAATGATTTTTTTAGCTTTTCCTTGATCTAAAACACTAGCTTCAACTTTTGCACCATCTACGAAAGGCTTACCTGCTAGTAATTCACCATCTTTTGATAAAATAAGAACCTTATCAAAATTAATAGCTTCTCCTACTTCTGCATTTAATTTTTCAACATATAGAGTATCTCCTTCTTCAACTCTATATTGTTTGCCTCCTGTTTCAATAACTGCGTACATATTACGGCACCTCCTCTAACCTAGTCTCGCCAATATTAGGTGCTATGCTTGAATACCTAAACTGAGCGGCTCTACACCAAAATAGTTTAACAAATAAGAACGACTTTGTCAATTGTTTTTATAATTTGGTTTCATATTCATTCATTCTTAAATCATTTCTGAACCCTACCCCTGCCTAAGCATGTTGGGCATTTGACAGAAATAGTACTATCTAATGTAGGTCTGATTTTTTTTCTAGTGATTTCTACTAAATTTAATTTTGTTATACCAACTATATTAGGCTTGTTTCTATCTATTCTAAATTGTTTAGCCAAGGCAGATAGGACTACAGATATATCATTTTTGCTTTTCATATCAATAAAATCAACTATTATAATTCCACCAATATCCCTTAGTCGAATCTGTCTAGCGATTTCCTCTGCTGCTTCTAAATTGGTCTTTAATATTGTATCCCTAAGTGATAAAGCACCAACGTATTTTCCAGTATTTACATCAATAGCTGTCAATGCCTCAGTTTCATCGATTACTATGTAACCTCCACTTTTAAGCATTACCTTTCTATCAAATGCTTGATCAATATCATTTTGAATATCTTTGTATTCTTCTATACAAAATTTTTCATCTAGGATAATTCGATTTTCCATTGAATATGAATAAAAGTAGCCTAATTCTAAGATGTGATTATATACATCTTTATTGTTTACTATTATTTGATATTTCTTTTCATTAAATGTATCCCGAACAATTTTATAAACCAAATCCAATTCCTTATAAATAAGCTTAGGCGTTGGTAGAAATCCCTTTTGATGTTCTATTTTAGTGTTTATTTCTAGCAGCTGATTATACTCATCTATAAGTACATCTTCTTTAACCTCTTGGGCATTGGTCCTAAATATCATCCCAATATCATTAACTTTTGCTTTTTTACCTATATCCTTAAGTCTTTTTGTTTCGTTACTGTCTTTTATCTTTCTAGAGATATTGATAGCCTTCGAATAAGGCGTAAGCACTATATATCTTCCAGGAATGCTAATATGCGTCGTAACCTTAGGCCCCTTTGCTTCAAGGGCTTCCTTAATAACCTGAACCATTACATCATCGCCAGATTTTAGAACTTGGTCTATAGTATAATTTTCCCTAGATAATAGTTGTTCTCTACTATAGGCATCTTTCACATTCAGGTAGGTATTTTTTCCCTCACCAATATCTACAAAGGCTGCTCCCATACCCTTTAGGACATTTTCTACCCTTCCCCTGTATACATTGCCAACTAGTTTTTCATTATTGTCTTCTTCTGTATAAAATTCCACCAGTCTATTATCTTCAACTATTCCTACTTTATTAATTCCATCTTTAGAGCTAATGAAAATATAATTCATTGATCTCTCTCCCATTTTATATTGGTCTATCTAATCTACCTTCATTATCAATATATAAGGCTTTTCTTACTAAAGAGGCGGAGTCTATATCCATAGCTAACTCATCATTGTTGCCTAGTGCATCTACAAAATCAAATGGCCTAAGATTACCACCATCTCCCACCCCCATAAGGGATTCTATAGTTACTTCTCTACCGCTGCTTTCCTTTACCTCGATTTTTTGGATAAGGGGCCTTATATCTTCTTCTTTCATTACTTTTCTTTTACCCTTTTTCCTAAGTCGTGAAATCAGTATTTCTCCGCTATTTAACCAATCTTCTAAAATAGCTTTTACTTCATCCAAACTTAAATCTTTACCTATATCAAATCTAATTTCATAGGATGCCCAGGATAGTTTTGAAGATATAGATTTTTCATCATCTGGATATATAGCATCTAGTATTTGAATATCTTTGGGTAATATGTGGTTCATTCTATTTACGAAGTCCTCTGTATCTATCTTTTCCACTAAATCTATATCCATGTATTCTTCTTCACTTTCAATTCCTAGTGAAAGAGGATTAGCTATTGAAAATTTGGGGTGTGGATTGAATCCTTCTGAGTATTTAACAGGTATTCCTGCCCTGTTAAATGTCCTTTGGAATAATCTTAGTAAGTCAAGATGTCCAATATATTTTAAATAGTTTTTTTTGTTGAACTTAACCCTTAATATCAATTAAACACACCTCTCATTGCACAATCTTGTATTCCACATCCAGTACATTTTAGTCTACAGTCACTTGTAAGTTCCCCTTCCATAGCCTTTTCATATTCCTTGTATAAATATTTTTTACTTACTCCAATATCTATAAAATCCCAAGGGAATACTTCATCTTTATTCCTATGTCTTAAGGCATAAAAATCTCCATCTATTCCTGTATCTTCAAAGGCTTCTAGCCATAAATCAAAGCTAAAATGCTCGCTCCATCCATCAAATCTAGCACCCTTTTCCCATGCATTTATAAGAAGCTTAGACAGTTTTCTATCACCACGTGCAAATACAGCTTCAACATAACTTAATTCCGCATCATGATAGTTAAAAGTTACCTTGTTATCCCTTATACTATCTTTAACTAAATAGGCCTTTCTTCTAAATTCATCAATAGACTCTTGTTTGACCCATTGGAATGGTGTGAAAGGTTTTGGTACAAAACATGATGCACTTGCTGTTACAGAGAAATTACCTATTCTCTCTTCTTTGGGTCTATTAAAAAATAAATCTTTTACAAGATAAGATAGCTCTTTTATGCCAAGAACATCCTCATCAGTTTCAGTTGGAAGACCTATCATAAAGTATAATTTTATTCTTGACCATCCTTCTTTAAACGCATAGGTTACAGCATTTACTAGATCCTCCTCATTAACGCCTTTGTTTATTACATCTCTCAATCTTTGGCTGCCAGCTTCTGGAGCAAATGTTAATCCACTTTTTCTAACCTTTTCAATTTCCTTTAATATATCTATACTGAATGAATCAAGTCTTAATGAAGGTAGTGAAACCCCAACATTTTTATCCCCTAGTTCATCCATAAGGCTAGATACCAATAAATGAAGTTGGCTATAATCACAGGTGCTAAGGGAAGACAATGAGATATCTTCATATCCTGTACTTTTCACAAGCTTTTCTGCTAAGTCCATTAGTTTTGTAGTTGATTTTTCTCTTATTGGCCTATATAGCATACCCGCTTGACAAAATCGACATCCATGGGTACAACCTCTAAATATCTCCATTACAACCCTATCATGGATAGTCTCTATATATGGCACTATCATGGATTCAGGAGAATACATTGTATCCAGATCCCTAACCATCCTCTTTTCAACAAACTTAGGTGCTTCTTCTACCAAAGTCACCATCTCGTCGATTGTACCATCTTCTTTATACTTAACATCGTAAAATTTAGGAATATATATACCTTTTATACTTACAACATCTTTTAAAAATGCTTCTTTATTCCAACCTTTTTCCTTATGCTCTTTATATTTATCTAATAGTTCTAGTGTGACTTCTTCTCCTTCTCCTAGAACTACTATATCAATTATATCTGCTATAGGCTCAGGATTGTAAGCACATGGACCACCTGCGATTATTAGTGGGTCTTCATCAGTCCTATCCTTTGATAAAAATGCTATGCCCGCTAAATCTAATATATTAAGTATATTGGTGTAACTCATTTCATATTGTAGTGTGAATCCTAAAATATCGAAGTTTTTTACTTCTTCCTTATTCTCAAGGGTATATAATGGGATGCTTTCTTTACGCATCAATTCTTCCATATCTACCCATGGTGAAAACACCCTTTCACATGCATAATCCTTTTCATTGTTGATTAGGTTATAAAGTATATGCATACCTAAATGGGACATACCAACTTCGTAAACATCAGGAAAACAAAATGCAAATTTAACTTTTACATCTTTTAAGTCTTTTATTATAGAGTTTTGTTCCATACCTATATATCTAGCTGGCTTGTCTACTTTATTTAAAATTTTATCGAGTTTCTTCTTGTTAATCAAAAATTAATCACCTTTCCTAAAGAAATTTGTTTAGTATATCTTACCATATTTTCAGAGCAAATACACAAAATAAAATACCTCAGTTTTTCCAAGGTATTTTATAATTCGATGTAATTTTCAGGATTTATGTATTTATTATCTTTAATTACTTCTAGCCTTAGGTATTTATATCCATCTTTATTGGTTCCCAAGTATCCTATCAAATCACCTTGTGATACTATATCACCTATTGTAACGTAAGCTTTCGATAGATAACCATAGGTGTATTGCAAGTCTTCGGTCTCTACCGTAACATAGTATCCTTTATTGTCTGTTAATATAACTTCCTTTACAAGACCATCCATTATGGCTATAGGCTCATGATCTCCATTTGATTTTATATCCAGCCCTTTATTTGTTTCCTCATGGAATCCTTTATGAACACTACCAGAAATAGGTGCTGGATACTTGTCTTCCACTCCTAATCTGAAAACTTGGAGTACTTTTTGTGAACTATCGAGCAAGTCCTTAGCTTTATTAAATATTCTTTTACTATCATCTACAATATTAAACTCATAGTTAATTGATTCTTTAGCCGAACTCAATAACATATTAGTAGGTTTGATATTTATAATCTTTATAAGCAATATAAATAACAAAATACCAATAGCTAGGCTTCCTTTATATGCAAGTCTTTTTAAAATTTTAGCGCTGTTTATCGATAGAAGATTTAATATATTTATTATTTTATTCTTCATTTTTTCACCTGCCTTAATACTATAATGATATTTATTAAGTACAGGTTTTATACCATAATTTAAATATAAGATTTTCTCCTATTTCTTGTCTTTGATTTTTGTAATAGGTATATTAGCAACTAGTGCTGACACTGGTGTCATATCTCCATCTTTTTTCATTCTAGTTACCTTTATATCCAATCCTTCCTCATCAATGTCTGCATACTCAGATATAACCCTAATTATATCCGTCTTCATCATCTCTAGTAGCTGCGGAGATAGGTCTGATCTATCATGTACTAGTACTAATTTAAGTCTTTCCTTTGCAACATTTTTACTTTTTTCTTGCTTTTTCCCAAACATCTTAAAAAGATCCAAGACTATCCCCTCCTATTTACCAAATAGCATTTTTAGTATTTTACTAAATTTACCCTCTTCTGTACTTTCTATATCTAATAACTCCACTTCTTCCCCGATTAATCTCTTTGCAATATTCATATAAGCATTACCAGCCAGTGATTTTCTCTCTATTACTGCAGGCTCGCCTTTGTTCGTAGATATTACTATTTCTTCATCATCAGGTACAATTCCCATCAAACCTATAGCAAGTATATCCTCTATGTCGTCCCTATTCATCATATCCCCTCTTTTAACCATTTCTGGTCTAATTCTGTTGATTATGAGTTTTGGGTCATTAAGTCCCTTAGCTTCAAGAATACCAATTACTCTATCAGCATCCCTTACTGCTGATATTTCAGGTGTTGTAACTATAATAGCTAAGTCTGCTCCTGCTATAGAATATTGGAAGCCTTGTTCAATCCCTGCAGGGGAATCAATAATTACATAGTCAAAATCCTCTTTAAGTTCATCTACTAATTCTTTCATTTGCTCTGGTTTAACAGCTGATTTATCCCTAGTTTGGGCTGCTGGTAATAAGTATAGTTTCTCAAACCTCTTATCCCTAATAAGTCCTTGTTTCAATCTACAATTCCCTTCAACTATATCTACAATATCGTATACAATTCTGTTTTCCAAACCCATTACTACATCTAAATTTCTAAGCCCGATATCTGCATCAACTATTACGACAGACTTTCCCAATATTGCAAGGCCTGTCCCAATATTTGCACTAGTTGTGGTTTTACCAACCCCTCCTTTTCCCGAGGTAATTACTATAGCAGTTCCTAATTTTTCATTATCCATTAATGTTCCTCCCTATTATTTATTGGGTAAATACGGCTCTATTACTATTTCGCCGTTACATATCTTTGCTACTTCTGGTAATTTATATTGAGAAACATCTCCATCTGGAGCCCTTACTATTATATCACCAATTCTAAGTTGAGTAGGCATTAGCTGATATGCAGCTACTACTGCATTCATACTACCATCCAATCCAGCATAGGCTACTCCTTTTAAATACCCAAGTACGATAATGTTTCCCTTGGCTTTCAAGATTGCTCCTGGATTAACGTCACCCACTACTACGATATTACCATTATATTCTATAATCTGTCCAGACCTAAGTGTTCCATATAGAAACTTTGTCATACCTTCCTTGGATATATCCGAAATAATATCTTCCTCTACATCTTCATCCTTATATGATTGGATTACTTCTTTAAATAGATCTCCATCTATTTGAAGATCAAAATCATATTTATACTTTAATATCAAATTTATCTCAAGAATTTCTTTAGAAGTCAAATCTTCGGCCTTTACTCCAAGAAATGTAGTACCTTGAAAGAAACTAGAGGATTTCGTCATTTTTATTCTTATTTCTTTTTTAATTTTTTCAACATCAGATCCAATAATTTCTAAATATACACCTTCTTTTACTCCTTTAAAGGTAATACTATCCTTTTTCACCTACAAAGTACCTCCATCTTATATATACAATAATATTCCATATATAAATATTTTATAGTAAATCACTCTATTATCTGCACTTGCTCCTATTTTGTTATAAAACTATCATATGGCAAGCTATCATCTATATTTGAATCATTAAGGCCAAGATATTGGGCCATAATATCCCTTACCATAGGACCTGCATATCCACCTGTACCACCTTGGAATATAACAGCAGCTACGGCAATCTCGGGCTCATCATATGGAGCAAATCCTACGAACCAGGAAAAGTCATCATAGGTATCTCCAGTAGTTGGGTTGATTCCTGCCCTTTCAGCAGTTCCAGTTTTTACACCTACGTCTATAGGAAAACCCTGAAATATCCTTCTAGCTGTACCGCTTTCAGATACAAGCTTCATGCCCTTTTTAACATGCTCCAAATTTTCATAATCATTTAATCCAATTCTATCTGGATTAACTTCATGAACATGTTGGACCTCTGAGTTATTGAAGTTTTTAATATTGTCAATTAAAGTCAACTTATGTCTATAGCCACCATTAGAAAGGGTTGCTATATAGTTTGCCATTTGAATAGGTGTATAGGCGTTAGCCCCCTGTCCTATAGTTACATTTAGTGTATCAGTGATATTCCAACCAGCAAAGTTTATATATGTGTATTTTATCTTATCCGCTAGGCCTTCTTTTTCGAATCCTCCACCAGGCTTAGCTAGTCTAACTTCTGAATCCAATCCTAGGGCATCTAGTCTCCTAACTACTTCCCCACGGGTTAAGGGATCTTCAAATTCTAGCCAATCCACTATTTCTTCTATTGCCTCTAGTCTATATTCATCATCATACTCAAAGTCATCTCTGAAATATTGATCTATATTTGCCTTAAGATATGATTTAAGTAATGCCTTGGTATTGATTAACTTTCTTTGTGGATCTGGCACTCCTCCTGCTACTTCTGAAGGAATATCTATTTCAATTCCTGTCTTATCATTTAAACCTAGTTTCTTTGAGGTTTCAGCAATGTCCTCTATGCTGACCTTAACTCCAATATTTGCCCCTGTCTTTTGATTGTAACCCAAAGCTAAAGTATAGAAATAATAGTTACATGAATCCCTAATAGCTTCATATACATTTACCCAGCCATGGGTTCTACCACTATTTGTCCAAATCAAACATCTAAATGGGTTATTTCCTATATCAACCTTACCCATATCTTGTATCTTTAGATTAGGGCTTAAGCCTTGTTCTAAAGCGGTCAATGCCGTTACCATCTTATAGATAGAACCAGGTTGTATAGCAGTTTGTGTAGCTATATTATATAAAGGTCTTGGTGCTAGTTGGTCATCTTCATTTTCAGGAAACAAACTCTCCCAGTCAGTATTTGATATACCTGTAGAAAATAAGTTTGGATCATAGGAAGGATAACTAGCACTGGCTAATACTTGACCTGTTTTAACATCTATGGCTACAACAGCTCCAGAATTAGCTATATAAGGTCTTCTCTTTCTAGTATAAATCCCAAATGGATAATCACCCCATTGGCTTGTATATGTACCACCTTTGCTTATTTGGTCCAAGGTATGAGCCAAGGCTTCTTCCGCAACTTGTTGCAATTTTAAATCAATGGTTAGATATACATTATTGCCAGGTATTGGTTTGACTTCATCTAAAACGCTAGTTGTATTGCCTAAGGAGTCAACTTCTACAGTTTTTATACCTCTTGTACCATTTAATATTTCCTCATAACTTTCCTCAATGCCAGTTTTACCAATTATAGCATTTGGTGAGTAGTTCAGCTCCTTTACATATTTTTGAATCTCATTAGTCTGGCTTATTTTGCCTAAGTATCCTAGTATATGTGCCGCAGAAGATCCCTCTGGATAGTACCTTACAGGCTCAACTGAAACCCCTATCCCTGGTGTTTCAACCAAAGACTCCTCTATCTTTGCCACCGTACTATCTTTTATACCATAGGCAATATTAATTGGATTATATGCTAAATATCCTTGTATTTTTAGCTGGTTGTGAATTATTAACATCTTTCTTGCTTCATAATCACTAAGTCCTTCATCTATTTCATAGTTTTTTCTTAATGAATCAAATATTTCTCTTTTGTCTAGTTCTAGTAACTCAAAAACATCAACTTCTTCTGATCCCGATACTTTAATAATATTATTGCTATTATAATAGCTAATTAAATTATTGATCTCCACATATTGGAACTCATTTGCAATGGAAATCCTTGGATTGATTCCATCACTAAGTAGTTGTGATTGTAGCAAATATTTGATACTATCATCAGTGATAAATTCTGACAATACTCCTGTTGTTTCACCATATTCAATTAATAAGTCAACTAAACTCTCGTCCCCAATATCACTATTACCTGTATAGCTATATATCACCGAAGTCTTATCTTCACCTAGCTGGACTTCTATCGGTACTCCCTCATCCTTATCCTTTATCATTTCTAGTAAAACTTTTCCAGGAACTAGTATTCCACCATCGTTTTCTTCTATACTTTTCTCCAAGAAGTTCTTTAATGATACTTGTTTAACAATGCTTATGAAATCATCTTTAGCACTTGAATCCATGGTTATTCCTGTGTATACTTTACTCAGTGACCTTTTTTGCTTTAAAAATTCTTCCTGATAACTAGTAGCAATCTCTTCTAATCTTATATTATCATTTAAATCTTTTTCAACTAATATATCATATACTAGTTTTCTAGAAATAGAGTGGCCTATCATCTTTCTCAATATGGTCTGATCTTCCTGTATATACTTTTCTACTATTTGTTTTGGTGTAAGAGATGTGTCCATATTGGCACCAGGGTCATATTGAATGGATACTTGTCCGTCAATGATTGATGTATTTATAGGAAGGTCAACTCCCTTATTTAAAATAGCAGTTATCGCTTTATTTGCAGGTATAAACTTAAAATGTTCACTATAACCATCATGTATATAGAAGGAATCCAGTATGTCTGATACTAGATTGTTTTCGGTAATTATCTCCAAAACCTTATCTATGGGATCCATAGATTCAGCCTCGTAATCTTCTTCAGTCCTATATTTAAATACATTCAATTGTATAGGTATTTCATCAACATAAGTAGTCCCATCTTCTTCAAGTAGCCTTATAAGGGTTAAATAGGCTTCATTTCTTCTATTAATGTCTAGCCGATTCAACTCATCTTTTAGTAACTGTACTGTGAAACTTGGCTTATTTCCTGCTAGTAGTCTTCCATATCTGTCCCTAATTTCCCCTCTCGGAGCAGTTGTATATACTTCTTTCAATCTTTTATTGTCTGATAGGTCCCTATAATAATCACCTTGTGCTATGGTTAATGTGGCAAGCCTAAAAGTCAATAAAAGCATCAAAACAACTAATACAAATGTTATTATATTATATCTATTTTTTATTTTTTCAATTATCTTCAATTTATATCACCCCTACCTTTTCCCAAATCTTAGGGAAGGTACAACAAATATCTTGGAAAATAGCTTATATATTAAAGCTGCTGTTATTGCATTGTATAAAATTTCTATTGAAAATACATTTTTCATCATGATTTCCGTTGGGATATCTTTTGATAAGAAGAACATTATAATATAAAAGGAGAAGTTGTAAAAAATCGTGCCTACAATTGAAGAAAATATAGGAATTACAATATTTTCTATGTCTAATACGTCTTGTATCATCCCAATAACATATCCCATGATAAAGAATACTAAGGCATTTACCCCTATGGCATGTCCAAAGAGAATGTCCTGAACAAGGCCAAGGCCCAAACCAAAAAATCCTCCATAGTACTTTCCTTGTCTAAGAGCTATTATAATAACTAGGATCAATCCAGTATTAGGCGTAAAACCAAATAAAGTAAAATACGGGAGTATTGAACTTTGAAATATAATATTAGTCAATATTATTATTATTAATGTTAATGTCGTTATGGCCATTTAAATCAATCCCTTAATTAATCAGTTATTATAAACACTCTAAAAAGCTTCTTAAAATCTATTGCAGATTTTACTGTTATTTTTTTTATTAACTCCTCTTCTATTTCCTCAACTTTGTCTACTTCTCCAATATATAAATCTTCAAGGAATGACCCACCCAAGCCTGAGGTATATACCTTATCCCCAGGTACTACATCTGCTTCATCATCAAAGAGGTAGCCACTAATTTTTCCATCAACACTCTCATTAAGAACACCACCATCTTGTGTTCTGATGATTTTAAAAGAAATTCTATTTTGCTTATCAACAATAGATACCACCTTAGACCAATTGTCTCCAACATCAACAACTCTTCCGACAATTCCCTCTTCGATGACTTGGTTTTCAACCTCAATTCCTTGTATTACATTATCACCCTTTTTTACGCCATCCTTTAAACCTTTATCTACGAGAAAAATATCATACCAATTTCCAGGTTCCTTACTAGTTATCTGGGCGGAAATCATATGATAGTCAGTCATTTCAAGTAAACCAGCTTCATTTTTTAGAAAATCATATTTTCCAATAAGATTTTGGAAATCTCTATTTTCCTTCTCCAAAGCCGCAAGCTTTATCTTTAGCTCTTGGTTTTCCTCTTCTAGATTAGATATATTGAATATACCATTAAAAAACCCCGACACTTTATGCCCAATACTGTATGTCACTTTAGTAATTGGGCTAAGAATATTTCCTATTGTTTTTTCAAATCCAGTTAAGGATAGTCTGTCCTTATTTGTAACCCCGATTATAACAATTAGAATGATAGCAACTGCTGTTACCATCATTCTATTCTTGTATTTTCTAAAGAAATACATATTATCACCACTTAACCCATTCTTTTACTATTATTGATTGTTCTCTTTAATATATCAATACTATCTAATGCTTTTCCTGTACCTATAGCTACACAATCAAGAGGGTTTTCTGCTATTATTACTGGCATTTGTGTTTCGTTTATAATCACCCTATCGATGCCATCTAGTTGAGCACCACCACCAGTTAGCATTATCCCCTGCTCCATAATATCAGCTGCAAGTTCTGGTGGGGTCTTTTCCAATGTAGATTTAATTGAATCTATAATATTTGATATTGGTTCTTTCATAGCCTCATAGATTTCTTTAGATGATATCTCTAAAGTCTTAGGTAGTCCACTAATTAGATCACGACCCCTTATATCCATCTTTACTACTTCTGAATTTACATCGGCTGTACCAATAGTGATCTTTATTTCTTCTGCTGTTCTTTCACCAATCGCTAAACTATATTCTTTCTTTATATAATTAACTATTGCTTCGTCAAACTCATCTCCACCTACTCTGATAGATCTACTAGTAACTATTCCACCTAGGGAAATAACTGCTACTTCCGTAGTACCACCACCGATATCTACAATTAAGCTACCAGTAGCTTCTTGAACTGGTAGGCCAGCGCCTATTGCCGCTGCCATAGGCTCTTCAATTAAATAAGCGTCTCTTGCACCTGCATGTATTGCAGCCTCTTCAACAGCTCTTTTTTCTACCTCAGTAACTCCACTTGGAACACATATCACAACCCTTGGTTGTATCAGGGATCTCCTTTTATATGCTTTCTTTATAAAGTACTTCAACATATTTTGAGTAACATCAAAATCAGCTATAACTCCATCTTTTAATGGTCTTATTGCTACAATATTCCCTGGAGTTCTACCAA
>CAYOFC010000003.1:0-39044 GCA_964403265.1 uncultured Tissierella sp. | reverse complement strand
CATCTTTGTTAATTTTTGAGAAGTGAGCAAATACGTCATTTCCTTCTTCAGTAGTGATAAATCCATAACCTTTTTCTGCGTTAAACCATTTTACTGTACCTTTCATGCGTATACCTCCGAAATTTTATTTCTTTAATTCTTTGTAAAAATACCACAAATAAAATTTCTTTTATATGCAGATACATATGTTTAATACAGAAATTCTTGTGTTAATTCTTTACTTCCGAATTAAAGCTGCAACATTATTGTATCACTAGGCTACATGTTTTGCAAGTGAATTTTTAGATTTTTTAAAATCTTAATATATATTAATACTAATAAATCATTTAGTTTCCTAAAACAACTTTTTATATAAATATAATTAGGGTCTTACTTTAAAATGATTAGCTATTTAATCTTTTAATAGTGTTTCCTTTGTTCTGTTGCTCATTAATTTATTATAATCTATTATACTTCTTTCATATTCATTTTGCATAAGTGGTGAAGTTAATATAAAATCAGCTGTTGCCCTATTGTTGGCAACTGGAACATCATATAAAACTGCTATTCTTAGTAGTGCCTTTACATCGGGATCATGGGGTTGGGCTTCTAAAGGATCCCAGAAGAATATTAGTAAATCCACATCTCCTTCAGCTATTCTTGATCCTATTTGCTGGTCTCCTCCTAATGGACCTGATTTATAGGCCTTTACAGGAAGTTCTACTGTTTCAGATATTAATTTAGCAGTAGTTCCAGTACCGCATAAAAAATGCTTTTTAAGTATACCTTTGTTTAATTTGACCCAATCGATTAATTCCTTTTTCATATTATCATGGGCTACTAAGGCTATTTTTTTCTGTACATTCATTTTAGCTTCCATATACTCCATATAATCCCATCCTCCATACCATATTATCTATTTTACTATGTCTCAACTATTAAGTATTTCCATAAACTTTTCTCCAGTTATAGTTTCCATTTCCAGTAGATAGTTAGATAGCTCCGTCAACTTCGCCCTATTGTCTTCTAATATACCAATAGCTTTTTTATGTGCAGATTTGATTATATTTAGTACTTCTTGATCTATTCTAGACGATGTCTCTGGTGAACATGCCAAGGATGCATCTCCTCCTAAATATTGGTTTGTAACTGTTTCCAAAGCCATCATATCAAAGTCTTCACTCATACCATATCGAGTAACCATGGCTCTTGCAATCCTTGTTGCCTGCTCAATATCATTGCTAGCACCTGTAGTAATTGAACCAAAGACTACTTCTTCAGCTGCCCTACCACCACAAATAGTTACGATTTTATTAAACAATTCATCCTTTGATAGTAAGACACTTTCATCTTCTGGGACCTGCATAGTATAACCTAGTGCACCAGAAGTTCTAGGGATAATAGTTATTTTGTGAACTGGGTCAGAATCTTTTTGCTTGGCCGCAACCAATGCATGACCGATTTCATGGTATGATACGATTCTTTTTTCCTTAGGTGATATAACTGCACCTTTTCTTTGATATCCAGCGATTATAACTTCTACTGCCTCTTCTAAATCCCCTTGATTTATCTGCTTTCTATTATATCTAACCGCCCGTAAAGCTGATTCATTGACTATATTAGCAAGCTCTGCACCAGACGCACCTGCGGTCGCACGAGCGATTTGTCTAAAATCAATATCAGCTTCCATCTTAACATTTTTTGAATGTACCTTAAGTATGGCTTCCCTACCACCAATATCAGGTAGTTCTACAGGTATACGCCTATCAAATCTACCAGGTCTAAGTAGGGCCTTGTCTAGGGTTTCAGGCCTATTGGTAGCAGCCAAAATGACAACTCCCTGCTTCCCATCAAAACCATCCATTTCTGTCAATAATTGATTTAGGGTTTGTTCCCTTTCATCATTTCCACCTAATCCTGCTCCATCTCTTTTTTTACCTATAGTATCAATCTCGTCAATAAATACGATACAAGGTGCTTTTTCTTGTGCTTGCTTAAATAAATCCCTTACTTTAGCAGCCCCCATACCTACAAACATCTCAACGAATTCTGAACCAGATATGGAGAAAAATGGTACATTTGCTTCACCAGCTACTGCTTTTGCCAATAATGTCTTACCTGTACCTGGAGGACCTACTAATAGGGCACCCTTAGGCATCGTTGCACCGATTTCTTGATATTTCTTTGGATTGTGTAAGAAATCTACAATCTCTTGTAATGCTTCCTTAGCTTCATCTTGACCTGCTACATCCTCAAAGGTCTTTCCCGTTTGAGCAGGTACATACACTTTAGCATTACTCTTGCCAAAGGACATACCACCCATCTTTTTTTGCATATTTCTTGATAATAGTTGTCCTAAACCAATAAATAGCAATATAGGGCTCATTCTTATAAGTAAAGTAGTAAATAGGGATAGTTCCTCAGGTATTACTTTCCCAAATTTTACATCTGCTTCAACCAATCTATTTGTTAAGTCAAGATCTGGCATTATTCCAGTTGTATAGACCTTATTATCTTCATCGTCTATAGATGTAAAGAATATTTGGGTGTCCGTAAGCTCCACCTTTGATATTCCATCACCATCTAATAATTGTAGAAATGTTCCATAATCAACTTCCTCAATTTTTTCCTCTAGTAACTTTGGAAAAAGAAATGTATTTAGAATTATAAATACTACTAAAGCTACAATATAGTAAAAAATCAATGGTTTTTTAGACATATTTTTTTTATTCTTACTCATGTAAAACCCCTTCCTTCATATGATAGACCAAAGCCTTGTTATAGGAGTGTTTTCTTATACTGCCAACTAAAACTAATATTTTCATAACTTACCCCCAATTATATATTACTCTAAAAAGCACTCTAATCAAATATACCCATATTTGTCTTGAATATAACAAAATTATTTATACTCTATATATAGAAAAAGAAACTCAAAATCTTGAGTTCCTTTTATTGTCGTTGGAATAAGTATTAATCCTCTATTGTAATAGCATCAGTTGGACATGAATCTGCAGCTTCTTGTGCTTCAGCTTCATTTTCAGCTGGAACTGGATCAGCTATTACTATAGCAATATCCTCATCATCCATTTCGAATACATCAGGGCAAATAGTGGCACATAATCCACATCCTATACAAGCATCTCTATCTACAACTGCTTTCATTTGTATCCCTCCATTTATTGAATAGTATACTACCATGTTGCATAAACATTATATTCCTTTGTAATTATAAAATCAATACAATTCTTATTCTATCCAATTTTTATTTCATCATTCAAAGAATTATGATTATCCACCTAAGTATGCTTTTTTAACAATATCATTATTTAATAAATCCTTGGCAGAACCTTCTAATTCAATATTACCATTTTTAATAATATATGCTCTATCTGCGCTTTGTAATGCCATTTGAGCATTTTGCTCAACCAATAATACTGTTGTTCCTTCCTTATTAATGTTTTTTATAATTTCAAATATCTCACTAACTATTATTGGTGCTAGACCCATGGAGGGTTCGTCTAATAAAAGTAGTTTTGGTCTTGATAAAAGGGCACGACCTGTTACAAGCATCTGCTGTTCTCCACCTGACAAGTTGATGGCGTTTTGGGTTCTTCTTTCATAAAGAATAGGAAATAGCTCAAAAACATGTTTAATATCCTTCTTTATTTGTTCTTTATCATTTCTTGTATATGCACCCATTTCAATATTTTCTAAAACAGACATAGTAGAAAAAACCCTTCTACCTTCTGGTACATGGGAGATTCCCATTTTTACAATATCAGATGCAGATTTCTTTAATATATCTTGATTTTCATATATAATCTCTCCAGATTTCGCCTTTTCTAAACCTGAGATTGTCCTCAGAGTAGTGGTCTTACCAGAGCCATTGGAACCAATAAGAGTAACTATTTCCCCTGGGTTAATTTCAAGACTTACATCCTTTAAGGCATGAATTCCCCCATAAAACACATTTAAGTTCTTTAATTCTAACAAGACTACTCACCTCCAAGATATGCTTTGATAACCTTAGGATTATGTTGTATTTGTTCTGGTGTACCCTTTGCTAGCAAAGTACCATAATTAAACACAAATATATCATCACATAAATCCATAACCAAGGACATATCATGCTCAATCAATATTACTGTAAGGTCGAACTCATCCCTAATCCAATTGATTAATTTTGTAAGCTCTTTTGTTTCTTGTGGATTCATCCCTGCTGCAGGTTCATCTAATAACAAAAGTTTAGGCTTAGAAGCTAAAGCCCTAGCTATTTCTACCTTCCTTTGCTCTCCATATGGAAGATTTTTTGCTAATACATCCTTTTTATCATATAGATTAAATGTTTTTAGTAAACTTATAACATCTTCATATGCACTCTCTTCGTGTTTAAAATATCCAGGTAGTCTAAATAGGGAAGTAAATAGATTGTATTTAAAATTATTATGATACCCTATTAATACATTATCAAGTACTGACATATCTTTAAAAAGTCTTATATTTTGAAAGGTCCTTGCAACTCCGTACTTTACCATTTTGGAAGGTTTAAAGCTACAAGATGAAACTTCTTGCTTCAGTTTATATACTATATCACCTGAACTAGGACTATATATACCTGTTAGCAAGTTAAAGAAAGTAGTCTTTCCTGCTCCATTTGGCCCTATTAGACCTACTATTTGGCCTTCTTCAATTTTCATATTAATATTTGATACAGCCTTAACACCACCAAATGATTTATATAGATTATTTACTACTAACATTTCCATCTAATACACCCTCCTTATTAAATAGTTTAAATTCCTTATCTCCCATTATTCCTTGTGGCCTATAAACCATTATTAAAAATAATACAACCGCATATATTACCATTCTCAGTTCTGGTACTCCTTGTAAAAAAACTGAAATTATGGATAGGACAATAGCCCCTACAATAGAACCTGTTATACTGCCCATACCTCCAAATACTACTATTACTAATATATCTACTGATTTCATAAATCCAAATGTATCAGGCTTTATAAAGTAGAAATAATTGGCATATAAAGCTCCTGCTATCCCTGCAAAGAAAGCTCCCATAGTAAAGGCCAATATCTTATAGTAGGTTGTATTAACACCCATTGCCTCTGCAGCTATCTCATCTTCTCTTATGGATATACAAGCTCTTCCGTGGTAGGATTTAACAAAATTGCTTATTATTAATATGGTAGCTACTACTAAAAAATATAACCAAGTCCAATTTGTATACCTAGGTATATCATTTAATCCAATAGCTCCTCCTATATAGGAATTATTAATACCTAAAATCTTGATAATCTCACCAAAGCCCAATGTTGCAATGGCTAAATAATCTCCCTTTAGCCTTAGGGTTGGTATTCCTATAATAATTCCCGCTAAGGATGCAATCAATGCAGCACCAGCAATTCCTACTATAAATGGATAGCCTAGTTTCGCAGTTAATATCCCAGAGGCATATGCACCGATAGACATAAATGCTGCATGCCCTAAGGAGAATTGTCCTGTAAACCCTGTTATAAGATTTAAACTAACGGCTAATATTATATTTATCCCAATTATTACCATATTAAGTTGAATATATGAATCAACTATGCCCATATTTGATAAAAGTACAACTGTAAAATAAATCAATAATACTACTATTAATGAAATCATATTTTTCTTAGTCAAAGTTTTCATGCTAAACATCTCCTTACACCTTTTCCTTTTGGTTGCTACCAAAGATACCATTTGGCTTTATTAAAAGGACTATAATTAAGATTGCAAAGGCTACTGCATCCTTATATAATGAACCTCCTAAAGCACTTACAGTTGTCTCAGTAACACCTAAAAAGAAACCACCAAATACTGCCCCTGGTATAATTCCGATTCCTCCAATTACTGCTGCTATAAAAGCTTTAAGTCCTGGTACTGCACCCATTAAAGGATTAATCGTATTGTAATAAATTCCTACCAAAACCCCTGCAGCACCGGCCAAGGCAGAACCAATAGCAAAGGTATATGATATTGTCTTGTTGACATCTATTCCCATCAACTGGGATGCATCTCCGTCAAGGGCTACTGCCCTCATAGCCTTTCCCGTTTTTGTTCTATGGATAATATATTGTAGTAAAACCATCAAAGATATCGTTACAGCTAATATATAGATATTTGCAATATCTATAACAGCTCCCGTTCCAAATAAGTTTATTTGCTTATTAGGCAATAACTCTGGATATGTTCTAGTTTGTGGAGATACAAGATACATCATTCCATATTGTAAAAACATAGATACTGCTATGGCTGTAATTAATGCAGCTATCCTTGTGGAATTTCTCATTGGTTTATAAGCTACTTTCTCAATAATTACTCCTAATAAGCTGGATAAAATCATTGATAGTATAAGTGCAGGGAAAAAACCAAGATTAAAGAAAGTAGTCAATGCAAACCCTATATAAGCCCCGACCATATAAATCTCTCCATGAGCAAAGTTAATTAATTTAATTATTCCATAAACCATAGTATATCCTAGGGCCATCAATGCATAGATGCTCCCAAGGGATATGCCATTTACCATTTGCTGAATCATCTGTTCCATAAAATATCACTCCATCTAATATTGCATATATTCTTCTGTCTTGTAGCTTAGGTGGGGTAAGTACCCCACCATTAAGTCAATATTAAGGCTCTAACTTTTTCAAGAATGTAGGTTCACCATTAACCAACTCAAGTATTGTTACTGCTTTTACAGGGTTGTGGAACTCATCAATTGATAATGTTCCTGTGATTCCATTAAACTCAACTGTTGCAGCCATAGCATCTTTGATTTTTTCAGGAGTTGCTTCTCCTGCTCTCTCAACTGCATCTGCAAAGAAATATCCTAAATCATATCCCATAGCATGGAATGCACCTGGTTCTTTATTAAACTTCTCATTGAAGGCTGCTCTAAATGCTACAACATCTTCAGCAGTATCCATTGGTGAATAGTGATTTGAATAATATACATCATTTAATGCATCCGCACCTGCTAAATCCAAGATATCTGGTGAGTCATAACCATCTCCACCAAGCACTGGTACATTAATTCCCAGTTCTCTAGCTTGCCTTATTACCAATCCAACTTCTTCATAATAGCCTGGTACTAATAATACATCAGGATTAGCTGCTTTTATATTAGTTAAAACTGCTCTAAAATCAGTTTCTTTTGATTGATATGCTTCTTCAGCTACAATTGTGCCACCTAGGCTTGTAAATTCATCTTTAAAATTGTTTCCGATACCTACACTGTAATCACTTGTATTTTCAACTAATACAGCAGCTTTTGTTTTTGATAGATCCTTATATGCAAAATTTGCCATTGTAATACCTTGGTATGAGTCACTAAAGCAAGTTTTGAATATGTATTCTCTAACCTTGCCATTACTATCAACTGTAACATCATCAGCTGTTGCAGATGCCGAAACTAAAGGAACACCATTTTCCTGAGCTGGCGGTATAGCACCTTTTGTGTTTCCAGAAGTTGCTGGTCCCAATATAGTTACTACATTTTCTCTAGTAATCAATCTAGTTGATATACTAGCAGCTTCCGCACTATCTGATGTATTATCCATCTTTACCACTTTTATTTGTTTTCCTAATAATCCGCCACTTGCATTTATTTCTTCTATAGCCATTTCTACACCATCTGATAAATCTGTACCGTAAGATGCAACATTACCGGATAATTCATAGTTTAACCCAACTTTTATTGTATCTGAATCATTTCCATTTCCACTATTTGAACCTCCATTGGAACACCCTACAAGAAAACTTGCCATCATTACTAATATCATTAACATAGAAACCATCTTTTTCATTTAAACACACTCCCCTTTTTTTCTTTATAAATTTATAAAATATGAGTCCAATATCACCATTAATGACAGTAACCACCCCCAAAAGAATAAAATAAAAGCCTCTATTATATATAGCTATATAATAGAGGCGAAATCACGCGTTACCACTCTAAATCTTAATACCCTTACGGATATTAACTCACTAGGTCTTATAAACCCTGGCCCTGTAATGTAGGCTAACATCATAACTTACTACTATTTCAGTTATGAGACTCCGAAGTGAGCAGTATCTATCAGACTTCATACTGGCTTCCACCATACCCAGTTCGCTGTGATTAGTTTTTGATAGTTTTATCTTCATCATAGTCCATTATTTAATTTTGCTTTTTTAAAAACTCTTTAATCCTTTAGCTCTTTAGTTCTTTAGTTCTTTAATTTCGAAATTAATAATTTATACTACTTTAACACCCTAAAGGAAATTTGTCAATAGATTTTTTGAAAGTTTTTTAAAATCTTTTAAATAGTTGAAATGACAACGATTTCATTTGTTTTCAAAGATTTTTGCTAGCCTTTGAAGTGACAATCTAGCTTTTATTATTAACTCAGATTATTAAATTAGTATATTTATTATGTAAAGGTAGAAAATAGATATATAGAATATATAATAATTGGAGGACATAGATGAATGATATAAGTTTATTTAAAAATATGCCCGAGTCTTACTGGCTTGCATCTACAGAAAGTACAGATTATAAGGTTCTTGATGAAGATACAGATGTTGATATTGCCATAGTTGGCGGTGGTATGGTTGGAATATTGTCAGCGTATCAATTAGAGAAGCATGGATTTAAGGTGGCTATCCTTGAGGCAGAAAATATTGTTCAGTCAACCACTGCCCATACTACTGCAAAATTAACTTCCCAGCATGGTCTAATATATAATAAAATAATAAGCCAAATGGGCCGTGAGTTTGCACAACAGTATGCAAGGGCTAATGAATCAGCCATACATCAGATTGAAGAAATTGCCAGTGAATTTAATATTAACTGTGACTACGAATCACAACTTGCCTATATCTACACCCAAGAGGAAAAATATATACAAGAAATAGAAATGGAAGTTGAAGCAGCTAGATCCCTAGGTATTGATGCTGATTTAATTGGGGATATACCATTTTCTCTTGATATTAAAACTGGGATGGTCTTCCGAAATCAAGCCCAATTTCACCCAAGGAAGTTTTTGCTAGGCTTAGCAAAATTACTCAATGAGCGTGGGGTAGCAATCTATGAAAATACCCGAGCAATAGAATTAAATATGGATAATAATAAGTATATTATTAATGCAAGCGATGGAAAGAAAATAAGTGCTGAAAAAGTAATTATAGCAAGCCACTATCCTTTCTTCAATAAAAAATCCATGTACTACGCAAGGATTTATGTTGAAAGATCGTATGTTTTAGGGATAAAAGCTAAGGAAAAGTATCCAGGCGGTATGTATATCAATGCAGGGGATCCACCGCGCTCACTACGCTGTCATCCTACGGAAGAAGGTCAGTTAATCCTAGTAGTTGGTGAAAACCATAAGGCTGGTCAAGGAGAAAATACTAATGGGCATTATGAGGCATTGTTTGATTTTGCTAAAAGTATATTCACTATTGAGGATATTCCTTACAGATGGTCAACTCAGGATTGTATGACCTTGGATGGCGTCCCCTATGTAGGCCAGTATGCTTCTGATACCCCTAATCTCTATGTAGCTACAGGATTTTCCAAATGGGGTATGACCAATAGTATGGCTTCCTCTATTATTCTTAGGGATTTAATAGTTAAAGGTGCAAGTCCCTGGGCAGATGTCTACAATCCATCACGCAAGACAATAATGGCATCTTCAAAAAACTTCCTTGTTCAAAATGCAGATGTAGCAAGTCAGTTGATTGGAGGAAAACTATCTTCTACAAAAAAAGATATAGATTTAAAAGCTGGTGATGCTATTATTATTGAACTTGATGGTGATAAAACTGGTGCTTTTAGGGATGAAAACGGTAAGCTCCACCTAGTCAATACTACATGTACACATATGGGGTGTGAGTTAAAATGGAACAAGGCTGAACGGTCATGGGATTGCCCCTGTCACGGTTCTAGATTTACCTATGATGGCAAGATAATTCAAGGACCTGCTGTCAAGCCATTAAGCTTTGATAGAGATGTAAATACTATTGAAAAGCTTATAAAAGAAGATTATTAATTTACGTCTTCGAATAAATTTTAAAAACGACTGCCAAATTCCAAATTGAAGAAGTAAATCACGTATAAAAATTAGAGCTGAAAACTCTCTTCACACAGACCCTTCAGCTCTTTCATTTTTTTAATTAATAGATACTTCTATTCAAATATTATATAATTATTTATCATAAGATACTAAAGAATTTATATAGTAATTACCTATTTTGTCCCTTCCTTTTAAATCTTCTAACTCAATTAAAAACTCCATAGCTACTACTTCTCCACCAAGGGATTCTATCAATTTTGCAGCTGATACTACTGTACCACCTGTAGCTAGTAGATCATCGACTATTGCAATTTTGTCGCCTTTTTCTATTGCATCTGTATGGATTTCTAGGGTGTTTGTGCCATATTCTAACTCATACTCATTACTAGCTATTATACCTGGTAATTTTCCTGGCTTTCTCACAGGTATAAAGCCTACACCAAGTGCATAGGCAACTGCTGCACCAAACAAAAACCCTCTAGCCTCAGGTCCTACTATGTAATCGATATCTTTATCTTTTAAATCCTTTACGATTTCATCAATTGCATATTTATATGCCTCATTATCCTTTATTAAGGTTGTTATATCTTTAAAACTAATTCCCTCTACTGGAAAGTCTTCTATTACTCTTATTTTAGATTTTAGATCCAAGTCCATTCCCTCCAAATTAATTAATATTACTACCTTAAGTTTAACACATTTTCTTGTATTTTAATATAGATTATTGCTTTGATTAGTAATTTTATTTATCGAACTATGTTATTTATCTCTTTCGAGTGGTATTTATATAATATACTAAATTAAATTCTTAGGAGGTATTTATATGAGACATATTGATACTATCGAAGGTGTAGGACAAGTTTATAGTAAAAAACTACTTGATATTGGCATAAAGAATACAGATCAATTATTGCTAAGAGGTGCTAGCAAAAAAGGACGGAAGGAAATTGCTGGAGAAACCGCTATCTCTGAAAAGCTGATTTTGACATGGGTTAATCATTGTGATTTATTTAGGATTAAAGGTATTGGCCCACAATACGCAGAATTATTAGAAGCCGCTGGTGTAGACACTGTTCCAGCTTTGGCAACTAGAAACCCAGAAAATCTACTTGCCAAACTTACTGAGGTTAATGATGCAAAAAATTTAGTTAGATCTATGCCTTACTTAAAGCAGGTCAATAGATGGGTTAAAGAAGCTAAGGATTTACCAAAAATTGTGAAGCATTAAAAACAGGCTAAAAGCCAAGTAGATCTGATCTACTTGGCTTTTAAAATTTTCTTCCTCCGCCACCTCCGTGGCTTCTGCCACTAGAGGATTTATGGGTGGTGCTTCTTCCGCTGGTTGAATTAGTTGTATTTGTTGGTTTTGGTATTATTCTATGAGTTGTAAAGCTGTTTATCAATCTATCTTGATTACTATGGAAATTTACGATGCTGTTTGATTTATAGGAATATGGATTGGCCTTTTTTCTGAACCTATATTTAGACCTAGTACTTAAAACAAATGTACCCCCAACTCCTAATCCACCAATTAGTGAGACTATTATATCTGTTATTGTTAATTTGTTTTCTTTAGGGATGCTTTCAGGTTCATTGTATTGGTCAGAGGGTATACCCCTCTCAAGATAGTATTCAGCTCCATCTAAAAATCCCATAGCTGCACCATAATAGTCTCCCTCTGGCAAACCACTATCATAGGATTGATCCAATATAGAATCAATACGTTGATCAGTAAAATATCTTATGGCTATACCTGTTGTGGATATATAGGGTATTCTATTATCCATATCGATCAAAAATAAAATACCATCATAGTTCGCCCCTACTCCAAAGCCACTATAGTCAAAGTAATCATCTGCGAATTCACTTGTGCTTTTACCTTCTAAATTATCAGCTGTCAAAATAACTATATCCATCTTATATTCTTCCGATAAGGCATTAGCTTTTTCATTTAGGTCTATGACTTCATCTGCGGTCATTAGATTTGCATTATCGATTACTAGGGTCTTTTCAGCATATATATTACCTACAGGTAGCAATATTAGCAAAAATATAGCCAATAATAGAAAATATCTTCTACATCTATTTAATATGCCTACCATATGAACATCCCTCCCAATAATAGGATGATGGATGTAGCTGCAAACAATCCACCAAAGGCTCCAGATAGTCTTTTTCTACTTAGGGGTAGCTCCCCGTAAGACCTTCCATTTTGCCCATTGACCGCAAATACATAGGTCTTTCCATTGTAAGAATAAGTTAATATCCATGCTGGCAACAAGGTATAATTCCATGATTTAACATCTAGGTCTATATCGTTTCTTATATTTTTTATATTACTGTATCCTTGTATACTTTCATTAACCAAATAGTTATAATAACGGTTTACTTGTTCTTCTATTATAGGTTCAATCTTATCCCTTTCTATATCATACTGTTCAGCAAAAAATCCTGATAAATATGGTTTTGAAAAGGGAATTGCCTCATTTTCATCATAAGGGCCTATTCCATTTAATAAGTCCTTATTTATTTTACTAAAGGCCAATTCAGCTACATTGTTGATGTCAATTTTACCTTTTCTTACTACTTCGTATTTCTTGGTTTCGGTATACTCCCTACCGCCAGCACGCCATATCCTAATATTTCGTCCTTCTCCCACATAATCTACATCTGCTTCATAGTCCACCCACCAATAGGGTAGATATATTCCTGTAATCTTCTCTAGTCGGGATAGGTTGGTAAAATCATCAGGTACAAATTTCTTCATTCCCACCCATTTTAGAAATGTTTTCTTTGCTTTTTCCTTATCTATTTTGAAAGGAATAATTTTGTTTGGAAGGAACTCCCCTTGTAGTCTATGGGAAATAATCACTGGGTTGTGGCAGTAGTAACAAAAAGTGGATGTAGTAGTTTCGTCCGTAACTACTTCCGCACCACAGCTTTCACAATGATAAGTGTTCAAAATGCCCATATCTTCATCTAAACTATGTTCATGGGATTGGTCTATGTCCTTACTTTGATTTAATAATTCAGCCTCATCATACTCACTTAAGCAAAAATCACATTTGAACTTCCCATAGGCAGGTTTGTAATGAATCCCAGCACCACAACTGAGACACTTATAACTTGTTGTAGCCATATCGTATCACCTCTCAATTGAGAATATAAAAACTAAAACTTACTCCCACATTCTGGACAAAAATTTGGTGTTCCACCTTTAGGTTCATATCCACAATTTGAGCATTTATTGGATGTAGGTTTTTTTATACCACATTCCATGCAGAAGTTACCATGGTTTTTGTTGCCACAATCTGGGCAGAACCAATCATTAGCTTTAGCCGTACTTGGCTTTTCCACAACATTTCTTTGGTCTTCCATTTGTTTTTGATTGGAAGCTGAAGCTGCACCCATGAAGCTTCCTCCACCTTGCATACCAAGTCCCATACCTAGAAATGCTCCTGTAGCTCCTCCTTCATTGGAACCTGCTGCTTCTAATCCTCTAGCAATAGATCCTTGTACATAGCCTTCTCTTACTGATGGATCTCCTAGCATGGCCCCTTTGTTTCTCATATTTATCAATTCTTTTGATTCATCATCATAGGATATGTTTGAGATACCTACTGCCTGTATCTCCATACCTCTCATTCTCTTCCAATCTTCATCAAGTATATCAGCCATATACTTGCTTAACTCTCTACCTCTGGATGCTACATGGGAGATTCGTATTCCATCCGCTGACATCTGATTCATGGTAGATTGTAAGGCCTCTAAAAACTCCGATAGGTATTGCTCATTTATATCCTGTATTTCAACCTTATCTTTATTTCTTGGTATTGCTTCCATAAAGAATAATAATGGGTCTGTTATTTTAATAGAATATGTTCCAAATGTTCTTAAAAACAACTCTGAATTATAGAAGTCATCAAAGTAATTCAAAGGATTTGGGGTACCAAATTTTATACCTTTGATTTCTTGAAGATTTATATAATATACCTTTTGTGATGTTGGAGTAACACCACCATATTTAAAACGCCCAAAAGACTCTTTTAAGGCATCTTTAAAGCTACCATTGAATAAGGATGGTAGTGCTGAGTTGTCTACCTTGTAGTACCCTTCTTCAGCTGTATAGTCCACAATCTTTCCCCCATCAACTAACATCATAAATTGATTTGGATAGACATGGATTATAGAACCATTTGAAACCGTATCTGGAGTTCCTTTTTTATTGGATCCCCTTCTATCGTCTTTTCTTACCATTACGCCATTGGTAAATACAGTATTATCTCCCATATCATTAGGCTCAATTACTTCTAGCCACTGATCTGCAAGGCTGCCTCCAATACTACTGCTTATTGCTTTTATTAATCCCATTCTTATACCTCCTTGAAATATAGATAATTAAATATGATTATTTTATACCCAATTAATATAAATTAATAATTATTTTTACTTATATCTGATATGGACTTTATAATTACAGCTATTATTGGTCCTAATATAATTCCAATTGGTCCGAATATTAAGGAGCCAGCAATTGTTGCTATAAAAGTATATAATGGCCTAATCCCTATTTTGTCTCCTATTATCTTGGGCTCTAATATTTGTCTAACTAAGGTAGCCACTAGATATACAATGGCTAAGGCTATGGCAAAATCCGAGCTTCCCTTAATGAAGCTGATAATAGTCCAGGGAATCATTATAATACCACTACCTAGCACTGGTAGAACGTCTACTACTGCTATTATGAATCCAAATAACAAAGGAAATGGTGCATCTATTAAAACAAGTCCTATACTGAATATTATAAAAGTCATTAGCATCATAATTAGTTGAGCTTTAAAATATCCGCCTATGCCTTTTTTTGCATCATTTATAACTCTTCTAATCTTGTCATTGTTACTCAATATATACACCTTTCCTTTCAATAGGACTTTTTAATCTACTGATTTTAGTGATTCTACCATAGGGATATTTTTTAACTTAAAATACATAAATGCATTGACAAAAACTGAAAATGCAATAGTTAATAATACAGAAAACACATAGCTCATTGGCTCTAAATCTAGCCCAAACATTATATTATCCATCTCAACAGTAGTCATTACAAATCTATGCAAAAATATACCCAATACTAGACCTGCTAAGGTTCCAATAAATGTTAAGATAATATTCTCCCTATAGATATATATGGATACTTCATTGTCATAAAATCCGAGAACTTTTATAGTAGCTATTTCTCTGACCCTTTCACTAATATTTACATTGGTTAAATTATAAAGTACTACAAAGGCTAGAGAACCTGCAGATACAATTATTACCAATACTACATATCCTAAGGATGCTATCATATCATCAAATTCTTCTTTTGCGATAGAATTAAAACTAACTGATACTACTCCATCTTCTTCCAACAAATCCCTTGATAGATTATCTTCAACTGTTGGAGTCATCTCTATTAGGTCACCTACTACTTCATTATATTCTAACTCTTTGGCAAATATTTCACTGTAGTAGTCTGGGGAAATATATGCAAAATTTGCTGTATAGTTTTCAGTGATTCCCTTTACTTCAATTAAAGCTTCTTCATCCTCATTATTTATAAAGCTAATTATATCTCCTGTTTTTATATCTAGGCTATTGCTAACTTGTTTAGTAATTATCAGCCCATCTTCAGGAATTGTCATCTCTTCCTTAGTCTTTGGATCCCTTAAGTGAATAAATTTTGAAATGCCATCTACATCCTTAGGTACTACAATGGAAACATCCTTTTTCCCATTCTTATTTGATAGGCTTCCACCTTCTCTTTGTAGTAAAGCAAAATCTGATATTTCTTGGTATTTACTTAATCTCTCTACTCCATCATCCTCTATTCCTATGGAGATACCATAAGTAAATATATCTCCATATTGTCTGTCTACTACAGCTCTTATGGAGTCCCTTACACCGAATCCAGTCAATAATAGGGCAGTACATCCAGCGATGCCAAATACAGTCATAAAGAATCTTCTCTTGTATCTAAGTATATTTCTAATAGTGACCTTGTAGCTAAAATTAAATCTATTCCATATCAATGGTATATTCTCTAAAAATACTGTCTTACCAATTCTCGGTGCCTTTGGCCTCATTAAAGATGCTGCATTTTCCTTTAGCTCATTATTACATGCCATATATGCTGTTAATGTAGTCAAAACAATAGATACTAGGGAAACTATTATAGCTAATTCATAATTAAATACCAGTTCAACTGATGGAAGTACATACATTATTCCAAATGCATTGAATATAACAATTGGAAATACTGTATACCCCACAGCTATACCAACAATGCAACCCAATAATGTGGCTATAAAAGCATAGACAATATATTTAAAAGCAATATCTCCTTTTCCATATCCTAAAGCCTTTAGGGTCCCTACATTTACTCTCTGCTCGTCTACCATTCTAGTCATAGTGGTTAGGGAAACCAAGGCAGCCACAAGAGCAAAGAACAATGGAAATACAACGGATAGAGCATCTATTCTATCTGCTGCTCCACCATAATCCATGTAGGAGTAGTGGCTTTCCCTATCAAGGACATACCATTTGGCTTCCTTGATATCCCTAATCTCCTTTTCAGCATCTAATATCTCTAGCCATGCCTCATCTAACTCTTCTTCAACTTCTAGTTTTGATTTATTATATTCTTCTATACCCTCTTCTAAATCTAGTTTTCCTTGGGCTATATCTGCTTTTGCCTTATTTATTTCTTGGATTCCTTCTTTTTCACCTTCTATCAGGTTTAGTTTTTCCTTTTCTAAAGTTTCCCTTGATTCTGCTAATAGCTCTTTATTTCTAATTAGTTCTTCTTCTCCTTTAATAAGGGCTACTTTATTTATCTCTAATTGGGATTTACCATCATCTACAGACTTTTTGGTTTCTAAAAGGATTGCATTTGCAGTTTGAAGTTCTATAGAAAGTTGAATCCTTTGCTCCTCAGCTAATAAAGGATTTTCTAAAGCAGCATTAACTTGGCCGATCTGTCCTTCTAACATTAGAATAGCGTCTTCACCTTTTTTTATTTCTTCTTCAGCTAATCTAAATCCTTCCTTTGCTAGGTTTTTTTGGCTAGTAAATTCTTCAAATGCTTTTTCTAACTCTTTTTCTCCTTCTATAAGCTCTGCCTCTCCTTGGGCTAATTTATCTCTGGCATCTCGAATAGTTATATAAAAATCCCTTTCTTCCCTCCCTAGATCCCTTTCGCCATCTACGATTTCAATTCGGGCCTCTTCTATTTCATTAAGTGCATCTGATAATTTTTCATCGGCTTCTGCTTTTCCATCATAATACTCCTGTTTACCCTCTTCCAACTTATCAGTTGCCTCTCCAATTATATCCTCATACCTAAGGATTTCACGCTTCTTTGCTAATTCCTTCAAATCCGAAACTACTGGATCTATTACATCAAAATAGTTATCTTTATAGGAATTGATCTCCTTAGCTCCTTCTACAGTTAAGTATATATCTGTAAATACATCTAAATTAAAATTCTCTTGCGGAACTATTATAAAGCTACTAACTCTTCCATTTCCAATAGCTGTATTACCTTTTTCAAAGGATAAATAATATGGAACTTGGACTGTACCCACTACAGTAAAGTCTGTATTATCTAGGCTATCACTTAGATCGTCATCTTTCCCTAAATAAAGCTGGAGCTTGGTACCTAATGGAATATTTAATACATTATCATGGCCAACTTCTGCTAAACATTCATTAGGTTTTTCGGGGAACCTTCCTTCAATTAATCTCATTCCATTAATCTGATCTGGTGAAACATAGCTATCTACCTTTAGTACTGTTTCCTTATCTTCATATAAGGTCAGGGCGTCCATACTATAAGTACCAATACTTTTCTCAACGCCTTTTATCTTACCTACTTCTTCTACATCATCCTCTGTTAAACCCAATGTAGATACAATTCTTATATCCATTAGATTATAATCATCGAAGTACTTATCAGCTGTATATTTCATATCCTCAGGTGTAATTTTTAGCCCAGCAAAAAATGCCACCCCTAAAGCAACTATTGCTAAAATAGAAATAAACCTTCCTTTAGATTTTTTTATATCTCGGAAAGCATCCTTAATCAAACTAGTTTTTTTCACTACCATTCAATCCTTTCTACTGAAATTGGATTATCGTTTATGGTTTGACTATCAATTTTACCGTTTCTTACTCTTATAACCTTATCTCCCATAGGAGCTATGGCAAGGTTATGGGTGATTACTACAACGGTCATTCCCATTTCTTTTCCTGTATCTTGCAATAATTTAAGTATAGCTTTTCCAGTATTATAATCCAAAGCACCAGTCGGTTCATCACATAAGAGAAGTTTGGGGTTCTTTGCTAGTGCCCTTGCTATGGCTACCCTTTGCTGCTCACCACCTGATAATTGAGAAGGAAAGTTCTTCATTCTATGACTAAGTCCCACTGCTTCAAGTATATCCTTTGGGTCCAAGGGACTCTTGCATATTTGTGTAGCTAATTCAATATTTTCTAGGGCAGTTAAGTTCTGTACTAAGTTATAAAATTGAAAAACAAATCCTATATCATGCCTTCTATAGGTTATTAGTTCCTTATTTGTATATTTACTTATATCTCTTTCATCTACAATGATTTTACCTGATGTCGCCGTGTCCATCCCACCTAGTATGTTTAGTATGGTGCTTTTCCCAGCTCCACTTGCTCCTGCAATGATTACAAATTCGCCCTTATCTATTGAAAAATCCACTCCACTTAATGCTTCAATCTCAACTTCTCCCATTTTATAAATCTTTTTAACATTTTTAAAATCAATATAATTACTCATATTACCTACTCCTAACTATTTATTAATCAAATAATCCTATTTTTGTATATATTCACTTATTAATCAGTTATTATATCATTACAAAGCTGTTTCTACAATCACGCTAAGGTAAAAGATTAAATTTTTTAATAAATTATATTAGATGTGTTTGAAAAATCACTTTAGAGGTATAGTTATATAGATAAGATTTTTGTTAAACATTTAACCACGGAGGATGATATTATGAAATTACAAGGTAAAGTAGCTGTAGTTACAGGAGCAAGCTCTGGTATGGGAAGGGACATAGCATATTTATTCGCAAAAGAAGGTGCTACAGTTTATGCAGTTGCAAGAAGAGTAGAAAGGCTTGAAGATTTAGCAAAAAGTGCAGAAGGCTTATCTGGGAAAATTATTCCTTATGGCGCTGACTTAATGAAAAAAGAAGACTCTGAAAAAATGATTGAATTTGCTTATTCTGATTCCGGTAAATTGGACATCCTTGTAAATAATGCTGGAATAATGGATGATTTCAGCCCAGTTGGAGACGTTACTGATGAAATGTTACAAAAAGTGTTTGATCTAAATGTATTCTCACCTTTTTATAGTATGAGAAAGGCAGTTGAAGTATTTTTAAAAGAAGGATCTGGAAATATAATCAACATTGCTTCATTAGGCGGATTATATGGTGCAAGGGCTGGAGCTGTATATACTTCTTCTAAACATGCTTTGGTTGGTTTAACTAAAAACACTGGATTTATGTATGCCAAAAAGAATATCAGATGTAATGCAATATGCCCTGGTGGTGTTGAAACAGAAATTGGTGCTAGTGAATTTATGAAAGATGTAAACCAAGAAGGTATAGGAATTATAATGCCTAATACTGTTGGTAATCCTAGAAATGGAAGCCCTATGGAAATTGCTACCATTGCACTATTCCTAGCTTCAGAAGATTCTAGCTTTGTTAACGGTCAATGTATAACAGCAGATAGTGGCTGGTCAGCTTACTAAAGATTGAAACCAAGAACCCTGTATATAACAATTAAGTCTATATATAGGGTTCTTTTTGTGTTTTTTCTATGTTACAATATTGATACTAAGAAGGAATGGAGGAATAAGGAATATGAATGACTTTCAAATCAAATTAGAAAAATACGCTGAACTAGCAGTAAAAGTAGGAATCAATCTAAAGGAAAAAGAGGGATTGATAATAGGTGGCAATATAGATAGTATACCTTTAGCTAGGCTAGTAATGGCTAAGGCATATGAACTCGGTGCAAAACATGTAGAGTTTTTGTTTGCTGATGATGAGATGAGCCTAATCAGATATAAATATGGCAAGGATTATGTATTTGAAGAATATCCTCAGTGGAAGGTTGATTCTATAGAGGCTATGTATAAGGATGACTATCACCATATGTTTATATCTGCACCAGATCCAGAACTATTAAAGGATATAGATGGAGATTTAGTAGCTAAAAACCAAAAGACAGCTTCTTTGGCTTCAACTCCTTTAATGCAGTACAGGATGACAGGCCGTACAAAATGGTCCATATTAGCAGTACCATCTTTGCCTTGGGCTAAATCAGTCTATCCTGACCTTGGTGATGAGGAAGCTATAGAGAAACTGTGGGAGAAGATTTTTGAAGCAACTCGTATTCTAGAAGAAGACCCTATAAAGGCATGGGAAATTCACGATGAGAACCTAAAAAAATATAAGAATTTCTTAAATGACAAACAATTTGAGAAACTTGTCCTTAAAGGACCTGGAACCGATCTTGAAGTATATTTAGCCGAAGATCATTTCTGGATGGGTGGTTCCAAAGAGAGCTTGGCTGGTGCTGCTTATGTGGCAAATATGCCAACTGAGGAAGTCTTCACCACACCTCATAAATTAAAGGTTAATGGAACTCTAAAAGCTACTAAACCACTTAGTTTAAACGGAAAATTGGTAGAAAACTTTGGGTTTACTTTTAAAGATGGAAAGGTTGTAGATTTCTATGCTGAAAAGGGATATGATGTCTTAGAAAAACTTTTAGAAAATGATGAAGGTGCTAGATATCTAGGTGAAGTAGCTCTTGTTCAAGACGACTCCCCTATATCAAATACTGGTATATTATTTAATAATACTCTATTTGATGAAAATGCATCTGTTCACTTTGCACTGGGTAGAGCCTATGCATATGCTATGAGAAATGGCTCTGAAATGACCGAAGAAGAATTAGCTGCTAAAGGCTCCAACTTTAGTCTAATCCATGTCGACTTCATGGTTGGTGGACCTGAACTTGATATAGTTGCCTATGAAAAAGATGGTAAGGTCATAGAACTATTTAAAGATGGAAACTGGGTAATCTAGAACAAAGAATCCTATTGGGCTTACCCAATAGGATTCTTTATTACTCTTTATTAATTACTTATTAAGCGCCTCTTTAACTAGTGCTTTGAATGTTTCTGCACTTGAAGTAGCACCTGATACCAGGTCTACATCATCTACATTTTGCTTACTAACTAAAGCCTTCTCCAATAGTTCATATGCTTCAGCAGGTGTGGTTCCTGATACTCCCTTCATCATTTCAGCATATTCAGCGTCTTCTGATTTTCTATCGCCTGCTTCGTTATACTCGTCATAGTCTACTGATGTAATCTTTCCACCAGATACTACTATTTCTATAACGCTTTTGTAGCCATTGCTATCAAATTCAGATTCTGCTGTATATGTTCCATCTTTGTATTTTGCCTTGTCGGAGCTACAGCCTACTGCCATGGTCAATACTAATACAAGTACCAAACCCAATACTAAAAACTTCTTCATTACTAAACACCTCTGCCTTTATATATTGTGATGCACCTCTTATTTAATGCATCATATATATAATACCCATAAATAATCTTTTGTCCACAATTATTTATTTCTTAACGATGAATGCAGGATAGAGCTACAAGTCTTCTATTTCCTTATCTCTAAGCCTAGCATTTACATATTCACTTAATAGTGTATGGAGTATGGAAAATATTGGTATGAATAAAAGAATTCCAAGCACTCCCATCAAACTGCCACCTACCGTTACAGCTACAAGTATCCAAATCGAAGGTAAGCCTGATGCTTTTCCTGCTACAAAGGGATATATTAGATTGCCTTCAATTTGTTGTATTATTAAAAACAATATCACAAACCAAAATGCCATTTTTGCATCTATAACTATTATTAAAAATACCCCTATAGCCGCACCTACGAAGGCACCAAAAATAGGTATTATTGATGTAAATGCTATGGTCACACTTATCATTAGTGCATAAGGGAAGTTAAATATTGACATAGTTATAAAAAATAATGTTCCTAATATAATAGCTTCCATTACTTGACCATAAAGAAAACTGGAAAATACCCTGTTTGATAGACTAGAAATATAGAATATCTTCTCAGCTACATTTTTATTGCATATTGCTAATATTAATTTCTTCATTTGCCTAATTAGCTTTTCTTTTTGGAATAGGACATATATGGAAAATACAAATGCTAGTGCAAATGTTACAGTTCCGCTAACTATTGTCATGGAAATATTAAGTGTTGATTCTAATACTCCAATTATGCCATTTTTTGTGAACTCAATGAAATTATTTTGAATCTGTTTCCAATCAAATTCTACAAGATTAGCCCATTCCACTAGCTGGGAGTTGTCTTCAAAAATTCTTGTTATGAGTTCTTGCACTTTTTCAATATATATTGAGCTTTTACTTCCTAAATCCTGTAATGTATTTATTAACTCAGGAATAATTATAAAGGAAATTAAAGCAAATGTGAAAACAACAATTATAAGGGTAACTAAATAACTAATAACTCTTTTTAGCCCAGGTGATAGTTTCTTAAATATACCCTTGTTTCCAAGTATCTTATTTTCAATAAATCTCATTGGCCCATTGAAAATAAAGGCTATAACTAGTCCTAATATAAATGGTGACATTATGGAAATAAATCTTCCTAATATATCTATAACAGTTACAATATTAAATAAAATAAATATCAATATAATTGTGAAGCTTATTAAAAATAAGGCCTTTTTTACAAATTCAGAATCTAAATCCATCATCATAACCTCTCTTAAAAGTGTCTTTTGCAGGCAGACTTTTACTACAAACTCTTGTATCTTTCAATATTAGCGTCACTTAAGAACTCATATGCATCATTGATTTTTTGAAAAACTTCTGTTGCATTTGCTGCTTTATTTAAGTCTGGATGGTATTCTTTGGCTTTTTTTCTATAGGCCAACTTAATCTGGTATTTATCTGAGTCATATGGGACACTTAATAAATCACAGCTTTTCTCATATTTGCTTTTGAATTCAATATTGGGATTTACATAGGATTGGCCACCTGTATTATATCCACCAAAACCATATCCTGCACCACCTTGGTAGCTTTGATGTTCGTTCCATTGCCTAAATCGCTCTTCCCATTGTCTTTGTTGTTCTTCTTGACGTTGTTGTTGTTCTTTTCTTAGTCTTTCCTGCTCCATTTTTTTGTATCTATCACTATATCCACCAAAAGACTCATGTCTAGCTTTTCTTCCATGGATTAAATTGTCAGCCCTATCAAATAAGTACTCTGTAATTGTGTATTTAATATATTTTAGGTAGGAAACAAATTTTGTACCTAATATTGGAATTATTATTAGAAATAAGACAAAGGTCATTATAACTGGATTTAAGAGTAGGGCTATTGCATATGGCCCTAAAATAAAAAACATCAAACATCCACCCATACTTATTAGACCATATAATCCTCTTCCTATTGTTCTAGTAAGTAAGACTATGGATTCAGTTATAAAAATAAATAAGTCAAATACTAATGTAACTAATTTTGCAAATGTGTTAATTATATTTCCTAAAAATTTATTGAGTACACTCATCTTAAATTAAACCTCTTCCTATTAGCTTGGTTTTCCACCTTATTATATATAACCATATTTTGTTGGGTTTTTCAATAGTTTTAGTGGTATGAATTGCTTTTTATTCAATAGGATCCATGTGAATTACAATACTTATCCCAAGTTCCTTCTTAACCTTTTTCTCAATTTTATCTATTTCGTTATGGATTTCTACTATATTAGCTTCATCTGATACTTCAGCATGAATCGATGCATTTACACGACCAGGGCCATAATCATGGACTACTAAATCATGGGCACCTTTAATACCCTTTCCTGATAAAACTATTGCGTTGATAGACTCAATAACTTGGGGATCAGGAGCTGGACCTAATATTAAATCTACAGAATCCTTAGCAATTGTAAATGCTGAGTAGATTATTAATATTGATATAATTAGTCCTAGGATACCATCAATAGGAAGTGATACATACTTACCAAATATTGTTCCTATAACTACTGCAGTAGTTGCCAAAACATCATTTATACTGTCGTGGGCAATGGCCCTATTAATACTTGAATTAATAAGATTTCCAATATATCTATTATATGAAAACATCCATACTTTAATCGATATGGATATAAGCAAAATAATTATCAAAGGCATATTAAAATCAACAGACTCCGGACTTATGATTTTGTCAAAGGAACTCCTAAGTAATGTCAGTCCAACTGTAAATATTATAAAAGAAACAACTAAGGATGCTATATATTCAAATCTTCCATGACCATATGGGTGATTTTCATCCGGTGGCATATTGCTAAGTTTGGCACCAAATATAGTAACCACTGATGTACCTAAATCTGTTAAATTGTTAAATGCATCTGATATAACAGCTATACTATTTATTGCAAAACCAATTACTAACTTTATTAAGAAAAGTAATAAATTACATATAATTCCAAGTATTCCCGATAGAACAGCATAGTTCTCTCTTACCTTTTCATCATCGATAACTTCATAGTTTTTTATAAAGCTTTTTATGATTAATTTTATCATGCAACTCCTCCTCACTCATATATTCCCATAAATTTCAAATTTTAACAAGCTAAATTTCAGACATACTACTAAATATCCATACTGGTGTGTTGTAATCGATTATATCGTATAAGAACTCTACATCTTCATTAAACATTCTTATGCACCCTAGGGATACGTGCTTACCTATACTATAAACATCTGCATTGCCGTGTATACCATAGGTGCCTCCACCCTGTATACTTAGGCCAAGCCATCTTTTGCCCAAAGGGTTGTTTGGAGCACCACCTTTAACTGGAGTATACTTACCTGCACCTCCCCAATATGGGTTCACAAATTTTACAATTATTGTAAACTTTCCTTCAGGTGTGTGGCTTGGGGTCTTACCTGATGCGATTGGGTATTTATTTATTAGTTCTCTGTTTTCATAATGATATAGTGTATTGCTTTCTTTATTTATTAGTATCCACTTTTTTTCTGGAAGGATATTTGGTAATTCAATCTCTATATTTGATATATTGATTGAATTTGCTTTCATATCTTCGTTAATTTGACCAAAGGTCTTTGGACCTATGATTCCATCTGGATTTAGTCCATTATTTTTTTGATATTCTTTTACAATGTTCTTTGTACTTAAATCAAAATAATAACTTTCTTCTAGACCAGCATAACCTTTCTCAATCAAAAATCTTTTAACTCGCAATACTTCTTCATTTGAGATTCCTTCCCTTAATTGTAAGCCATTTATATTAAACTCTGCTATTTCTGTAGTTTCTACTATTATTTCTTCAATACTTTCGATATAACCATCATCAGTATAATCTTGGGAATATCTAATTATACCATTTATATCGATTTCTTCTAGGCTTATTAATATATTACTTATTTTTTCTTTCGTATCGTATGGATTATTCATTGATTGTCTTGAGTTTATTACACCTTCATTTACTTCTATTGAATAACTAATACTGTTTGTCACCAAAGAAATTTGAATAAATATTATGATAAAAATACTTAATATCCTCTTAAAATTCACTATGATTCCCCCATTTTCTAATAATCTATTTTATTTATTCTATTCAATTACTAAAATAATATTGCACAAACTGAATAGTATGTCATAGTATATATTTTCATATTTATTTGTTAGTTTATTATTTTCATGGGTATACTCATAATAGATTATAAATCTTAAATAGATTATTTATAGATGTAGTAAAACAAGAAAATGGAGGTTGTAAAATGACAAAGATAGGTATAATACTTGGTTCTACTAGACCAGGAAGAAACGGAGAGGCTGTAGCAAAATGGATTTTAGAGCAAGCTAAAAATAGAACGGATGCAGAGTTTGAACTAATCGATATAGCTGATTATAATTTACCACTATTAGATGAGCCAATGCCAGCAGGATACAAACAATATACGAAAGACCATACTTTTAAATGGTCAGAAAAAATTGAGGAATTTGATGGCTATATAATGGTTACTGCTGAATACAATCATTCAGTACCAGGAGCATTAAAAAATGCCATAGACTTCTTAGCTCAAGAATGGGCTAATAAGGCTGTTGGATTTGTAAGTTATGGTAGTGCAATGGGTGTTAGGGCTGTAGAGCATCTAAGACTTATAGCAGGAGAGCTTCAAATGGCAGATGTTCGCCAACAAGTAATGTTCTCTCTATTTACTGACTTTGAAAATATGAGCGTGTTCAAACCACAAGAATTCCATAAAGATTCAGTAGAAACACTACTTGATCAAGTAATTGCTTGGAGTAATGCACTTAAACCACTTAGAGGATAATATAATATTTTATAATAACCAGTATCTACGGATACTGGTTATTTTTATGTTATGAAAAATAATGGACACTTTGTATTATTTAAACGTTATATATCTATATATGTTATATATAAATCATTATTAACTAATAGTGGTTCAGAATATCAAATCCTTTTTAACCATCTATTATAGTAATATGTTATAATATTCTTACTAATTTTCTAGGAGTGATGTCATGCATGATAAGCAAAAAATTTCCTTCAGCCAGATGCTAAAGAGACTATTAAAAAACATTAGCATTCACAACAAAATGATCTACTTCTACTTTATTATTTATGCGATTGCTGCTTCCATCTATCCATTTTTTTCAATAATATTGCCCAAGTTTCTGATTGATGAATTATCTTTAGGGGATATGGCTAGTGTTGAAAAAGTATTACTAATAGTTTTAGGTTATTTTACTCTAACAGGTATATTTGGCTTTCTTCGTACCTATGTACATGATTTGGCCTATCCAGAGATTACTAAACTAAGAATTGATTATATACGTGATATTTTCGATAAAATAGTAAGCATGGACTATAAAAATGTGGAAGATGCTAGCTTTATGGAGAAAAACAGTAGGGCTATGGAGGCAACAAATGGTAATGGCAATGGTGTTGAGGGAGTTTACCACAAATTATTTGAAACAGCACCTATATTTATTACTATCGTGGCCCTATCGGTTTTTATTGGACTTTTAAATATTTGGATACTACTGGGATTATTACTCAATATATTTATAACAGTATGGATTAACAAAAAAGTCCACAATTATCAGTACGGTATGAAAGAGAGGCTTGCCCATGCTGAAAGAAGAAAAAAATACTATTACAAAACAACCCATGATTTTGCTTATGGAAAGGATATTAGGATATACAATTTTAAAGATAGGATACTTAGTAATTATAATAAGGAGATAAATGGCTTTGTATCCCTTCACAAGATGATTAAGAACAAAGAATATATTTTAGGTTTTATAGGACTTGTTAGCTTACTTGTAAGTAATCTACTTACCTATGGTATCCTAATCTACAGAGGGTTAAATGGTATGAGCATTGCTGATTTTTCAATGTATATAGCTGCCATAACCAATCTATCCATTTTAATGAAAACATTAGCCGATAATATATCTTTTATACTAAATGAAGGACAGTATGTACAAGATTTCTACGAATTTATGGACAGGGACTTAGGTGAACATGGCGGTGTCAGAGGCCCTATCCAAAATGATACTCTAGAAATTGAATTCAAAGATGTTAGTTTTAAATATCCTAATACAGATAAATATATATTTAAAAACCTAAACTTTAAAATAAATAAGGGCGAACGCCTTGCAATAGTAGGTATAAATGGAGCTGGAAAAAGTACCCTTGTAAAATTAATGATAGGGCTATTTGATGCCACTAGTGGAGAAATATTGATAAATAACATCCCTATAAAGGAATTCAGTAAAAAGTCACTGTTCTCAATGTTTTCCGTAGTATTTCAAGATATAAATATCATGGCCTTTACAATTGGAGAAAATGTTGCTTGTTCTTCTGATAATCTAGATGAAAATCGTATAATGACTGCCTTAGATAAAGTAGGTCTAAATAATAAGATTAGAGGATTATCTAAGGGGTTAGACCAGATGATGCTGAAGGTAATTGAGGAAGATGGCTTGGAACTCTCAGGTGGAGAAAGTCAAAAGCTTGCCATAGCAAGGGCCTTATATAAAGATGGCAATATGGTTATAATGGATGAACCTACTGCTGCTTTAGATGCCTTGGCTGAAGCAGAGATTTATGAAAACTTTAGTGAGCTTGTAAAAGGGAAAACTGCTGTCTATATATCCCATAGATTGGCCAGTAGTGTATTCTGCGATAAAATATTGGTGGTCGATAATGGGGAAATCTCAGATTATGATACTCATAGAAATCTACTAGATAACAAAGATAGCCTATATACACAATTATTTACATCCCAAGCAGTAAATTATAGATTAGATTAAATTTCTTATTTCGTCATCCCAAGCGCAGTGAGGGATCTTATGTTTTCAATATATCAAAGATCCTTCGACCTCGCCCTGGATGACAGAGGACTTTTTCACTGGTCCATTAATTTATTTATATTTTAAACTGAAAGAAATCATGTCTTTCCCTAAATTCAATATGGTGTTCAATAAATATATCTACTAATTCAGGGTCAAAATGCTTACCTCTACCCTCTTTAATAATCCTCACGCTTTTAGCGTGAGAATAGGCTTCTTTATAAACCCGTTTAGAACGTAGTGCATCATAGACATCTACTATAGCCATTATTCTTCCAGAAAGTGGGATCTCCTCACCTTTTATACCCATGGGGTATCCTGTTCCATCCCACTTTTCATGATGGTATCTTGTAATATCCATACCCATTTGCAAGAATGTATTTGCTTCGTACTTATTATAAACCTCTTTTAATGTATCATGTCCTATTTCAACATGAGATTTCATAATCTGGAATTCCTCTTCCGTAAGTCTTCCTTTCTTAAGGAGTATACCATCAGGTATACCTACCTTACCTATATCATGCAGTGGACTTGCCTTATAGATATTATCTATATATTCATTGTCAATAACACCACTATATTTAGGATACTTTCTTAGATATATGGCCATTAGTTTACATAGTTCAGCAGTTCTTTCTACATGGTCTCCTGTTTCATCATCCCTAGATTCCGCAAGTTTAACTAGGGCAAATATAGTCGACATTTGTGATTCACTAATTTCATTAACTTTTTCATTAACCAATTCTTCTAATTGTGTATTATATTTTTCTAACATTACCCTATTCTCTACAAGAAGTTGGTTTTTTTCTTCAAATCTCTTAGATAGATCAGAGTATTTTAGCATTAGATCTGTCATCAGTTGATTCAAGTTTTGGCTATCTATTTTATCAGCAAATCTTTCTAATTGAAGTTTTGCATAATCATCGCTTACATCTTCATTATATTTGATGAAATTATTGATGTTTTCCATTTTCTATCCCCTGTAAAAAATAATCAAATCCTATATATTTTTCATTCTTTAGTTTATTTATTATCATAATAAGCTCTTCTTTAGAATCTATTAGACTTCCATGCTGAGGCGCTACCAAGAGAGGATCTAGTTTTTCTATTTGATCCAGTGCATACTTTAGTGACTCAGTTGAGTTCATGTTTTTCCTATGGAATTCTAATATACCTTGGACATTGCATCCACTTTCACCTAAATGGCACTTTGCTCCTGACTTACATTCATAACACTCCTTTGGTATATTGCTATAGAGACCCCAATTTATATCATAGCTACCAAATATGTCACTAGAAAACAGGGTCCTGGTACTAGAATCATAAGTTATGAAACTGCCTGGTGAATGGGCATAAGGTGTCCTATAAAACTCTAGTCTTCTTCCACTTTTAAATGTATAAGCATAGCCTATTTCTTCGATACAGAGTTTGGGTGTGGCTGATGAATAATAATTTATAAATACATTGTTATCCTTGTGAGATATTATCTTTAAATCTGGGTTTGGTATTATAGCTTCGAGATGTGGCAAATTGCCGCACAAATCTGGATCAAAATGCTGGTATATCAATCTATTTATTTGATTAGGATTGATACCTAGTCGTAGTATCTTTAGCATAACTGTACTAAAGTCATCCTTACTCCCTCCATCTATAAGTACTACCTCTCCATCATCAACTATTATATAAGGATTACAGTGTAATCCACTATGATCATCTGCATAACCTATCCAATATATCCCATCAGCAATTTCAATTGGCTGAAAATAATCCAAGTCATTCCTATTCAAATTATTCATAACAATCTCCTTATCTTAAATTAACAAATCCTTCTGTGGTAATTTTACTCTCCTAATTATTAATACAATATTGGTCGATTGATTCTGCTACCGTCTTAGCATGTGCTACGGCTTCTACAACTGTTTTTGCCCCAGTAACAACATCCCCAGATGCAAAAACCCCATCCCTACTTGTTTCTCCAGTCTCCCCTACTGCTAATAATCCATTTCCTATGGTTCTAAATCCCTTATTATTAACTGTTATATTGTTTTTTGCAGTTTGACTTATGGCAATAATTATGGAATCACATCTATATAGTTCCTCTGTATTTTCTATCTCTATTAAGCTTTCGCTTCCATCATCATCTAAAGCTAGCTTGGTTTTTTTGTAAATTAGTCCCTCATCTACAATTTCTATTGGTGTTTTAAATAATTCAAAACCTATTCCTTCTTCCTTGGCTTCTTCTATTTCATGTTTTGTAGCAGTCATGCTTTCGAAGCCTCTTCTATATAAGATACTAACTTCCTTGGCTCCGTTTCTCTTGGCTGTTCTTGCAGAGTCCATAGCTGTATTACCTGCTCCAATGACTACTACTTTTTCACCAAGACTATATACTGATGGAGACTTTAGATAATCAATTGCATAATGTGCATTCCCCAAGCTTTCACCCTTTATATTTAGAGTTTTAGGGTTCCAGACCCCTGTTCCAATAAATATTGCATTGTATCCATCTTGAAACAGTTTATCAATTGTTATTACTGGGCCTATCAATGTATTAGGCCTAATTTTAACCCCTAAATTAATTAGCAAATCATGAAATTTATCTAATATATCCTTAGGTAGTCTAAAATCAGGTATCCCATACCTCAGTACTCCGCCTATCTTTTCATTTGATTCAAACATGGTTACCTTGTAACCCCTTTGGGCAAGTATTACTGATATGGTCATTCCTGCTGGACCTGATCCAACTATTGCGATTCTATCTTTATTTCTCTCTATAGGTTCAAATTCTAGGTTATTTAAATACTCATTTGAGATTATCTCTTCCATTTTATAAAAGTCAATAGGCTCGCCTTTGATGCCCTTTATACAATTACCCTTGCACTGGTTTTCGTGGGGACATACCACAGCACACAAAACAGATAGGGGATTGTTGTCAAACATTATTTCTCCAGCTTCCTGAAGTCTATCTTCCTTGATAAGCTCTATGATTTCTGGTATAGGTGTATCTATTGGACATCTTTGTACACATCTAGCTTTCTTACATAGTAAACACCTATTTGCTTCATCTTTTATATTATCAAACATAACATCACTCTTTCTGTCTTTAGTATGATTTCGTCATTTTTTTGGTGATTACTTTATGGATTCATCACATTTCACCTTATCCATTATACATTACTTTGCCTTTTATTCAAATAAGCAGAGTCACAATTTTTTAATGCTATTTATAAAAAATAGGTATATAATAATGGTAAAGGAAGAGTTAAATACTAGAGATTACTTTGATCCAATGGGAAAAAAATTAGGAAGACCTATTTTATTATTAAGTATCTTATTGCTTGTTATTAGTATTATTAGTTTACTTTTTGAAGGACTATTTGGAATTTCTTTACTTGTGATAAGTATAGTAATTATGATTTATAGTATTTTCCTTTTCCAAAGAAAATCCGATAAGGGATATATTCAATATAGACTTTGGAAGGACTTTAAGAAGAATAACAGTAAGAATGATTTTGATAATTTAGGTCTATCTACTGATCTTTCAATGATTTATTTAATAGCTTTAGACTTACCTATGAAGGATTTAGATGGCTATAGGGAATCAATAGGCGATAATTACTATCCACTACACTGGGGCTACTTTTATTTCCTAATGAATAGTAAGGGTGGATCTAACTTTGAAGACAGATTTAACAATAGTTTTTACGGTAATACTGGTACTTCGACTACAAGCACAAGTTCCTTTGGTGGTGGCGGTGGTGGAGTAGGCGGAAGCGGTTCTGGAGGATTTTAAATAAATATTATTAATCAATCCCCTATAATTTGGCTATATTCAAATTGTAGGGGATTCTTATGGGATCACTCTTATTTAAATTCTTCTTCACCTTTCAGAAATTGGAACATTATATTTGCTCCAAGTGCCGTATCTTCAAGATTCGCTTCTTCTTTTGGGTTGTGACTTATTCCACCTTTACAGGGTACAAAAATCATCCCTGTTTTAGCTATACTTGCAAACTTCATGGCATCATGGCCAGCTCCACTTGGCATTATCTTATGTTCAATATCCATTTCTCTAGCAATTTTGGCAAGTTCAGCTGTAATTTCCTCATCTAATTTAACTGCCAAGGAGGATGATAAATACTCAATATTATAGAGTAAATTACGCTTATTACATATTTCTCCAATAACGTCATAACACTCAACTCTTAATTTTTCAATATTCTCATTATCCTTATCTCTTATATCTACAGACATCTCTACTTCTCCAGGAACAACATTCAATGAATTTGGGTGATTTTCTATAACGCCGACTGTGGTCACTGCTGTAGAATTAGAATCACCCTGCCCAATTTTCTCAATAGCTAGGATTATCTCAGAAGCACCACATAGTGCATCTTGTCTTATGCCCATAGGTGTTGCACCTGAATGTTCAGCCATTCCTTTTATATTTACCTTAAATCTTGTATTACCAGCAATAGCTGTTACAATTCCAATTTTTAAGCCTTGACTCTCTAGTATTCTGCCCTGCTCTATATGGAGTTCCAGATAGGCCTTTACACCCTCAATTACATTTGGTATTTTACTATAATTTCTTTCTTTAAATACTTCTCCTAGGGATTTGCCTGCTCTTGATTTTAGTACTTCAAAATCCTTGGAATTGTATTCCCCCGTAATTAGGCTACTTCCAAGGGTTGCCTTCATAAAGTTGCTGGATTCTTCACACCTAAGAGCTACAATTTTTAAAGGAATTTTTAAATTAGACTCCTTAACTCTTTTAAGTAATAATAATCCCACCGCGACTCCTAAAACACCATCAAATCTTCCCCCATTGATTACAGAGTCCAAATGTGAACCTACTAGATAATATTCTTCTTCTTTATTTATGCTTAAAAATGTGTTACCTACCTGGTCTATTTCAACTAAATATCCTTCCTCAGTTCCCAGCCTAATAAATTCCTCATGCATCTGGTCTTCCACTTCTGTATAGGCTAGTCTTGTAACACCGCCATTTCCATCATCGCCAATTGGATAAAATCTTTCCATTACTTTTTCCAAGTATTCTATAGATTTTTCTAAATTCACAATGCCACCTCCTTTGTATACTCCAACTATATATTTTCTCAGTGTTCATTCTCAAGTAATGCTTTTGCACAATAGTTAATTACATCACTTCTCTTAATTATTCCAATGAAGATTCCATCATCATCTACTACAGGAACGAAGTTTTGGGTCTTAACCAATGTTATTAGATCTATTACATTGGAATTTATGGAAACGGTGTCACTTCTTGTGTGTCTTTTAACATCCTTTATAGAAACCTTATTTGTGCCTTCAATAGTAAGATTTGGAGTATTCTTAAGTTTCCATAACAAATCTCCCTCTGTAATAGCACCAACATATTTTCCACTTCTATGAATTAGAGGTATGGCAGAGTAAGTATGATACTCCATCTTCTCTAATACTTGTCTCATTGTCGCATCTGTTGTTGCATATATTATTTCACTTTTTGGTGTTAAGAAAAAAGCTATATTCATTTCATTCCCCTTTATCTATTTTAAGAATTTATAGAATTAAAAAATCCGACTAGTTGATCTACACTTTCTTGGCTTGTAGCCCATGATGTTACAAATCTAATTGCAGTATGATTATTGTCTACCTCATCCATTGTATTGAAAGTAAATTCTTTAGATAGCTTTTCTATTAAATCATTCGGTAGTATTGGAAATACCTGATTTGAGCAAGGTTCTGTTAAAAAAGTGTATCCTTGCTTCTTAATAGCTTCAGCTATTTGATCTGCCTTTTCGTTTGCATAATTTGCTAATTCAAAGAACAAATCATCTTGAAATAAAGCCTCAAATTGAATACCTAGTAAAAATCCCTTTGATAACATAGCTCCTTTTTGCTTTAATAAATATCTAAAGTCCTCTTTTAGTTCATCTCTTATTATAACTAAAGCTTCACCAAGTAAAGCACCATTTTTAGTTCCGCCTATATAAAATAAATCTGTTAGCTTGGCTAGATCTTTAAAGGTCAAATCATTTAATTTACTAGCTAGGGCGGAGCCTATTCTAGCACCATCCATAAATAGTATTAGATCTTTTTCCTTACATAGTTCACTAATAGCCGTAAGTTCTGATTTTGTATAAATTGTACCTAGCTCTGTTGAATTAGATATATAGACCATTTTAGGCTGTGGTGTATTCTCTTTTGAATTTAATTTTAAACCATAATTAATGCTTTCTGGAGTAATCTTGCCATCTTTTCCAGGTACGCTTATTATCTTATGTCCAGTAGCCTCAATTGCTCCCGTTTCTTGGCTTGTTATATGGCCAGTGTCTGCAGCAATTACAGCTTGATGTGGTCGTAAAAAGGATGAAACTGCCAAAAGATTTGCATGAGTACCTCCCGGTATAAAGTGTATATCTGCCTCACTATCTCCAATTACATTTTTTATATATTCTTTTGCTTTGTCGCTATGAATATCGTTACCATATCCTATGTTTTGTTCAAGATTTGATTTAATCATAAGGTCTAGAACCTTTGGGTGTGCACCTTCACTATAATCATTTGCAAAACTATACATATCTATCTCCTCCAATTTAAATTAATATGTCTTAAATTAATTCTATCACAAATCTTAAATAAAGGCATTATTATTAGGGTCCAAAACTATAATATATTAGGAGTATTTAGCCATCTAATTAAATGGAGGAATATATTATGGCCATTTCAAAGCTTACAAACTTGAGAAAGAAGATTTATAATAAGTTTATGAAAAATAATTATCAAGAAGCACCCTCATTGGATGAAATTGAAAAAATGACTATTAAAGAAGTCGAGCAAGCAAGGGCTAAATTTGATGATGCTGATTCAGATAATATTGATATTGCAATATACCAACTTATGGCAGCTGAAGAAAGGCTAAGTCTGTTAATTAGAGAAAGAAAAAGAAGCAATAATTAAATTATTGCTTCTTACTGGACTTTCCCGAATCTACCAAATGGTGCTAGCCTAAAAATTACCTTACCTTTAACTTGTTCAACATCTATTAAACCAAAATCTCTACTGTCTAAGCTATATTCCCTATTGTCCCCTAATACGAATAACTTCCCCTCTGGTACTTCTAATGGGTAAGCTATACTGGATTTAGCCGTTGTTGATTCTTTAATATATGTTTCTTTCTGAAGTTCATTGTTTATGTAAAGATTGCCATTTTTAATATTGATAATATCCCCTTCAAGGCCTATAACTCTTTTTATTAAATTATTCTTCTCAATCTCACCTGTAAATCTAGATTTGATAGTACTATAGATATCCTTAGCCTCGTTAATCATATTTCTAATTATCCCTTTTTTATCAATTGTCCTATTTAGAATAACTATATCTCCCTTTTCTGGTTCACTAAATAAAAGTCCTAATTTATATACAACCACTCTATCATTCTCTATAAATGTAGGCTCCATAGACCGTTCCTTAACTTGGGTAAGTGTTATTATATTGGAAATAATAAATAAGGCTATTAAAAATGCTGCTAAAAAAGTAAATATCCATTCAATAAGATTTCTTAAAAAGCTTTTCCTTGGTTTTCTACTAAAAGTAAGACTCAAAAAAACACCCCCATAACATTTTCTATTTCATTATAACATGTAGAGCCAGATATTTGAGGATTATTAACCAAATTTTCAAAGTTTATTTTATTTATTTTATCTATAGATTCTTAATCTTTTAATAAACTTACTCTTTGTATCTTAGATGGTCTTTTAATTGATTTTCAATATACAGGTCAGTTAGACCCCAAAATTCTTTAAATTCATTATAGGAGTCCAGTGCTTTTTTCTTATCTACTGAATTGGATTTTATGGCCCTAATTAGGATATTTTTAGGGGTATGCTCCATATCGATGAACTCTAATAGTTGTACTTGATAGCCCATTATTTCAAGTACATTGCCCCTAAGGCTATCTGTTACTAGGGAACTAAGCTTCTCTTTTATTATCCCATGTTTAAGCATAGGCTCTAAAGGATCAGAATCAATTTTATCATAAAACTCATGCTGACAACATGGTACTGATAAAATCGCCTTTGCATTCCAATTAATGGCCTTAACTAATGCTGCGTCTGTTGCATTGTCACAGGCATGTAAGGTAATCACCATATCCACATCATTAAAGCTATTATAATCCTTTATATCCCCATGGATAAACCTAAGCCCCTTATAGCTTAAATCTTCAGCAACCTCATTGCAGAAATTTATAACATCCATCTTTAGGTCTAGTCCAATAATATTTACATCTATTTCAAGTTTCTCTACTAGATAATGATACAAAGCAAATGTTAAATAGCTTTTCCCACATCCAAAATCAACAATATTCAATTTGTCTTCTTTATTTAACTTAGGAATTATATCTTCAACCATTTCTAAAAACCTATTAATCTGCCTGAATTTATCATATCTTTTTTTAGATACCTTTCCAAGTTCATTCATAACACCTAATCTAATAAGGAAATCTACTGGTTCTCCATCTTCTAGAATATACTTCTTTTTTCTATTGTGGTTTAGATCCATGGATTTCTTAGTAGCTTTCTTTTTAAGTATATTGGTTTTACCTTTTTTACTTATTAGAATTTGATAATCTGCGTCTATTGTAAATATCATAGCTTGCTTAAATATGTTATTCAATAGATCCTCAATTTCATCAATAGCCTCAGCTGGATCTAGGTTCTTGTGCAGTACCTTATTTGAATAATAAAATGAAAATTGGTATTTTAATTCTTCCTTTATTAAAACTGGTTTCACATCAACTTTACTGAAACTATCATCAGATTTTCTTTTTAAATTGCTGAAAACCCCTAGTATTAAACTATTATCTATAATTATCTCTTTTAAAAGCCTTTCTTCTTCCATTGTTTGACCCCTCTATTAATAATTTTTACATAATTATATCAAACTATCTAGTGAATTTATAGGGGTCTTATTGACTTTTACTTTTAACCTTTAAAATTTGATAAGATAAATCTGTAAATTCCCTTGACATTTATTCAAGTTGATATTATAATAAGTTTGTAATCGTTACAAGTTAGTAATCAGTTTTAATATTTCTATAGTTTGTGAAGGGGTGTGAATTTAATGAAATTGAGCTTTGAAGAATTAACTAAGGAATTAAAAAATAAGAATATTCGTCTTTCACATCATAGGCTTAAGGTTTTGGAGTTTCTTAATGATAATAGGATCCACCCTAATGTGGACCAAATCTATACCGAGCTTCATAAGGAGTTGCCTACTCTTTCAAGGACTACTGTCTACAATTCTTTAAATGCCTTGATTGATGCAGGCCTAGTAAAGCTAATAACTATAGAAGATAATGAAACTCGTTATGACATTGTAACTGACAATCATGGACATTTTAAATGTGAATCCTGCGGCAAAATTTATGATTTCGAGATCAATCTAAGTAATTTTCAATCAAAAGACTTAGATGATTTCAAAATAAATAACAAGGATATCTATTTCAAAGGAATTTGTCCAGATTGTATAAAACAATAATGTTAAAAAATAAAATTAATTATATGGAGGAGATTTATAATGGAAAACAAGACAATCGATAATTTATTAGAGGGATTTGCAGGTGAGTCTCAAGCAACTAGAAAGTACTCAATCTATGCTAAAAAGGCTGAAAAAGATGGTTTCGTAAATGCTTCTAAATTATTTAAGGCTGCAGCTCTTGCTGAAGAAATTCATGCACAAAGACATTTAGAGGTTGCTGGAAAAGTAGGTACAACTGCTGCAAACTTACAAGATGCAGTAGATGGAGAGACTTATGAGTTTGAAACTATGTATCCAGCTTTCTTAAAAGAAGCTGACCCAGAAAAAGATAAGGCTGCGATCCAATCATTCACATATGCAATGGAAGCTGAAAAAGTACATGCTAAATTATATAAAGAAGCATTAGATAACCTAGATGATAAAGAAGAAATCTTCTACTACTTATGTCCAATATGTGGTAACATAGAAAAATTCGTTCCTGAAAAATGTTCAATCTGTAATGTACCTGGAACAAAATTCATCAAATATTAATTAAATTAGCTATCATTATTATTAACCATAATAACAAAGGGGAGCAAGGGAGAATCCTGCTCCCCTTTGTGTATTTTTTCGTAGTCAGTAACCTTCATATTCGTATGATTTTTGTATTCCACGCATATATATTTCGCGGTTATTAATGTCTTCCGTCAGTGCCTTTTCAAGCAAAACCTTTAACTCTAAGGTATTAATCGGGGATCTTTCCATGGCTTGTTTTTGATGTATAAATAGAAGTAGTTAAAAATTATTTAATTTCAGAAACAAAATTATTGAAATCCTTAAGAGCATTAGCCAAATTATCTTCCAATCCC
>CAYOFC010000002.1:0-45554 GCA_964403265.1 uncultured Tissierella sp. | reverse complement strand
TTTATGTTTTCCATCTTATCACCCTAAATAAATACTTTATCCATCTTTATAAATTTATTACTCTCTTTAATAATAATATTACCTATGCCGATAAATTTATTATCACAGTAAATTCTATATCTATCATCTAGATTTACATCAATAGACTCAACAGGTACTATCACACCGTTTATAATCTTATTATATAAACTCTTATGGACTTCTATCTTTCCTAAGCCATCTAAAGCCATATCAATTGGCATAATTAACTCTTTAATCTCTTCTATACTAAGATTGTTTAGGTATTCCATACTTAAAGAATCCTTAATATCAAATTTTCCAACACCTACTCTTTTTAAATCCGACATATGACCATAAGTTTTTAAATCCCTACCTATATCATTACATAGAGTTCTTATATATGTTCCTCTCGAACATTTGGTATAAAAACTTATTTTTTTATTATCTTCTATATCTAGAATCTTTAAATCATAAATATTGATATACCTTGGCTTTCTTTCAACTATCTTACCTTCCCTAGCAAGTTCATAGAGTTTTTTACCATTATGTCTCACAGCGGAATACATTGGTGGTATTTGGGAAGATTTACCCTTAAATTTTTCAAATGAGTTTATTATATCTTCTTCATTAACACTTAAATCAGAGGAAAGTATCACATTGCCACTGCTATCTTGGGTATCTGTTTCTGAACCTAATGTAAGGCATCCAATATATTCCTTATCAGCATTTAATAAATATTCAGAGACCCTTGTTCCTTTACCTATACAAATAGGCAAGACGCCAGTTGCATCAGGATCAAGGGTTCCAGTATGTCCAATCTTCTTTATCTTTAATAATCTTCGGAAGTAATATACTGCATCATGAGAAGTCATTCCTTTTGGTTTATTAAAATTAATTATACCATTCATTTTAATCCACCAAATGCTTTCATAATTTCTTGGACTATTTTTGACTCAGCAGTATCCAAATCAGAATAAATTGTACAGCCAGCAGCTCTTATATGGCCTCCACCGCCAAATGCTCCACAAATTGAAGCAACATCAATATAATTTTTGCTCCTTAGGCTAATTTTTATTTGACTACTATCTATTTCCTTCAAAAGACAGGATACTTCGATTGAGTCTATAGTCCTAATGAAAGAAACAATGCCCTCTGTATCATTTAATGAAGTATTAGTTTCTTCAAGCATTTTTTGACTTACTTTTACTGTGGCAATTTTATTGTCACAGTGTGTATTAAGAGTAGCTAAAGTTCTTATGAATAGATTGGTACTTTCCATACTTGTACTTTCATATAGCTTTATATTAATATCATTTACATCAATACCAACATCAATCAGATCGGCCGCAATCCTATGGGTATCACTGCTTACACTTTCATAACTAAACTTTCCACTATCTGTGTTAATTGCCGTGTAGATGTTAGTAGCAATATACTTGTCTAGCTTTATTCCCATTCGCTTAATAAAATAATATATAAGCTCACCAGTTGCTGCAGATTTTTCATCTACTATATTTATATTGCCAAAAAAGGTATTGGTAATATGATGGTCTATATTGACTACAATCTTTGAATTGTTTAGTAAGTCTTTATTTCTACCTAGTCTATCAATATCACTAGAGTCCACAACTATTAGTAAATCAATAGGACCTAAGCTTTCATCATACTCTTGGTATAATTCAGTGCCTGGCAAAAATAGATAGTCATTGGGTATAATATCTGTACTTAATACAATGATATTTTTATTTAATTTCTTCAAAGCCAAAGCTAGAGATAAACTAGATCCGATATTATCTCCATCAGGATTTATATGGGAAGCAATAAATATATTGTCGCTTTTATTTATTGCCTCTATTGCTTCATCCATATATTTAATCAATAAATTATTCATCCTCATTACCTCTACGTACTTGATCCTCTTTATTGATTTTGTCAATTAGTTCAGACATATGCATTGCATTTTCAATTGATTCATCAAGGTGAAATTTAGGCTCTGGTATATGTCTTAAATCTACTCTACTACCAATCTCTTTTCTAATAAAACCCTTAGCACTCTCTAGTCCTAATATGGTGTTTTCCTTTTCGAGATCATCTCCTAAAACAGATATATATATATTAGCAAAGCTTAAATCCCTTGTTACTTCAACACTTGTAACAGTAGCCATATGGTTTATTCTAGGATCTTTCAATCCATTAAATAAAAGATTTGATACAACTTTTCTAATTTCTTCAGAAATTCTATTTATCCTCTTGTTGTTCATAAGACTATACCTCTATCTTTCTACTTCTTTTAATATATAGGCTTCTATCATGTCGCCCTCTTTAATGTCATTATAATTTTCCAAACCTAAGCCTGCCTCATATCCAGAAGCAACCTCTCTAGCATCATCTTTAAATCTCTTAAGGGATGATACTCCACCTTCAAATATAACTATATCGTCTCTTAATAGTCTAACCTGAGCATTTCTTGCTATCTTACCATTTAACACATAGATTCCCGCTATAGTTGAGTTGTTAGGAAGTCTAAATGTTGCTCTTACTTGAGCTCTACCTAGGACTTCTTCTACTATTGTAGGCGCAAGCATACCTTTTACAGCTGCTTGAATATCTTCTATAGCCTCATATATAACTCTGTAGGTTCTAACATCTACATGCTCTCTTTTTGATACTTCGATTGCATTTAAATTTGGTCTTACATTAAATCCAATTACAATAGCATTTGAAGCAGAAGCTAGCATAATATCATTTTCTGAGATACCACCTACACCACCATGAATGATATTTATCTTTACTTCTTCATGGTCTAATTTTGCAAGTGATTGAGATAATGCTTCCATAGAACCTCTAACATCAGCTTTAATAATTATGTTTAAATCTTGAATTTCCCCTTCTTTGATTCTTTCAAATAGGTCTTCAAGGGAAACTTGAGATGATGTTGCAGATTTAAATTGTTCTTCTCTATTTAATTCCCTTTTCTTTTCTGCATATGCTCTAGCAGTCTTCTCGTCATTTACTGAAAATAATAAATCACCAGCACTAGGTACCTCAGATAAACCCAATATAACAACAGGAGTTGATGGACCTACTTTTTTTATTCTTTTACCCTTATCATCAAGCATAGCTCTAATTCTACCATTTGCGGTTCCCGATACAACTAAATCACCAGTTGAAAGAGTACCTTTTTGGACTAATACAGTTGCAAGAGGTCCCTTACCCTTATCAAGTTGTGCTTCTATAATCGTACCTACAGCATTTCTATTAGGATTTGCTTTTAATTCTTGCATTTCCGCAACTAAAAGAATCATATCTAGTAATTCATCGATATTTTCTCTATTTTTTGCTGAAACAGGAACAGTTATAGTATCCCCGCCCCAGTCTTCTGGTAATAAACCATTTTCAACTAATTCTTGCTTTATTCTTTCAAGATTAGCTGTTGGTTTATCAATCTTATTAATCGCTACTATAATTGGTACATTAGCAGCTTTAGCGTGGTTGATTGCCTCAATCGTTTGTGGCATTACACCATCATCTGCAGCAACTACAAGAATTGCAATGTCAGTAATACTTGCCCCCCTAGCTCTCATGGAAGTAAATGCTTCGTGACCTGGTGTATCCAAGAATACTACTTTTTTATCATTTACTTTAACCGCATATGCACCTATATGTTGAGTTATTCCGCCAGCCTCACCAGATGTTACATGTGTTTCTCTTATGGCATCTAGTAAAGAGGTTTTACCATGATCTACATGACCCATAACAGTTACTACTGGTGGTCTTGAAACCAAGTCCTTAGGATCATCTTCAAAATCCAATTGGAATTCCTCGATAATTTCTTCCTCTATATCTTCTGCTTCCATTAATGTGGCAGTTACTCCAAATTCTTCTGCAACAAGTATGGCAGTATCTGAGTCAATTTCCTGATTTTGACTAGCCATAACTCCTAAACCTATTAATTTTGTAATTACTTGCGATAGATTCACATCTAATTTGTCTGCTAAATCTTTTACTGTAATATTTCCACTAATTTCTATATTAACCCCATCTTTCTTAGACTCTTCATTAACTTCTTCGAAATCATTAGAATCTTTATCATTTTTTATCTTTTTATTATCTTTTGTATTTTTTGATGATTTATGCTCTTTATTAGGCTTTAAATCTTCTTCCAAATCATCAATTATATCTTCATCTGATTCTTCAGTGACTCCAAATAACTCCTTAATTAATGCAGCATCTTCCTTTTCAATGGAGCTCATATGACTAGCTACATCCATATCTAGTTCTTCAATCTTTGCCATTAATTCCTTGCTAGTCATATTTAATTCCTTTGCTAACTCATACACTCTAATCTTTGTCATATAATGACCCCCTATACTATTTCAAGGTGTTCTCCTCCTGTTTAAGACCCCCAACAACCTTTTTTAGCTCTTCATAAATTGAATCTGTTATTTCAACTTCGAGACTTCTGGAAATCTTCTTAGATTTAATAGCTAATTCTAGGCATTCAATTGTAGGACAAATATATGCACCTCTACCATTGATCTTACCAGTTAAATCCACCTTAACATCATTTTCTGATGTCTTTACTATTCTTATTAATTCTTTCTTGGGCTTTCCTTCACCACATGCTATACATTTTCTAATGGGTATTTTTCTTTTCTTCACACCAATCACCTCAATTATTCTCCATTTCCTTATATTGAGACTCAGATTTAATATCTATCTTCCAATTAGTCAACTTGGCAGCAAGTCTAGCATTTTGACCTTCTTTTCCAATTGCTAAAGATAATTGATAGTCAGGAACTACTACTAATGCCGATTTTTCTTTTTCATTAACTTCAACCTTAACCACTTTAGAAGGACTTAAGCTATTTGCTATAAACTCTCCCATATCTTTACTCCAAATAACAATGTCTATTTTTTCGTCATTAAGCTCATCCACAATAGCTTTTACTCTACTACCTTTAAATCCAACGCATGCACCTAATGGGTCAACATCTGGATCTTTAGAGTAAACCGCAATCTTAGTTCTAGACCCTGCCTCCCTTGCTACTGAGAATATTTCAACTATGCCATTGTTTATTTCTGGTACTTCAAGTTCAAAAAGTCTTTTTACAAGCCCTGGATGAGATCTTGATAAGGTTACTTGTGGACCCTTAGTAGTTTTCTTGACTTCAAGAATAAGTAGTTTTAGCCTGTCAGATTGTTCATATTCCTCTCCATCAATCTGTTCAGTAGGTGGTAAAATACCTTCTGTTTTCCCCAAATCAATAAATACATTGTTCTTTGAAATTCTTTGTATCATGCCTGTTATTATTTCATTTTCCCTATTGATAAATTCATCATAAATAACATCTCTTTCAGCATCTTTGATTCTTTGGATTACAACCTGTTTCGCAGTTTGTGCGGCAATTCTTCCAAAATCTTTAGGAGTTATCTCTATGGAAGCAGTATCCCCTAGTGTATATTTATCATCAATTTCCTTTGCTTCATCAAGAGTGATCTCCAAGTATTCATCTTCTATTTCCTCTACTACATCTTTAAGGGCAAAAACCTTGGTCCTACCTGTTTCTTTATCCATTTCAACTACTACGTTTTGGGCAGAGCCAAAATTTTTCTTATAACTGGATATCAAGGCTGACTCCAACGCTTCAAATATTATATCTTTTGATATCCCTTTTTCTTTTTCTATTTCATGAAGAGCTTGAATAAAATCTTCATTCATTTAATAACCTCCTAAAATTTAATTGCTAATCGAACAATAGAGATAACTTCTTTTGGTAAAGAAACAGTCTTACCTTGACTATCTTTAATTACGATTTCATCATCGTTAAAATCTACTAATACACCTTCATAATTTTTCATATTATTTATAGGTTGATATAGCTTAATTTCAACATCTTTATCTAAATTTTTCTTTAAATCCTTGTCTGTTTTCAGAGGTCTATCTAATCCTGGGGATGATACCTCTAAATAATAAGCTTCTTTGATAGGATCTCTTTCATCTAGCATAAGACTTAGTTTTTCACTCATTTTTTCACAATCTTCAGTAGATACGCCACCTAGCTTATCAATATATACCTTTAAAAAATAGCTTCCAAACTCCTTAATATACTCCATATCTACTAGCTCAAAACCTAGTTCATCAGCAATTGTTTGGCACATTTGTTTTACGGTTTTTAATATTTCTCTTTTATTTGTCTTCCTCTTGTTTGTAGATTTATTAGTCACTAATGTCACCTCCATGGATATACTTTATATATTAATTAGTCTACTATAAATAAAGCAAGAGTGGGAAACCCCACTCTTTTTGCTAAAAACCTTAATATTGTCAGGTTTATTATATCATGTGATATCAATAAAATCAAATACTAAAAAGGGTTAATTGATTGCTTTCAGGTATGCCATTAAGGCATCCATGATTTGTCAAAGCCTCAATTACTGTTTTGGTTACCTTTGTTCTAGTAACTAAATCTTCTACAGAGATAAAATCCGAAACTTCTCTTTCTTCCATTATCTTTCTAGCTGCGTTCTCACCAACACCATCTAATCCTTTTAATGGTGGTAATATCCCTTCTTCACCAATAATAAACCTATCGCTATGGGATTTATACAAATCAACATTTTGGAACTTAAATCCCCTAGCGTACATTTCCCTAGCAACTTCTAATACATTAAGGAGGTTTCTTTCTTTAGCTGTGGAATCATTACCTAATGATTCCAATTCCTTAATACGGTTACTTACAGCTTCATTACCCTGTAATATTAATTGAGCATCAAAATCAGCTGCTTTTGTTGTAAAGTAGGTTGCATAGAATGATTCAGGGTGATGGACTTTGAAATATGCTATTCTAAAAGACATCATTACATATGCTACAGCATGGGCTTTAGGGAACATATATTTAATCTTATTACATGAATCAATATACCAAGGTGGTAGGTCTAAAGAGCTCATTTCCTTTTCATCCTCTTCAGTAAGTCCCTTACCTTTTCTAACTTTCTCCATAATGAAGAAGGATTTTTTATTATCCAACCCCGCATTTATTAAATAAAGCATAATATCTTCCCTAGTTGATATTACTTGGGAAATAGTAGCTTGTTTATTTTTAACTAGATCCTGAGCATTATTAATCCATACATCAGTACCATGAGACAATCCACTTATTCTAACTAAATCAGAAAATGTCTTCGGTTGTGTTTCAACTAACATCTGCCTAACAAATTTAGTTCCAAATTCAGGAATACCTAATGTTCCGACCTTACAATCAATATCAGATTCACTTAGTCCCAAAGGTTCTGTGCTTGTAAATAACTTCATAGTACTCTTTTCATCTAGCGGAATAGCGGTGGGGTCTAAGCCTGTAATATCTTCTATCATCTTAATAATCGTAGGCACATCATGACCTAATATATCTAGTTTTAGTATATTGCTACTTATAGCATTATAATCAAAGTGCGTAGTAACTACTCCAGATTTCTTGTCATCAGCTGGATATTGTATAGGCGTGAAATCATATATATCTTTATAATGGGGAACAATCATAACTCCCCCAGGATGTTGACCTGAAGTCCTCTTTACTCCCGTACATCCAAGGACCAATCTATTAATTTCAGCAGGATTAACATTGATCTCTTTTGCTTCATGATATTTTTTTACAAATCCATAGGCTGTTTTCTCTGCAATGGTTCCAATAGTTCCGGCCCTAAATACATATCCCTCACCAAATAGTTCTTCGGTATATTTATGGGCAGTACTCTGGTATTCTCCTGCAAAATTTAAGTCTATATCAGGCTCCTTATCTCCTTCGAATCCTAAAAACACCTCAAATGGTATATCTTGACCATCCTTAATATATTTAGTATTGCAATTTGGACATAATTTATCTGGTAAGTCTGAACCAGATGATATGGATCCATCTTCAAAAAATTCACTGGTCTTACAATTAGGACATACATAATGGGGCTTAAGAGGGTTAACTTCGGTTATACCAGCCATTGTTGCTGCAAAGGAAGAACCTACAGACCCTCTAGAGCCTACTAAATAACCGTCTTCTAATGATTTCCAAACAAGCTTTTGTGCTATTATATACATGACTGCGTATCCATTACTAATAATTGATGTAAGTTCTCTTTCTAGACGCTTTACAACAATTTCAGGTAGAGGATTACCGTATATTTCATAAGCCTTATCATAGCATATCCTTCTCAAATCCTCCTCTGACCCTTCAATTATAGGTGGGAAAGTTCCACTTGGTATAGGATCTATTGACTCAATCATATTATTTACAAGTTTTGGGTTTAATATAACAACTTCTCTAGCTTTATCTCTTCCTAGATACCTAAACTCTTTCAACATCTCTTTAGTTGTCATAAAGTGTAAGGGTGGCTGAAGATCTGCATCCTGAAATCCTTGGCCAACCATTAGTATCCTACGATAAACTTCATCTTCTGGATCTAAAAAGTGAACATCACCTGTTGCTACAACAGGTTTATTGTATTTTTTCCCTAATTCATATATTTGTAAGTTAATATCTTCCAATTGTTTAGTATCTTTTACGATACCATTACGAACTAGATGCATATTATTTCCAATAGGCTGAATTTCTAAATAATCATAGAATTTTACTATATTTCTTATCTCAGTATATGATCTACCCTTTAAAATACCCTTATATAGCTCTCCAGCTTCACAAGCACTACCAATTATAAGTCCTTCCCTATATTGTTCGATTAGAGATTTAGGAATTCTTGGCCTTCTATGAAAATGTTTCATGTGGGACTCAGAGATAATTTTGTATAGATTCTTTAATCCAACTAAATTTTTAGCCAATATAATAATATGGAAAACCTCGTCCTTAGAAATATCTTTATTTCCATTTAGACGATTGATATCATCAAAACTATTGACACCTCTTGTCTTTAACATATCCATAGTTTTTAAAAATATTTCCATAGTAGCAGTAGCATCATCTACAGCTCTATGATGGTTTTCCAAGCTTATATCTAAATATTTTGCAATAGTATCAAGTTTATGGTTCTTTAAATCAGTGAAAACAGCTCTTGCTAATTCTAATGTATCTAAAACAGGGTTATATAGTCCTAGATTAATTAGTTTCAACTTCTCTCTAATGAAACCAACATCAAAACTAGCATTATGTGCGACTAAAACTGCTCCTTTAATAAACTCATTAAATTCAAGAATCACTTTATCAACAGTAGGCTTATCTTTGACCATTTCATCTGTAATACCAGTTAAATTAGTAATAAATTCTGGTATTTTTCTTTCTGGATTAATCAGTTGGCTAAATGTGTCGATAACTTGTCCATCTTTAATCTTAATAGCTCCAATTTCTGTAATGGCATCATTTATAGCTGACAAACCTGTAGTCTCTATATCAAATATGACAAACTCGCTATAATCCATATCAGGATTATATGCAGTTACAATTTGCTTCTTATCATTAACTAGGTATCCCTCAACACCATATATAATTTTTATGCCAAGTTTCTTTCCTATATCCATGGCATCTGGAAATGATTGAACCACTCCATGATCTGTAATCGCTATGGCTTCGTGTCCCCATTTGTGCGCTCTTTCTACTAGTTTTTTTACATTAGCCACACCATCCATGGAACTCATTTTAGTGTGAAGATGCAGCTCAATTCTTTTTTCTTCCGAATTATCCATTCTTTCTTCTTTTTCAATCTTTACTAAAGATTTAAGCATAATAGCAGTAGATTTTGCAAATGTATCGTATATAACATCACCCTCAAGCATTGCATAGTCTCCAATGTTAATATTGGCTAAAAACAAATTGGCTTTTTCATTATCCAAAAAAGTTTTAACTAATATAGAATCAGATCTATCTGAGATGTAAAAGGTAATTAAAGTTCTATTACCTTTTATATCCCTAGTATCCATTTGAAATATCTCACCTTTTATAGTTGCTGAACCAGTTTGAAGATCCACAGTATTAATTTTTATAGGTTCAGATTTTATAGATTTTCCAAATACGTAGTTTTTACTTGCTGATGCCATATTATTAGATTTTTTACCTTCTCTATTATAATTTGAATTGGTTAAAATATCCTTAGAAATTAGTATTTCTTCATTATATTTTTCTTCCCAAAATGAATCTTCATCTAAGTGACTTTCTTCAGAAGATGTCAATTCTAACTTTAATCCTATTTCATTAAATATTTTATTCCTTAAATCTCTAACAAAGCCATTACTGTTAATTGAATGCATTGCAATAGGATTTGGAACTATTAAATCAAGCGTGGTTTTACTTAGGTCAAATTTTATACCCTCAATCCATGAAGTACTTGAGGGTATTTTATCTTTAAAAAATGATTTTACATTATTCATATAGATTTTTATGACATCTTTTGAATTCATATCTATATTATATTTGAAACTTAAATCTAATTTAAAATCACTAAAATTAGTATTAAATAATTGTTCTATATCTTTAGTAGAATTATCATCCAAAATACTATCTGATTCTAAAAACATCTTCATCTCCATTGTATCTTTAAGAATTTCCACTTTAAATATCCTTATATTAAATTCTTTTAGATAATCATACTTCTTATCTTTAATTAATTCTGTCAAATATATAGCCTTCATCCAAGAACATACCCCCTATCTACATTGGTATATCTCATTATAGTTTTTCTATCTCTTTTATCAACTCATCAAGTAGTTCTTCTTCTTTGACTTTCCTTATAATTTCACCTTTTATAAAGATTAAACCTTCACCATTACCACCAGCTACACCAATATCGGCCTCTCTGGCTTCTCCAGGTCCATTGACTGGGCAACCCATAATTGCAACTTTAATATGTTTTTTTATTCCATCTAAACGTTGTTCCGCTTCTTTTACTATATCAATTAGATTTATCTTAGTTCGTCCACATGTGGGACATGATATCAACTCAACACCCTCATTAAGTAGATTTAAAGACTTAAGAATCTCCCTACCTACCTTAACTTCTTCAACTGGATCTCCAGTTAGGGAAATTCGAATCGTATCTCCTATTCCCTGGGCAAGTAGACTTCCAATTCCAACTGATGATTTGATAGTACCTTTCATCCCAGGACCAGCTTCAGTGACTCCTAAGTGTAATGGATAATCACATACTTGACTCATTTTCTCATAGGACTTAATAGTCAGAGGCACGTTGCTAGCCTTTAAGGATATCTTTATATCGTGAAAATATAAGTCTTCCAATAATCTAATCTGTTCAAGGGCACTCTCAACCATAGAATCTTCATTTACACCATTAAACTTTTCTAAAAACTCCTTCTTTATCGACCCAGAGTTAACGCCAATTCTAATGGATAATTGCTTATCTTTACAGGCCTTTACAATTTCCCTAACCCGATCTAAACTTCCTATATTTCCAGGGTTTATTCTTAAACCATCAATTCCATATTTAATAGATTCTAAGGCAAGCTTATAGTCATATTGGATATCCGCAATAACTGGAATACTAATCTTTTTCTTAATTTCAGATATTGCCTTAGCATCATCAAAATCGGATACAGCAACTCTAATGATATCACAACCTGCATTCTCAAGTCTGTTGATTTGTGCTACAGTACCATCTATGTCCCTTGTAACAGTATTTGTCATAGATTGTACTGTAACGGGATTTGACCCTCCAATCAACTTATTTCCAACTTTAATTATTCTTGTATTTTTTCTTTCCATTTTAATCACCCTTTATAGATTTAGCCAAATATATCTATTCTTATTAAATCCTTATAAGTTACTACAAGCATTAAACCCAATAGAAATATTAAGCCAACAAAATGAATTAAGTTCTCTTTTTCAGGATTAATTGGTTTTCCTCTTACCAATTCAATAAATAAAAATATCAATCTACTACCATCCAATGCAGGTATAGGTAAAAGATTAAAGAAACCTAAATTCACGCTAATAAAGCCTAAAAGTATTAGTAAATTCATAGTACCCATTCGTGCAGCATTTCCTATTTCATTTATTACTCCTACTGGACCAGATAAGTCATTAATCGAGACTCCACCAGTAAATATCATTTTTACAAAATCAAACATAAGCCCTATGAAATTAGCAGTCATTTCAAAGCCACCTTTTAACCCAGCTACAAAAGACTTTTCATACATAGGAATTACACCAATCATTATTTTCCCATCTTCTACTGTTGGTTGGATATATAGGGTTTCCTCTTGATTATCCCTAATAACTTTAATCTGAAATTCTTCATTGCCACTTGAACTACTTATAGTGTTAGATAGGTCATCCCATGTATTAATAGGAGTACCATTTATAGAAATAAACCTGTCACCTTCCATCACTCCTCCAAATTGAGCAGGAGTATTAGGAATAATTTCACCTATTGTGTTAGTTGGTTGCCCCATGCTAAAAGAAACTATTGACAGTACTATAATAGCTAGAACAAAATTCATTATTGCTCCCGCTGCTACTACAGCAATCCTTGATAAGGCAGGTACTTTACCAAAGGCTCTAGGATCATCAGAATCTTCATCCTCACCTTCCATTTGTACATATCCACCAATTGGTAATATTCTCAAAGTGTATTGAGTTTCACCTTTTCTTTTTTGAAGCAGTTTCGGGCCCATACCTATTGAGAATTCATTTACCTTTATACCTACTAGTTTTGCTACTGTGAAATGACCCAACTCATGTAGCAAAATTACTAGCAAAAATACAAAAATCGCAGCTATTGCTGTTTGCATAAAAACACCACCTATTTAACTAGATTAGAAAATATTCTACATAATAATATATTAATGGAGCGCTAAAAATAATACTATCAAATCTGTCTAATACCCCTCCATGACCTGGCATAATAAAACCATAGTCCTTTATTTCTGCCAGTCGTTTAATCCTTGAAGCAACCAAATCACCAGTTTGAGATACAACAGAAGCTATGATTGATAAAACTACTAATCTCCACAAGTAATTTACATCTGTAAAGTATCCAAATACTAGGGTAATAATTAAACTGCCTAGTATTCCTCCCAAGGAACCTTCTCTAGTCTTGTTTGGACTTATACTGGGACAAAGTTTATTTTTACCCATAAGATTCCCTACAATATAAGCAAAGGTATCAGTTCCAAAGGCAATTAAAAATACTAGCCATATGTATATAGTATTATCCAGTTTATATACATAAAATAGAGAAAAGGGAATATAAATAACTCCTAATAATGTTGTCGCTATATCTATAATTTTTATATTCTTATTTAGCAAAAGGCTAACTAATAAAAAAACCGTAAGTAGATAAAAAACTAGGCTTATTGGAATATTCGGGAATATGTTCGTTAAAAAAATCCCAACGGCACCCAAATAGCCAATGTAATTTATAGGTCTAATATCAATATTATTAATCGCTCTATAGAATTCCCATAATCCTATTACGGAGATCACTAATATAGAAATAGATAAATATAATTTGCCCTTAGATACAATAAATGCTAAGATTAATAGTCCAATAATACCAGTTAGAGCTCTAATACCCAAGTCTTTCACTTAAATTCCTCCAAACCTTCTGTTTCTTTTCTGAAAATCAATAATTGCTTCATATAATTTTTCTCTTTTAAAATCAGGCCATAAGACATTAGAGAACCAGAATTCAGAATATGCTATTTGATATAATAAGAAATTACTAACCCTCAGTTCACCACTCGGCCTAATTAGTAAATCTGGATCTGGTTGCCCTTTTGTATATAAATACTCTGAGAATAAATTATCATCTATATCTTCTATATTAATATTACCCAATTTTACATCTTTTAATATTTTTTTAACACCATGAATGATATCATCTCTACCACCATAATTTAAGGCAATGTTTAATATCATACCCTTATTATTTTTTGTTTCATCAATAGCTTTCTCAACCTCTAATCTGGCTAAACTGGGTAAAGAAGATATATCTCCTAAAATGTTTAGTCTTACGTTATTATTGACAAGTCTATCTAGCTCATTTCGAATATATTTAATTAAAATTTTCATCAAACCATCAACTTCGTCCTTTGGTCTTTTCCAGTTTTCTGTTGAAAAAGCGTATAAGGTTAAATGCTTGATTCCTAGCTCAGTAGATGCTTCTACTATTTCTATAACTCTTTTCATACCTTCCTGATGCCCAAAGCTTCTTGGTAATAGCCTTTTCTTAGCCCATCTACCGTTTCCATCCATTATAATAGCTATGTGTTTTGGTAATTTATCTATATCAATTTCATTTATTATCGAACATAAATTGACCCCATCCATGACTTCATCTCCCAGCAATAAAGACCCCTTCTATATAAGAAGGGGTCTTTACTAAATTTCCATTAACTCTTCTTCTTTATTCTTAGTAATAGAGTCTATTTCTGCAATAAATTTATCAGTAATTTTCTGTACTTCGTCTTCTGCTTGTTTTCTCTCATCTTCAGTTACTTCTTTATTTTTTTCCATTTTCTTAACTTGATCAATACTATCCCTTCTAATATTCCTAACGGCAATCTTAGAGTTTTCCCCGTTTTTCCTAACTAATTTAGTTAAATCCAATCTTCTCTCTTCTGTTAATTGTGGAATAGCTAGTCTGATTATCTTTCCATCATTAGAAGGATTTATACCAAGGTCAGATTTAAGGATTTCCTTTTCAATAACTGGTATCAAAGAAGCATCCCACGGTTGAATAGCTAATAATCTTGGTTCAGGAGCGGATACGCTTGCTACCTGTTTCAAAGGAGTCAATTGTCCAAAATAATCAACTGAAATCTTATCAAGCAATTGGGGATTTGCCCTTCCAGCTCTAATTGACTGTAATTCATCTTTGTAAACAGATACGGTCTTTTTCATCTTTTCTTCTGTTTCTTTGTAAATTTGCAAACTCATAATTAGTCCTCCTTTACATGTGTACCTATTTTTTTACCTATAACAACATTTACTATATTATTTGGTTCATCAATTCCAAATACTATCAAGGGAATATTATTATCCATACATAAAGAAGTTGCAGTTGAATCCATAATTCCTAATCCTAAATTTAGTATATCTATATATTTCAAAGTGTCAAATTTTTCAGCTTGCTTATTTATCTTAGGGTCAGAATCGTATACACCATCGACTCCCTTTTTAGCTAGTAAAATAACCTCTGCTTCAATTTCTGCTGCTCTTAAAGCTGCAGCTGTGTCAGTAGAAAAGTATGGGTTACCAGAACCAGCAGCAAAAATCACAACACGACCTTTTTCTAAATGCCTAATAGCCCTTCTCCTAATATATGGCTCAGCTACCTGTTTCATATCTATTGCAGATTGAACTCTAGTAATAACATTCATTTTTTCAAGAGCATCTTGTAGTGCTAATGCGTTCATAACTGTACCCAACATACCCATATGATCAGATGTGGTTCTATCCATTTCCTTAACGCTAGCACCTCTCCAGAAATTGCCTCCACCTACAACTATTGCAACTTCAACACCTAATTCTTGAATACGTTTAATTTCTTCTGCTATTCTATTTACAGTACAGTTATCTATGCCTGTACCTTTATCTCCTGCCAAAGCTTCACCACTAAGTTTTAACACTACTCTTTTGAATATGGGTTCCATCTATTTCACTCCTTATGTAAATCAATCTTTGCTTACTGAAATGGAGAACAACCAGTGTTCTCCATTTCTTATTGTCCTAATTGTTTTGCAACTTCTTCAGCAAAGTTTTCTTCTCTTTTTTCTAAACCTTCGCCAACTTCAAATCTAGCAAATCTTCTTATAACAAGATTTTCTCCGATTTTTGAAATTAATTCATTTAAAACATCTTCTACTTTTTTGTCGGAGTCCTTAATGAATGCTTGCTCTAATAGACAAATTTGTTCGAAATACTTACCCATTCTACCTTCTACCATTTTTTCAGCTATATGTTCAGGTTTCCCTTCATTCATAGCTTGTTGAACAAGAACATTTTTTTCTCTTTCAACTTCATCTTGAGGTACTTCTTCTCTTTTTACGTATTTTGGATTTGATGCAGCTACATGCATAGCTATATCCCTAACAAACTGTTTAAATTCATCATTTTTTGCAACAAAATCAGTTTCAGAGTTAACTTCAACTATAACTCCAATTCTTCCACCATGTATATATGATTCCACTAAACCTTCAGAAGCTATTCTTCCAGATTTTTTAGCTGCTGAAGCTAATCCTTTTTCTCTTAAAAAGTCAATAGCTTTCTCAATATCTCCATTTGTTTCAACAAGAGCCTTCTTACAATCCATCATTCCAGCTCCGCTTCTCTCTCTTAACTCTTTAACAAGTGAAGCACTTATACTCATATTACCCCTCCTCATATTGTTAAAAAATGGCAAGAGCTAAAAGGCAACACACCTTAGAACCCTTACCTTTCTTATTATTCCTCTACAGATTCTATTTGTTCACCTTGTTTACCTTCAAGAACTGCATTAGCTATAGTTTCTGTTAATAATTTAACCGCTCTTATAGCATCGTCATTTCCAGGTATTACAAAGTCAATTTCGTCTGGATCACAGTTGGTATCAACAATACCTACAACTGGAATACCAAGAATATGCGCCTCTTTAACAGCGATTCTTTCTTTTCTTGGGTCTACCACAAAAATAACATCTGGAATTCCACCCATATCTTTAATTCCACCTAAGAATTTCTCCAATCTTTCTCTTTCATGATTTAATTGAATAACTTCTTTTTTAGGTAGTAGATCAAATATTCCATCTTCTTCCATCTTAACTAATTCATGTAATCTATCAATTCTCTTTTTGATAGTACCGTAGTTTGTTAACATACCACCAAGCCATCTTTGATTAACGTATGGCATATTACATCTTTTAGCTTCTGATTCAATAGCTTCTTGAGCTTGTTTTTTAGTACCAACAAATAGTACTTGGCCACCATCAGCAACAACTTCCTTTACAAAATCATATGCAGTTTCTACTTTCTTAACTGTTTTTTGTAAGTCAATAATATAGATACCATTTCTTTCTGTAAAGATGTATTGAGCCATTTTTGGGTTCCATCTTCTAGTTTGATGTCCAAAATGAACTCCAGCTTCTAGTAAACCTTTCATTGTAATAACTGACATATTAATTCACCTCCAAGTTTTTTCCTCCATTCCCTTCATATATTACTAGGACCCATGTAGGGACTGCCTAGAATATCAGGGAATGTGTGTAATCACTATAGTAGTATAACATACAGATATTTAATAATCAATAATTTATTTATAAATAATTGATTATTAAATAATTATGATCTGGCTTTTTTTAATTCTTCTACTAATTTATCATTTAAAATCTTGATATGAGTACCCTTCATACCTAATGATCGTGATTCAATAACTCCTGCACTTTCAAATTTACGCAGAGCATTAACAATAACAGATCTTGTAATTCCAACTCTATCCGCTATTTTACTAGCTACTAATAAACCTTCTGGCCCATCAAGTTCATTAAAAATGTGCTCCATAGCCTCTAACTCAGAATAAGATAATGTACCAATAGCCATTTGTACAACTGATTTTTTCCTAGCTTCTTCTTCAATTTCTTCACTCTTAGATCTTAAGACTTCCATACCTACAATAGTAGCACTATATTCCGCAAGAATTAAATCTTCTAGAGAAAACTCCCTGTTAAATCTAGCTAATACAAGGGTTCCCAGTCTTTCACCACCACAATTAATCGGTACAATTGTTGCAATTTTGCCTGGATGAACACATTCTGAAAATTCATCAAAAACACACTCATCAAAGTCTGTAACATTTTCATTTGTTTCTAATACTGTCAATAGTTTGTCATTATATGTTTTTGGGAATCTTTCATTTTTGATCACTTCATTTTCTATGATTTGACATTCAAAGCCCGCTGCTAATTGATAACCTAATACTTTACCTTTCTTACTTGCAATATAAACATTTGCCTCTAACATTTCACTCAATATTTTACTAATTTCTACAAATGATACAGGTTGTGAACCATAAGCTTGTAGTGTTTTATTTAACTTTCTAGTTTTTAGTAATAAACTTTCCACACTTTGTCCTCCTCAGTTTTTCATATATTATATTTATTTTCGTCAAATTCTACCGTAGGATACCAATTCTGAATATTCTAATATATACAATACTACATTTCACTAAAAATGTACAGAAATTTTTTATTTTTTATTTTTAATAAATCCACATTCTTTATTGCTACATCTTATGGTGTCCCCTTTTTTACTTCTTTTTATAACCATATACTCTTTACAATTTGGGCATTTTTCTTCTACAGGCTCATCCCATGAAACGAATGTACAATCGGGATAATTACTACAGCCATAGAACACTCTACCTTTTTTAGATCTTTTCCTAACAATTTCTCCTGTTTCACAAATTGGGCACTTAACATCTAGCTTATCTAGTAATGGTTTGGTATTTTTACATTCTGGATAACCAGGGCATGCTAAAAATTTTCCAAATCTTCCCGACTTAATAACCATATTTCTCCCACATTTATCACAAATCTCATCTGTTTCTTCATCCTTGATTTCTATTTTAGCTATTTCATCCTCAGCCTTTGATAATACATCTTTAAAATCTAAATAAAAATCATCGACTACTTTACGCCACTCCAAATTACCATCAGCAACTTCATCCAATTTGTCCTCTAGTTCAGCTGTGAATTCTTCATTTACAATATTGCTAAAGTATTCTTCAAGTAAATTATTTACCAAAAGACCTAATTCTGTTGGATAAAATATTTTATTATCTAGTTCAACATAATTTCTTGCCAAAATAGTTGCAATTGTTGGGGAATAGGTGCTTGGCCTTCCTATACCTAATTCCTCCATAATTTTAATTAAGGAAGGTTCAGTATATCTTGCAGGAGGCTGAGTAAAATGTTGTTTAGGTAAAATATCCTTTAACTTAAGTATATCGTCGACAGATAAGTTAGGTAGTTTTTTATCTTTTTCTTCCTCGTCAATAGTAGTATAAACCTTTAAAAATCCTGGAAAAACTAATATACTACCAGTGGTTCTAAAAAGTAAGTCACCACTTAAAATATTAACACTCAAGGTATCATATTTTGCTTGTGACATTTGTGAGCCTACAAACCTATCCCAAATTAACTTATATAATTTGAACTGATCTTTAGTTAAAGACGATTCTATTTCCTTTGGACTTCTAAAAACACTAGTTGGTCTTATACCTTCATGGGCATCTTGAGAATCTTTCTTTGTTTTTTTACTATAATCTTTACCACCATTGGAATATTCTTTACCAAAGTTATCAATAATATAATCCTTGGCAGCAGCTACGGCCTCATTGGAAACCCTAGTAGAATCGGTTCTCATATAGGTAATCAGCCCAACTGTACCCTCTCCTTTAATATCGGCTCCTTCATACAACTGTTGAGCTACACTCATGGTTTTCTTAGTGGAAAAACCAAGTTTTTTAGAAGCGTCCTGCTGTAATGTACTTGTTGTATATGGTGCGTAAGGATTTCTTCGGCGCACACTTTTCTTTACCTCATTAACGATAAAACTATCCTTATTAATGCTATCTATTACTTCATCCACTTGTTCTTTATTCTTAAGATCACTTTTTTCTTCCTTACCGCCTTTGTGCTTACCTATAAAATTTGCTTCAAATTCATCTTTACCCTTATTTAATAAGACCCTTAGACTCCAATACTCTTCAGGAGTAAAGGCGTTAATTTCATCTTCTCTATCGCAAATTAATTTACAAGCTACAGATTGTACTCTACCAGCACTTAAGCCCTTTCTAATTTTTTTCCAAAGCAAGGGACTGATTTTGTAGCCGACTAATCTATCAAGTATTCTTCGAGCCTGCTGGGCATCGATTAAATCATAATCAAGTTCTCTAGGGCTTTTAATACCTTTTTTTATGGAATCTTTTGTTATTTCATGGAATTCAACTCTAGTTTTTTCATTGGGATCAATGTCTAAAATATGTGCTAAATGCCATGCAATAGCTTCTCCCTCCCTGTCAGGGTCAGTCGCTAGATAAATTTTATTTGCATTTTTTCCTTCTTTTTTTAAATCTTTTATAACTGGTCCTTTTCCCCTTATGTTAATATATCTTGGTTCATAGTTATTATCCACATCTATACCTAGGGTACTTTTAGGTAAATCCCTTATATGACCAACGGAAGCAATTACTTTGTAATTTCTCCCTAAAAATTTTCCTATTGTTTTTGCTTTTGCTGGTGATTCAACAATTACTAAATTCTTTGCCACCAAATCCACCTCCAAAATTAACTAATACAAAAATTTCTACTAGTTAATTCTTTAATTATTCCTTTCAGTTCTAAAATTGTTAATATACTTGTCACTGTCGAAGAATCTAAACCAGTTTTATAAACGATTATATCACTATGGGCTGGCCCTTCTTTTAGTAGATTAACAATCTTTATCTCACTCTCACTTAGGGCTGAATAGTCTATATCCTTACTTTTCTTATCAGCTAATCTAAGTTTCAAATCCATTATCTCTTCCAATATATCGTCAATACTTAATAAAGGATAAGCTCCATCCTTAATAAGTTTATTAGTTCCACCACTATAAATACTATTAATATTACCAGGAACAGCAAAAACATCCTTCCCTTGCTCTAGTGCATGATGAGCAGTTATTAAAGAGCCAGACTTCTCTTTCGCTTCAATTACTATAACCCCCCTGGATAATCCAGAAATTATTCTATTTCTTTGGGGAAAATTATATGCTAAAGGCTGGGTTCCTATTGGAAACTCTGACATAATTACTCCATTTTTACTAATTTCATCATGTAGCTTTTGGTTTCTTGTTGGATATTTGATATCCAACCCATTGCCTAGAACCGCAATAGTCCTACCACCATGTTCTAAGGCTGTTTTGTGAGCAATAGCATCAATACCCAAAGCTAACCCACTAACTATAGTTACTCCTAAGTCTACCAATTCCTTAGTAAACTTTTCACACACCCATTTACCATATGCTGTTGATTTTCTAGCACCAACTATAGCTAAGGATAACTCATCTTCGTTTTTTAAATCTCCTTTATAATAAAGTACGGAGGGTTTGTTATATATATAATTTAAAGAAGCTGGATAATCACAATCTAAAGAAGTAATTGCTTTTATATTATTATCTTCCAACTGTCCCAATAGTTCATCGATTTTTTCACAGCTTCTATTATTGACAATTTTTTTAGTTTGTTCTTCTTTTAATCCAGGGATTCTATATAAACTATTAGGATTTAACTCTAATAGTTCCCTTATATCGGAGAAACTATTAATTATTTTATCAATAGAAGAATTACTAATATGTAAACTATTTAACCAAATTAAAATATCTCTTTCTGAATAATCCTTCATAACCCTACCCCCAATAATCATTATTTAAGGTTCTATATCCAATTGCTTCTAGGATATGCTTATCTTCAATATTCTCCTTGCCATCTAAATCAGCAATAGTTCTTGATACCTTAAGTATTTTATTGTAAGTCCTTGCACTAAATTTAAATTTCTTAAATGCTTGAGCCATTATCGCCTCAGAGGTATTTGATAATTTACAATACTTTTTAATGTTTTTATTAGTAATTTGAGCATTTGTATAAATATTTTCATCTTTAAATCTATCTAATTGAATTTCCCTAGCCTTGCTCACTCTTGCTTTAATCTGACTAGAGGATTCTCCATTTTTATCTATCCTAAGATCATTATATTTTACTGGCATAACTTCCAAATGCAAGTCTATCCTATCTAATAAAGGATGACTAATCTTATTTAAATATCTACTTATCTCTCTTGTACTACAGTTGCAATTATGTAAAGGATCTCCAAAATATCCACACGGACACGGATTCATAGAAGCCACGAACATAAAGTCGCTAGGGTAGTTTAAACTAGCATTAATACGGGATATATTTACTTCTCCGTCTTCCATTGGCTGTCTTAAAACTTCCAATACATTTTTATGAAATTCAGGTAATTCATCTAGAAATAACACACCATTGTGTGCCAAAGACACCTCGCCAGGTTTGGGTATTCTACCACCGCCGATTAGGGAAATAGCCGAACTTGTGTGATGTGGTGCACGAAATGGCCTTTCAGAAATTAGCTCCTTAGTCTTTAACAAGCCAGCAACGCTGTATATTTTTGTAACTTCAATAGATTCTTCCAATGATAGGTTTGGCAGAATAGTAGGTAGTCTCTTTAAGGCCATGGTCTTTCCTGACCCAGGTGGGCCTATCACAAGTACATTATGATTTCCAGCTGCAGCAACTTCTAGGGTTCTCTTTAAACCTTCCTGACCCTTTATATCTGAAAAATCCAATTCATAATCTATATCAATCTTGGCCAAGTGCTCATCCCTCACATAGGGCATAATCTGTAATTCATCATTTAAATAATCAACAACTTCATTTAAATTTCTTACAGGAACAATCTCAACATCAGTTATAACACTACATTCTTCCCTATTATCATATGGCACTATACATCTTATGACATTTGACTCTCTTAGGGAAATCACCATAGGTAATGCACCTTCAATACTATTCACTTTACCATCTAGGGATAATTCACCAAGAAATACTGTATTTATTTCATTATTGTAATTAACAACGCCATTTGATACCAGAATACCCAGCGCTATAGAAAGATCCATCTGCGAACCCTCTTTTCGGAGATTTGCTGGGGCTAGATTAATGGTAATTCTATTAAGTGGAAATTCATATCCACTGTTTTTAATAGCTGCCCTAACCCTTTCCTTAGACTCCTTAATAGCTGTGTCCGCTAATCCAACTATGTTAAATACAGGCATACCTCTGGATAAATCGGTTTCAACTTCAACAATATGGCCATTAAGACCTGTCAAAACACATGTACTTAATTTTGAATACATAGTACCCACATCCCCTTGAAATATATTTAATTACCTGGGTAATAGCGCAATTCACTATTTTCTGTTATTTACAGACAAAAAGCATCCTCTATATGATTGATACTTGGCTTATTTGTCATATATACCTCAATAATGTCATATCTCAATTGAAACTTGTCAAAATTATTACTTTTAATATATACTAAAGAAGTGTTAATAATCTTTCGTTGTTTCTTGTAATTAACAGCCTCATATGCATAACCATAATTCATATTAGTTCTAGATTTTACTTCAACAAATACTAAAATATCATTATAGATGGCAATGATATCTATTTCTCCAAGCCTATTCCTATAATTAATTTTTAATATTTTATATCCATTTTCTATTAAGTAATCCTTAGCTATTTTTTCTCCAGCTTTTCCTTTTTCAATATTATTCATTATATTCCCCTTAAAGTTCTATTTAATAATATTTTTTAAAAAAGTCATTCTATGAATTGGAGTTGGACCCAAAAGCATTATATTCTCCCTATGCTCCTTAGTTCCATAACCTTTATGTTTCTTTATATTATATCCTGGATAGCCCTCATCCCATTTCAAGCATAACCTATCCCTATATACTTTTGCAATTATAGAAGCACAAGATATCGTATGGGAGAGTTCATCGCCTTTAATTATACTTTTTTGTAGTAAATCTAGGTCAATAGTCTCTGCATCTATTAGTGTATAGTCTGGTAATACTTTTTCACCATCCCTATCCCTAATATTCTCAACAGCTCTTTTCATGGCAAGTCGCGAACTTTGTTTTATGTTAATTTGATCTATGGTTTTAGGATCAACTCTTCCGATCCCTACAGCTAATGCCTTGTCCAATATTACATCATAAAGAAACTCCCTCTTCTTTTCAGATAGTTTCTTTGAATCTTTTACATCATCAATGACCAATCCTTTTGGCATAATAATAGCACAAGCCACCACATCACCTAGTAAGCAACCCCTACCAACCTCGTCCACACCAGCAATAAGTTTATATCCTGCACTATAAAGTTCATTTTCAAATTCTAACATCTATTCACCTACTCTGTCGGAATCTCTAAAGTAATATTTCCTATAACACCTTTTCTGAATTCATCAAGAATGATAGTACTTACCTTAGTATAATCAATCTCTCCACCTTTAATTATACATCCTCTTCTTAGACCAATTTCCTCCATTACAGCTAAGGGAGTTGAGCCATCTACTTCAACATTATATCTATCCTTTAATAGTTTTGGGTAGTAGTCCATTAATCTTTCAATTAGCTTAAGAGCAAGGGTTTCAATATCAAGGATTTCATCTTTAATAGCTCCTGTAAAGGCTAAATTTAGGGCTACAATCTCTTCTTCAAATTTAGGCCACAGAATCCCTGGGGTATCTAATAACTCCAGCTTTCCTTTGGTTTTGATCCATTGATTGGATTTAGTGATTCCTGGCTTATTACCAGTTTTAGCACCTTTTCTACCTGATAAAGTATTTATAAGTGTTGATTTACCAACATTTGGTATACCAATTATCATAGCACGTGTAGGTCGGCTTATCACACCCCTATTTTCGTAGGCCTTACGTTTCTCCTCTGTTACATTTTCAGCCATCTTCAGAAGTTCATTGATACCTTTACCACTAAGAGAATTAAGAAATACTGTGCCTATATCCTTTTTTTTATAATAATCCTGCCATAATTTATTGGCTTTATTATCTGCTAAATCAGATTTATTTAGAATTATTATTCTTGGTTTATTTTTAACTATTGAATCTATTATGGGATTTTGACTACTATATGGAATCCTTGCATCAATTAATTCCAACACAATATCAACCATTGAAAGGTTTTTCTCAATGGATTCCCTTGTCTTCTTCATATGGCCTGGATACCAATTAATATTCATACTCATTATATTTACACTCCTAATCCCTAGAATACATTTTAGAATATCATTAATTTACTAAAAACGCAAATCGGATATAAGTAATTTTCCGCAGTCTCGCAACCTTAATTTACGCCGTAGGCATCTTTAAGGAGTCCTCGTAAGGGCATCACGAATTCATCCCCTCCCTCTGGTCGCATGAATTCGGAGCTCGTTGCGTTTGACCTACCATCATTTTGTGGAAACTCACCACAAATTGGGTTAGGTCATAAAAAAAGGGGACCATAAATAGTCCCACTTGATTAGTAAAATCTCTTTTCTTTAACTTTTGCAGCTTTACCTTGTCTATCTCTTAAGTAATAAAGTTTAGCTCTTCTTACTTTACCTCTTCTAGTCACAACAAGTTTATCTATTCTAGGAGAATTTATAGGGAAAGTTCTTTCAACACCAACGCCATAAGATAATCTTCTTACGGTGAAAGTTTCTCCAACTCCGCCACCTTGTTTTTTAATTACCGTACCTTCAAAAACTTGAATTCTCTCACGAGTTCCTTCGACAACTCTGTAATGAACTTGAACAGTATCACCTACATTGAAATCAGGCATGTCGTTTCTTAATTGTTCGTCTTCTAACATTTTAATTATATCCACTGTTCAAACCTCCTTTCTCCAAAGATGTTCTTACCACAAAGGCAGAGGACCATCTGTAATATATACCTTAGGTATTATAGCATAGGAAATACTGAAATACAACTATTTATTGTTTAGTTCATCTTTAATAGATTCTAGTATTTCCTTATCGCACTTACTTAATTCCAACCTATCTAACATATCAGGTCTTTTCAAGTAAGTACTTTTTAGAGATTCATAGTATCTCCATTTTTCGATTTCTTTATGGTTTCCAGATAATAATACATCAGGCACCTTAAGACCTCTAAATTCATGCGGTCGGGTATATTGCGGGTACTCTAATAATCCATTATAGTGTGATTCCTCAGAGTATGACTCATCACTACTTAAAACCCCTGGCAACAATCTACTTATGGAATCAATCAGTACCATTGCTGGTATTTCTCCACCTGTAAGTACATAGTCCCCAATGGATATCTCTTCATGAACATAGTTACTGATAACTCTATTATCTATACCTTCATAATGTCCACATAGTAATACTAAATGTTCTTCATTAGAAAGCCTATTAACTATATCCTGATCCATTTTTTTGCCTTGTGGAGAAAGATATATAATCCTTGAATTATTATTCTTTACGCTATCTATAGCGTCCACAATAGGCTCTGGAGTCATAAGCATACCAGGGCCACCACCATAAGAATAATCATCAACCTTTTTATGTTTATTCTTGGAATAATCCCTTATGTTGACATAGTCAATATTTAAGATGTTTTCACTTATAGCTCTTCCTATAATGCTCCAGCTAGAAAGACTAGATAGGAATTCAGGAAACAATGTCAATACATCTATTTTCATTCTACCATACCTTCTATTGGATCTATGACTACCCTCTTATTCTCGACATCAACCAGCTTCACAAATTGTTTAACAGCAGGTATAAGATATTCTTTATGATTGATTTCATCTCTAACAACATATACATCATTGCTTACATTTTGTAACACATCATTTATATAGCCAATTTTATTATGGTTCATATCGAACACTTGGCAATCAACCAAATCATATATAAAGTAATGGTCCTCAGGTAAAATAATCCTATCTTTATCATCTACATAGATGAACTGGTCTCTAAAAGGAAGTATTTGATTTATATCATCAAACTCTTCAAATCCTATAATAGGAAATCCTTTATGATATCGAACTGTCTTAAGATTTACTTCCCTCTTTAGATCTCCAATATATATTTTTTTTAAATCGGAGAATCTTTCAATATCATCAGTCATTGGATAGATTTTTACCTCACCTTTGATTCCATGAGTATTTATTATTTTACCAATTATTGTATAATCCATATTTACACCTACTATTAATTTCTAAGCTTCGATTATTCTATTGAATAATCTCAACAACAACTCGTTTGTTTTCTTTTATAGCTGCAGCTTTAACTACAGTTCTTAGAGCCTTAGCTATTCTGCCTTGTTTACCAATGATTTTACCCATATCTTCTGGGGCAACTTTTAGCTCAATAATAATAGATTGAGAACCCTCAACTTCATTTACGCTAACCTCATCTGGATTATCCACAAGGGCTTTTGCAATATACTCTACTAATTCACCCATTATTACACCTCCAAGAACTATTACTCTTCATCGTTCTTCTCTTCAGTACTGCCGTATACACCATTTTGTTTAAATAATCTATCAACAGTATCAGTAGGTTTAGCTCCATTATTTAACCAGTTCATAGCTTTTTCATTATCTATTTTAACTGTTTTTGGTTCTGTTAATGGATTGTAGTATCCAATTTCCTCTATAAATCTACCATCCCTTGGGGAACGGGAATCAGCTACAACTATTCTGTAGAAAGGGTTTTTCTTAGCACCCATTCTTCTTAATCTAATTTTAACTGCCATCATATTCACCTCCTTTAAATATTAGTATCTATTTAGAAAAAGGGAAATCCAAATTTTCCTTTTTTCTTCATTGTTTTTTCCATATCAGTAAATCGCTTCATCATCTTTTTAGTCTCTTTAAATTGCTTCAGAAGTTTATTTACCTCAGGCACAGAAGTACCGCTTCCTTGAGCGATTCTTTTTCTTCTACTACTATCTATAATGTCTGGGTTTTCTCTTTCCCTCTTTGTCATTGATTTGATAATAGCTTCAATCCTACCAATTTCCTTTTCATTAATATCTAGCCCTTTAAGAGCTTTAGAATTAACACCAGGCATCATTCCTAACAATTCATCTAAAGGACCTAGATTTCTCATTTGCTCCATTTGATCAAGGAAATCATCAAATGTAAAATTGGCAGTTCTCATTTTCTTCTCTAATTCCATTGCCTTATCGGCATCTATATTGGCTTGGGCCTTTTCAATAAGACTAAGTACATCACCCATTCCCAATATTCTTGAAGCCATTCTATCGGGATGGAAAGTTTCCAATTGATCAAGTTTTTCACCCATACCTACAAACTTAATAGGTTTGTTAGTCACTGCCCTAATAGAAAGTGCAGCTCCACCCCTGGCATCACCATCAAGTTTAGTTAAGATAATACCTGTAACTCCTAACATTTCGTCAAAGCTCGATGCTACATTTACCGCATCCTGACCAGTCATTGCATCTAAAACTAATAGTACTTCATTAGGATTAACAGCCTCATGAATGTTTTTGATTTCATCCATCAACTCTTCATCAATATGAAGCCTACCAGCTGTATCTATAATAATAACATCATTACCATTTTTTTTACCATGCTCTATACTAGCTTTAGCAATATCTACTGGGTTTAATTTGTTACCCATAGAAAAAACAGGAACATCTACTTTTTCTCCTACAACTTCCAACTGCTTTATAGCAGCAGGTCTATATACATCACAGGCAACTAACAAAGGCCTTTTATTCTTTTTCTTTAGATTATATGCCAACTTACCTGTAGTAGTTGTTTTACCAGCACCTTGCAATCCACACATAAGTATTACAGTTGGTGGTGATGAAGCAAATTCTATTTTAGTATCACTTTCACCCATCAGCTTGGTCAGTTCATCATTAACTATTTTAATAACCTGTTGTCCAGGGGTTAAACTTTGCATTACTTCATTGCCGATAGATCTCTCTTTTACTTTCTTTATAAAGTCTTTAACTACCTTAAAATTAACATCTGCTTCTAAAAGGGCAAGTCTTACTTCTCTCATGGCCAAATCAATATCTTTTTCGGAAAGTTTCCCTTTCCCTTTTAATTTACCTAAAGCTCCTTGAAGCTTTTCGGATAAACTTTCGAATACCATCAGTCCATAACCTCCCAGCTATTCTCCAATATTTCCAATCCTATATCTTCAATCTTATCTACTGAATTTCTAATTTTTTTATAATCATTTGTATCAACAAACAATTTTATGTCTTTAGTCAGTTCTAGAATTTCCTTAATACTTTCATGTCTTTCCCTAAATTTGCTAGCTAATCCAAGTCTAGCTTCATACTGATATAATTTCTCTTCTGCTCTCTTTAAGGTATCATATACACCTTGTCTAGTAATATCCAGTTCCTCGCCGATCTCGCTTAAAGAGAAATCTTCAATATAGAATAAATCAACAATCCTATATTGCTTCTCAGTGAGCAACTTACCATAAAAGTCAAATAATATTCCAATCTCAACTAATTTCTCAACCATTGTATCACCAACTAAATAATAGTGTCAAGGGATTTCCTTGACACTATTTATTCTAGTACAATTTTATTCATTTGTCAACAAGATTTAATCAAATATGGCATCAACAAAATCATCTATGTTAAATGGCTGTAAATCATCGATTCCTTCGCCAACTCCAATAAGTTTCACTGGTAGCCCTAGTTCAGCTTGTAGTGCAATAACTACTCCACCCTTAGCCGTTCCATCTAACTTTGTTAAAGCAACACCTGTGATATTTGCCACCTCTTTAAACACCCTTGCTTGATTAATAGCATTTTGTCCTGTAGTTGCATCTAGTACCAGTAAAACTTCTTTTGTAGCTTCTGAATATTCTCTTTCCACCACTCTAAATATTTTGTTTAGTTCATTCATTAAATTAGATTTGTTATGAAGTCTACCAGCAGTATCGCAAATTAAAACATCTGACTTCCTAGACTTTGCCGCATGTATACCATCATATATAACAGCTGCTGGATCCGCACCTTCATTGTGGGATATTATATCTACCCCTGCCCTATTGCCCCATTCTTCCAGCTGTTCAATAGCGGCAGCCCTAAAAGTATCCCCTGCTGCAATTAAAACTTTCTTACCATTACTTTTAAAATTATTGGATAACTTTCCTATGGTTGTGGTTTTACCTACACCATTAACCCCTACTACCAAAATAACTGCTGGGCTTGGCTCGATAATTAGCCCATTATTATCTACAGACTCTTTCATTAGAATCTTAATTTCATCCTTTAGTAAATCCTTCACCTCACTTGGTTCAGATATTTTTTCTGCCTTTACTCTGTCTTTTAACCTATCGATTAACTCCATAGTAGTATTCACACCAACGTCAGCAGTTACTAAAGCCTCTTCCAAATCATCAAATAGCTCATCATCAATCTTCCTGTATGCCGATAGAATACTATCGATTTTACCAGACATTTCATTACGGGTCTTGGTCAGTCCACTGATTAATTTATCAAAGAAACCCTTTTTCTTAGGTTTTTCCTCTATCACTTCCTCAACCTCTTCAATAACTTCTTCTATTACTTCTAAATCATCTTGGATATTATTTCCTTCTTCATAAGCTTCTTCGACAATATCTTCAAGGATATCTTCAATAATATCCTCAGCTACATCTTCAACCTTATCTTCATAAAGCTCTTCTTCCTGAACTTCTACCCCAATTAAATCTTCTTTGACTTCTACATCATTATTTTTCTTCTTTTTAAACCAGTTTAACATTATGCCCCTCCTAACCTACTAATTCATCAACATAGTCTTTTATTTTTACAGATATTAGTTTACTAACCCCTTCTTCAGCCATTGTAACACCATATAAGATATCAGATATCTCCATTGTGGTCTTCCTATGGGTTATCAAAATAAACTGAGTCCTATCGCTGAATTTCTTCAAATAGCTAGTATACCTACTTATATTTGCCTCATCTAATGCAGCATCTATTTCATCTAAAATACAGAAAGGCGAAGGTCTTGTTTCTAATATGGAGAATAATAAGGCTACTGCAGTCAAAGACCTTTCTCCACCAGATAAAAGATTAAGATTTTGAAGTCTTTTTCCAGGTGGCTGAACTTTTATTTCTATACCTGACTTTAGTATATCATCTTCCATATCTAGTTCCAAAGTGGCTTTACCACCATTAAACAAGGCACTAAATACCTTAGAGAAGTTATCATTTATTTCTTTAAATGAAATCAGAAATTGCTCACGCATAGTATTTTCCATCTCCTGGATTAGCTTTTCAAGATTTTCTCGACTTTTTATAAGATCCTCATATTGTTTATTAATAAACTCCAGTCTTTCCTTCACACTTTTAAACTCTTCAATAGCCCCTACATTAACATTTCCTAAAGATTTAATTTTTTCTTTTAATTCAATAATTTGCTTCCCATTAATTATTATATCTTCTGAAACAATTCTAAGTTCCAAAGCCATTTCATAGCTAAGCTCATAGTCATTTATTAATCTATTATTGAAATTCTCAATTTGCAATTCAAATTTCGAATATTTTAATTCTCTTTTATTTTTCTGCTTTTCTAGAATTATCAATCTATCATTGATAGTTTTTAGATCTTCCTGTTCCTTATAGAAGTCATCCATCAATTTATCCTTACACTTTGTAAACTCTTCAACTTTAATTGATACATCATCGTGTTCTATTGAGATTTCATCTATTTTTTCATACAAATCAATGCTACTATCTTTTAATGTCCCAATTTCCTCCATAGTAGAAGATAGATTATTCTCCATTTCTTCTATTAATATAAGCTTTTCTTCCTTTTCCTTCACCTTATTAATAGAAGAGGTTTTTAAATTATCCAATTTATTTTCAATTTGATTTAGATTAATTTGATAATCTGTTAGCTCTGTATTTTTAGCCTCTTTAAGAGCCTTTTCTTTACTTAAACCTTCATTTATTTCTTTAATATTACTATTAACAGAGTCGACATTGTCTTCTAATTCAAGAATTGAATTTTCATACTCAGACTTTTTGGCAACATAATCCTTGGTTTCATTTTCCAAGGACTCGACTTCACCATGAACTCTTATTATTTCCTTATCTAATCTTTCAATTTCTCTAATTCTTGAATTCTTATCATTGCTGATTTTAAGTATCTTTATCTCTAGTTCTTTTATTTCTGACATTAAGGCAATAGATATACTTTCATTGTTTTCTATATCTCTTAAAATACTACCTATCTTTTCCTGTAAGTCTTTATGTAGGACATTTAACTCTTTGATTTCTTTTTCTAAATCTAGGATTTTATTTTTTCGAGTGATAATACTAATTGCATTATTACTATAGCTTCCACCCGATAATGAACCACCTGGATTAAGTACATCGCCTTCTAAAGTTACTATTCTATAAATATGATTAGATTTATTTGCTAATTTAATACCATTATCAATAGTATCAACAATTATGGTCCTACCTAATAATGATTCAAATATATTTTTATACTTTTGATCAAATTCGACTAATTCATGTGCAAGACCTATAACTCCATATTCCTTAAATTTACTCAGATCCAAATTTAAGGTTTTTCCTTTTATTACACTTAAGGGAAGGAAAGTTACTCTTCCTAGATTGTTCTTCTTTAAGAAATTTATCATATTTTTGGCTACTGACTCATCACTAACTACAATATTTTGAAGATTAGAGCCCAAGCTAATATCTATGGCTTTCTCGTAGATAGAATCAACTTTAAGTAAATCAGCCACAACTCCTTCAAATCCAGACTTATCTAATCTATTATTTTTTATAGATTGAAGTAGGTTTTTTACACTTTTATAGTATCCCTCATATCCCTCTTCCATATTTTTATACAATTTATAGCTAGATACTAACCCTTGTAATTTTATTTCGAGTTCCCTAATACTAGAGTTAGTCTTATTGTGAATCTCACTCAACTCTTTCTTAGTCGACTCAATAGTCTCTTTATTAGAACTAAGTTCATTTAATTTATGATTGAGATTTAATTCTTCTTCCATTAAACCATTCAGGGCTACTTCATTCAAGGTTCTATCAGTATTGATTGCATAGTTATCTTTATTTAATTGAGCTAATCTTTTATCTACATTTTCTTGGAATGAATCAATCCCATTAAGTAAGCTTTTCTTATCGGATATCTTATTATACACCGATATTACTAGTTCCTTCTCTTTTTCAAGGGATACTTCCTTTTCCTTTAGTTCTGCTTCCAAAGAAGCAAATTCATCTTTCTTATTAATATAGATCTCATATATTCTTGAGTATTCTTCATTTGTCTTATGTAATTCATCCTCAAAGGATGATAACTCTTTATCCAAAATCCCTATATTATTGTGTAAAAGTTCCAATTCCCTATTAAATCTGTCTATATCCCTGCTATAAAACTTTTCTTTTTCAGTAATAAGATTAATTTGACTTTTGTAATTATCCATTGATTGAATTAATTCAACTTTTTTATTTCTATAGAGTTCATGTTTTTCTTCAATTTCCTTGATATTATTTTTCAATTGGTTAAATCTATTGTCCAAATCTATTTTTTGTAAACCGAGATTTTCTATTTCATTTGTATCCAGATTGATTTCTGTATTTAATTCTCCCATCTGAATCCTAAATTTGTTGATTTCTCTAACACAAAGATTAACATCAAGTACCTTTAGTTCCTCATATATTTCCACAAACTCCAAGGCTTTTTTAGATTCAATTTCGAGGCCATCGTATTGATTTTTTATTTCAGAAATTAAATCTTTTATCCTAATTAAATTTTCCTGGGTTCTTCCAAGCTTTCTTTCAGTCTCTTCTTTTTTACTTTTATATTTATTAATACCTGCTGCTTCTTCAAATATATTCCTTCTATCTTCTGGCTTATTACTTAAAACTTCATCTATACGACCTTGTCCAATAATAGAATAACCATCTTTACCAATTCCAGTATCCATAAACAAAGTACGTACATCCTTAAGCCTAGCAGAGGATTTATTTATGTAGTATTCACTTTCGCCAGATCTGAACATTCTTCTAGTAACAGCTACTTCACTAAAGTCTACAGGTATTGAATTATCACTATTATCAAAGAAAATTGTAACCTCGGCAAATCCCAAGGCACGTCTCTTATCAGTGCCCGAGAAGATTATATCCTCCATTTTACTTCCCCTTAAGCTTTTAACACTTTGTTCACCCAATACCCATCTTATGGCGTCAGAAATGTTGCTTTTACCACTACCATTAGGCCCAACAATTGCGGTTATATCATCCTTAAATTCAATTGTAGTCCTATCAGCAAAGGATTTAAACCCCTGTATTTCTATCTTCTTTAAGTACAAATCAAACACCTCTCACCAAAAGTTAATTTATCACTTTGAGACTTGTAATATATTTCTTCATCCATAATCTTAAGTCCATAGTGTCTATTACCTGATCTATTGAAATTGCTATTTTATCCTTTTCTATATCTTCAGGGTAAATTTTAATCTTAGTAAAGCCAAATTTATCTTTCAAATACTTAATATTAGTAGATTTCTGCCCTGATATACTTGATATCATCGAACTATTAATCTTAATTGTAAGTATCTTTCCTCTAGTTTCATATCCTTTACTTATTAGGTATTCTTCTAAGGCAATTTTATATATATTAGCCTCTACCAATTGTCTAAATGCAGGATGGAAAGGTCCTGAAACTACGTCCATTCCCATTTGAATATTATCTGTAGGCTGTAGTCCTACTCGAATTACATTTATATTCTCCAAATAGAATAAAATAAGAAGTATAGTACAAATGTCTACAGCTTCCTCTACAGTTAATGGCCTATATTCACTTTTTTCATATAGTGTAGCAAGATAGGTATCCTTTATTACTAATGTTGGATATATCCTAACTACATCAGGCTTCATTTTTATAAAATCCATGGCCGTTAAAATAGATTTCCTTTTATCATCCCTCGGCAGCCCCACCATCATTTGTAGACCTAAATCAAAGCCATATTCCCTAATCAATTTCACAGAATTATTAACATCAGCTACACTATGTCCTCTTTCGCTGGCAAATAAAACATCTTCATCCAAGGATTGGACACCTAGTTCAATAATATCAACCTTATATTTGGCAAGGTTTTCTAAAATCTCATGGTTTATTGTATCAGGTCTAGTAGATAGTCTTATTTTTTGAATTCTACCTTCTTCTTTATATCTATATGGCACTTCTAAAAGTTTACTTTGAATATCAATATCTATCGCCGTAAAACTACCACCATAAAAAGCTACCTCTATAACCCTATCCTTCCAAAAATAAGAAAGGTACTCTTCAATTATATTTTCAACATCTTCTGGAGTAGTTGTGGTTGATACATTGGTTATCTTTTTTTGATTACAAAAAATACAGTCATGGGGGCATCCATAATGGGGTACAAATATTGGTATTATATAAGGTTTAGTCATGGATAACACCTAATCTAATTAAGGCTTCCTTAGCTGCCATTTGTTCAGCATCTTTCTTATTCCTTCCTCTTCCACTACCTATACTTACATTATTTACAATTACATCAATATAGAATTTTTTATTGTGATCAGGGCCTTCTTCCTTGACCACTAGATATTCTAAAGTAGACCTACTTTTTTTCTGAATCATCTCCTGCAGTTCAGTTTTGAAATCAATAAATAAATCCCCCTTTGCAACTGCATGAACAATATCTGACTCAAAATTAGATAATAAAATTGCATTTGTTGTCTGAAAATCACTATCCATATAAATAGCTCCAACAATAGCTTCAGCAGCATCGGCCAAAATCGACTCTCTAACCCTACCACCAGTTGCCTCTTCACCTTTGCCTAGTAATAGATATTTACCTATCTCTATTTTTTTGGCAGCATAGGCTAAGGAAGATTCACACACTACCTTTGCCCTTACCTTTGTCAATTCTCCTTCAGGGTGGTTTGGATACTTCTTATATAGATATTGACTAACTACAAGACCTAAAATTGCATCACCAAGAAACTCTAATCTCTCATTGTTATCTACAATTCCCAGCTTGTTTTCATTTGCATAGGAGCTATGTGTCATTGCCAAATCAAGGAGTTTTTTGTTTTTAAATTTATAATTTAGATTTTTTTCCAAAGAGAATAAATTTTCTCTTTCCCTCTTTATTTTATTCATTTTCAGCACCCCACAGGATATCTAATAAAGGAAAACTCCTTATTAGATATCTTCACCTAAAACATTTTTTATATAGTTAGCCGCATCGCCTACAGTTTTAATACTATCAACTTCCTCGTCTTCAATTTCTAATCCATATTCATCTTCTAAGGCCATTACTAATTCAACTAAATCTAGAGAATCTGCATTTAAATCATCCCTAAAAGAAGTTTCTAAATTAACATTTTCCTCATCTACATTGAACTGCTCACTAATTAAACTAATTATTTTTTCTGAAATCATAATATTATTTCCTCCCATATATAAAATTATTTATTTAAATCTTGATCAATATTGTCTTCGATTGTTCTAATTACATCATTGTTTACAAAGCTAATAGCCTGATTAATAGCATTTTTAAAGGCATAAGCATTTGAGCTGCCATGGGCCTTTATTATTGGTTTTCTTGTACCCAGCAATGGTGCTCCACCGTATTCAGTATAATCTGTTTTCTTTTTTAGTTCCTTGAGTCCAGGTTTTAAAAGACTTGCCCCTATTTTAGTCTTAGCATTTTCGTGGAAAACTTTTTTAAGCTCGGAAAATAATGATATCGCAACACCTTCCGTTACTTTTAAGATCATATTCCCTACAAATCCATCTGCAACAATAACATCTGCTTCTCCTAAAGGAATAGTTCTACCCTCAATATTACCGATAAAGTTGATGTTGGAATTTTTAAGTAAATCATATGCTTCTTTAGTTAATTCATTACCTTTGCCTTCTTCAGTCCCAATATTGGCTAGACCTACTTTAGGATTCGTCCTTCCCATTACTTTTTCCATATAGATTGAGCCCATTATAGCAAATTGCTGTAAATACTCTGCTTTTGAATTCGTATTAGCTCCCGCATCTACTAACAATGAAAGCTCTTTTGATGTTGGATAAACGCTTGAAAGAGCAGCCCTATCGATTCCCTTTATTCTCTTAACAATAAATAATCCTCCAGCTAATAAGGCACCCGTACTACCAGCAGATACAAATACATCACCTTTTTCCTCTGCTAGAGCTTTCATACCGACAACCATGGAAGAACCCTTCTTTCTTCTAATAGCTAAAGCTGGATCATCTTCATTTGTGATTACATCATCTGCATGCAGAATTTCAACCTTGTCAGATGGATACTGGTATTTCTTAAGTTCCTCTTCAATTAAATCTTCTTTACCTACTATTATTAAGTCTATATTATATTCATTTAAAGCATCAATAGCACCCTTTACGATTTCAACAGGAGCATTATCTCCACCCATACCATCTACAATAATCTTCATATTATTCCTCCTAGCTTTGGAAATTAAAAGTGTACTGATATTTAATATATATTAGACCTAGATAAAAATCAATAATAAAATAATCTAGGTCTGAAATATATGCAGTCCCGAAAAGGCACTGCATATTGGGTTAGTTCATAAAAACAAAGATAGTGACAATTATATTATCACTATCTTTCACTAATTACTCAACTTCAATAACTTCCCTGTTTTTGTAAAAACCACATGATCTACACACCCTATGTGGTAGTTTTGGCTCATGACATTGTGGACACTCTGTTATAGAAGCTTTATTCAGTCTATAAGAAGAAGCTCTTCTTTTATCTCTTCTTGCTTTAGAAGTCTTACGTTTTGGTACTGCCATTAAAAACACCTCCTATTCCTTTATAAAAAAATCCTTCAATTGTTCAAACCTTGGATCAATATAATCATCTTGACAAGTGCATGATTCCTTGTTCAAATCTATACCACATTCCAGACATAGACCTTTACAATTCTCATCACACAAGGTTTTCATAGGTAAAGATGAAGCTACTTCCATAAGGATCTGCTCTTCTAAATCCAAGCTCCCCTTATTGTAGTAGATAATATCTTCATTTTCCTCATCATTATCTTCATAGTCTTTACTATAATCTTCAAGTTTCGCTGATAATGATGTAGTTACTTCCTTAATGGTTGTCTCAAAGCATCGGTCACATTTAGTCCCATAGCTATAGCTTATATCTACATCAACTAAATACGAACCATTAATCTTGAATATTTGCCCCTTATATTTTATAGGATCTATTATCTTAAATCCATCAATATATTCATTGATAGAATCATTAACAACTTCACCTTCAAAAGGCAATACTTTATCAACTTGTTCAGAAAACTTTGCTAAGTTAATATTCAATTTACTTTCACCTCTTAAACTAACACACATTATTATACAAAGGTGATATTAATTTGTCAAGAATTATCTATTTTTAAACTAATGCTAAGGTATCTCTAGCAATCATTAACTCTTCATTTGTTGGGATAACCATAACAGTTACTCCACCAATATTCTTGCTAACAATAGCTTCTTCACCTCTTATGTCATTAAGCTCTTTATCAATAGTTATATTTAAACATTCTAATCCATCACAAATTAACTCTCTCATGCTTGCAGAGTTTTCACCAATACCAGCAGTAAATACTAATACGTCTATTCTACACATTTGTGCTGAATAAGCAGCAATATACTTTTTAACTCTATTTGCAAATACATCAAGTGCTAATTTAGCCCTAGTATTTCCTGCTTCAGCAGCTATTTCTAAATCTCTAAAGTCACTACTTACACCTGAGATACCTAAAACTCCTGAGTCTTTGTTTAACATTTGGTTTACTTCTTCAAAGGTTAAGTTTTCTTTTTCCATAAGGAAAGGAATTATAGCAGGGTCAATATCTCCTGATCTAGTTCCCATAGCAAGACCTTCAAGTGGTGTGAATCCCATACTTGTATCAACAGATTTTCCACCTTCAACAGCTGTAACACTTGAACCATTTCCTAAGTGAGCAGTTACTATGTTTAGATCTTTAAGGTCCTTACCTAGAATCTCAGCCGCTCTTGCAGATACATATTTGTGAGATGTTCCGTGGAATCCATATCTTCTGATTTTATATTTTTCATAGTATTCATATGGAATTGCATATATAAAATTGTCAGCAGGTATAGTTTGGTGGAAAGCTGTATCAAATACCCCTACCATTGGTGTATTTGGCATTAATTCCTTACAAGCTTCAATTCCCATTATATTTGGTGGATTGTGTAATGGAGCTAACTCAATATTTCTTTCTAAAGCCTCCATAACAGCTTCATCTATAAGAATAGAACTTGCAAAGTCCTCTCCACCGTGAACAACCCTATGTCCTACTGCACCAATTTCATCCATAGATTTAATAGCGCCATATTTTTCGTCTACAATTGCTTGTAAAACTAATTCCAGAGCTCTCTTATGGTTCTCCATTGGCTCTTCAATAATAACTCTTTCCTTACCTGTAGTATCATGTTTTATTTTAGCACCTTCGATTCCAATTCTTTCAACTAGACCTATCGCTAGTACTTTTTCCCCATCCATATCTATTAATTGATACTTTAATGAAGAGCTACCACAGTTAATTACCAAAATATTCATTTTCATTCCTCCTAAGTGTACTTTCACTATTACAATATTATTACATTAATGTTAAAAAATCAACATCTTTCATTACTTTTATTATAGCTAAAGGTTAAATAATATTATAATATGGTATAATTACATAAAAAGTACTTGGAGGCATAACATGAAAGTAGTAGGATTTATCACAGAATATAATCCATTTCATTTTGGACATAAATATCATCTAGAAAAATCATTAGAATTATCTGGCGCAAGCCATTCTATTGCTATAATGAGCAGCTCCTTTGTTCAAAGGGGTGAACCATCCATAGTGGACAAATGGACCAAGGCTAAAATGGCTGTAGAAAACGGTATAGATTTAGTTATAGAACTACCATTTATCTATTCCACCCAAAGTGCTGAACTCTTTGCCCTTGGCGGTATAAAAATAATGAATTCCTTAAATATAGTTGATTATATAGTATTTGGCGGTGAGGTTGAATATTTAAAACCATTGGATTATATAGCTGATATATTAATCAAGGAGCCTGATGAATTTAAAAATAGTCTAAAAGAGAATCTGAACCTAGGAATATCCTTCCCCTCTGCCAGAAGTATAGCCATAAAGGATTATTTAAGTCTTAAAGGCCCTATGGATTACGATTTCGAGTCCATACTCAAGCAATCTAACAATATCCTTGGAATAGAGTATTTAAAGGCTTTAAAGAGACTGGATTCATCTATAGAGCCTATGGTCATAGGTAGACAAGGCTCAGCCTATAATGAGGAAAATATAAGTACAGGCTTTGCATCTGCTACAGCTATTAGAAAGAGCATCTTAGAAAATGGAATTCACTCTGTAAAGGATCTTCTACCAGAGCCAACATATGACTTATTAAGTAAATTCTACAGCCAGAATAGAAATTTTAATCATCTTGAAAATTACTATTCTATAATCAAATACTTATTACTAACAAGGGATAAAGAAGAATTAAAAGGTATTTTTGATATGGAGGATGGTTTAGAAAATAGGATAGTTGAGAAATCCCTAACTTCCAAGAGTATCAAGGAGTTAATTGAAGTTTCATCAACAAAGAGATACCCTAAAACAAGAATTCAGAGAATTTTAATCCACTTATTAAATGATCTTTACGGAGATACAATTAAGAATATATACTCTAAAGAGCTTCCTTATATTAGGTTTTTAGGAGCAAATCAAAAGGGATTAGAATTATTAAGCCTTATCAAGGAAAAGTCAAATATACCAATATTGACTAAGTTTTCCCACCACCAAGGAATTGAAAATGACTTGGTAGATGAAATTATCCATTTTGAAAAAAAGGCTACAGATATATACTACCTAGGTTTAAATATGGTAAATTCAAAAAATATGGACTATAGAACATCTCCCTATATCAAAAAATAGTTGCCCTTCCCTCATATTATATTCTTAAGAAAATATAATAAATGGAGGGGTGATTTTATGAGTTTGTCTATGTCAATAAAAAATAATATTAAAAATAAATTTTTTCAAATCATTGTTTTACTACTTATGGTTTCACTGGTTATGGATCCAGCTACAGGCTTAGATAGTGCTAAAAACGGTCTCCATCTATGGTTTAATATACTACTTCCTTCACTGCTACCATTTTTTATACTATCAGAGTTATTTATAGCATCAGGCCTAGTCCAATATTTCGGTAAATTATTGGGACCAATAATGAAGCCTATCTTTCGTATTTCTGGAGAGGGAAGTTTCCCTTTAGTAATGAGCTTCGTATCTGGATATCCTGTTGGCGCAAAACTAACTTCAAGACTTCGAAGTTTAAATATCATATCTAAAGCAGAAGCAGATCGCCTAATAACACTAGCTTCCACATCAGGCCCTCTATATATTTTGGGAGCCGTTTTAATCGGAATGCTTTCAATGCCAAACCTTACAGGTCTTATGATAATTCCACACTATTTAGGTGCTATAACAGTTGGTCTTATATTTGCTAACCTACCAAACGGGAATAAAAAGTCAAGAAAACACCTTATTCCATCAAAAGGGGTTACCAACAATAATAAAACAGAAAATAACTCATTAGCAATTATTATTTCCAATAGTGTAAGGGATAGTATCAACTCTATCTTATTAATAGGCGGCTTTGTTATTATTTATAATGTAATAATTGATATACTACTTGGATCTAGCCTAGTAAATATTCTCATAATAAATATTGCCAATCTAATAAATATAAATCCTGAATTGCTGAAGGGAATCTTTGCTGGTCTTATAGAGCTAACTACTGGATGCAGTAGGATTTCATCATTAGATATAAGTATGATACATAAAATATTAAGTATCAATTTTATTATCGGTTGGGGTGGGCTATCTATACTTAGCCAAGCCATTAGTTTTATAAGCCAAACAGATATAAATGTAAAATTATATTTTATATCTAAAGGCCTACATGGGATTATATCAACTATATATACATATGTTTTATATCAACTTTTTTATAGGGACTATCTAATACCATCTTCCATCGATAGTTTTATTCAGAAAGAAGTTTATAATCTAAAGTCCTGGTTGGAGAATATATACCTCTCCACAAAGTTATCCATTGGAATATGTCTGTTTTTTATTGTGCTAAGTATTTTAGTTTATAATATTAGCCTGTATAAAAAAACACCTCCAAGTAGAAAATCTAATTAAAAATTTATTAGATTTTCTACCTTGGAGGTATCATATTAACCCCTTAGTTCTTTTCTATTTTCATTCAATCCAATTATTACTTCTTTAAGTTGCTCTTGTGTTCCTAGAAGAAGGGTGTCCGCATATTCCATAGCGCCAAGCCTAATTTCTTTTGCTGTGGTTTGTGCCTTACTTATTAACTCTTCAGCCCTTTCCTTTGCTGCTTTAGTTATAGACTCTTGATCAATCAGTTCTTCTAGTCTATACTCTGCTTCGTTAATTAAATTGTCTGCATCTTTTTGAGCCTCAGCTAATATTCTTTGTTTCTCATCCTTAATCCAGGCTGCCTGCTTAATCTCATCTGGTAGTCTTATTCTTATTTCTTTGATAATATCCAAGATTTCATCAACATCTACCATTACCTTCTTCGAAAATGGTAAGGTTGAACCATCCTCGACAATATCTTCAATCTCATCAATTAGCTTTAATACATCCACTATTATAAGCCCCCTTTAAACTTATTTGCTAATGCCTCTTCTACTACCTTAGGAACAAAACATGCTATTTCTCCACCGTAATAGGAAACTTCTTTAACTATACTAGAACTTAGATATACATGTTCGGCACTGGAAACCATAAATAATGTTTCCATATCATTATAGATTTTCTTATTGACTAAGGCCATCTGCATCTCATACTCAAAGTCAGATACTGCCCTTAAACCCCTTATCACCGTTGAGCAACCCTTTTGTTTAACATAATCTGTCAATAAGCCAGAGAAGGTATCTATTTCAACATTTGGGTATTTCTTTGTTGTTTCTTTTAATAATGCAATCCTTTCCTCAACAGAAAATAGACCTTTTTTTTGAATATTGTTTAATACTGCAATTATTACAGTATCAAATTTATTTGCGCATCTTTCAATTATATCCAAATGCCCATAAGTAACTGGGTCAAAACTTCCTGGGTAAATTACTTTCATCACTACCTCCTATAAACTTCTGCCTAAAAAAAGTTATTGTCTTACTTCCATATCTTCTTTCATCGATTTTATTAAAATCCGATATAGTATCTTCTAAAACTAGCTCTCTTTCATGTTCAATAATTAACCTACCTTGATCTGACAAAATAGGATAATCATTTAAAGTAGTCAATACATTAAATAGTAAATCCTCTTGCCTAAAGGGTGGATCTAAATATATATAATCAAAACTTATCTCATTGCTTTCTAGATGCTTTATTGCCTTTATGGCATCAGATTTCATTACAATAGCTGATTCTATCAATTTAGTATGTATTAGATTTTCTTTAATAGCTGCAATACTTTTAGCAGAGTTGTCTACAAAGTAACATTCTTTGGCACCCCTACTTAAAAACTCAATGCCTATAGAGCCTGAGCCACCAAACAGATCCAAAACTATAGAATCGCCGTGAATATAGCCTAAAATATTAAATAGAGATTCCTTAACCTTATCTTCTGTTGGCCTAGTGTCCATTCCCTTAGGAGAATTCAGCCTATGTCCCTTTCTTAATCCAGATATAACTCTCAAATTAAAGCTCCTTTTTACTTATTTAGAAATATTCTATCATATTATAGATTATAATTAAATAATATTTTAATTAATACTATCTACTTCCTTGAACAATTCATTAATTCTATTGTTCATAATTCTAAATTCCTCTCCTGAAAGATTGGGATTAGAGTCTAAAATATCATGGGCCTCCTTCTGGGCGGCTTTTAAAACATTTAAATCCCTAAATAGGTTTGCTATCTTTAAATCAGGTAGGCCAGATTGTTTAGTTCCAAAAAACTCACCTGGACCACGCAATTCCAAATCCTTTTCAGATATAACAAAGCCATCAGTAGAGCTTTGCATGATCCTCATTCTCTCCCTCGCCACCTTGGTTCTACCATTGTTTATAAGTATACAGTAGGACTGATACTCTCCCCTACCAACTCTACCTCTGAGTTGATGTAGTTGAGCTAAACCAAATCTTTCAGCATCATAAATTACCATTATATTGGCATTAGGTACATTAACTCCAACTTCAATAACTGTAGTTGAAATCAATATATCTATTCTCTGATTTTTAAACTCCTCCATCACAGAATCTTTTTCACTAGCCTTCATCCTACCATGCAAAAGTCCAACATTGTAATTTTTAAATACATTGTTTTTATAATTTTCATATAACTCTTCCACCGATTTTAAATCCAATGTCTCTGATTCCTCTATTAGGGGCGAGACTACATATGCCTGCCTACCTTCTAGTATTTGCTTTTCAATAAAAGCATTGGCTCTTTCTACCATCTGAGAATCAACAGCATAGGTCTCTATTTCCTTCCTGCCAGGTGGTAGCTCATCTATGATGGAGATATCTAGGTCACCATATAAAATCAGCGCCAAGGTCCTAGGAATTGGCGTAGCAGTCATGACAAGTATATCTGGGTTCTTACCTTTTTGACTGATAATCATCCTTTGCTTAACCCCAAATCTATGTTGCTCATCTGTTACTACAAAGCCTAGGTTTTTAAACTCAACTGTATCCTGTATCAAGGCATGTGTACCGATAAGAATATCAATATTTCCTTCTTTTAAATCATTTACTATATTTTCTTTAGATTTTTGACTTAAACTTCCAACTAATAATTCACATCGAATATTATATTTACTAAATAGGGGTGATAGTGACTCATAATGTTGGGTGGCTAATATTTCAGTAGGAGCCATCATAGCTGCTTGGTATCCAGATTTAACCGCCCTAAACATGGAAGCAGCAGCAATTATAGTTTTACCTGAACCAACATCACCTTGTACCAATCTATTCATCTGTTTATAATGGCTCATATCCCCTTGTATCTCGGATAGAACCCTACTTTGAGCATTAGTCAAAGTAAATGGTAAATCATTTATAAATCCTTCTAAATCACTAGAGATAGGAAACTTAATACCATTATTCTTCTCATAGTTTTTGTTTTTTATCATAAATAAGCCAATTTGTAATAATAGGAGTTCTTCAAATATCAACCTTCGCCTTGCTTCATGAAGATATTCATTACTTATAGGGAAGTGTATATTCTGAAGGGCCTCCCTTATTCCTATTAAGCGATACTTATCCCTTATATAAGTAGGAAGGGCTTCTTCGACTATAGACAAATGTTCCACTAAAGCACTTTCCATTATTTTAATAACTTCATTATTATTTATTCCTTGGGTTAAGCCATAAATAGGGATTATTTTTCCAACCTTTTTACCTCTGTCAAGCTTTTCAAAGACTGGGTTCATAACCTGAAACTCCATACCTACTCTATTGACTTTGCCATTTACTCTAAAAGACTCTCCCATCTTAAATCTGTCTTTTAAATACTCTTGATTAAACCATACCAAATACCCAAATCCACTCTCATCTTTAAAAGGAACTTTTAATATTGACATATTCCTTCTTGGCCTAGAAACTTGTGCCTGTCCAACTATTTCTATTTCCAAACTAGCCTTATCTCCTACGACTGCTTCCTTAATAGTAGTAAAAATAGACCTATCTTCATAATCTCTTGGAAAATAATATAATAAATCAAAGATATTTCGGATTCCTAGTTTATTTAAACGACTCGCTCTCTTAGGTCCAACACCTTTGATATATTGGACACCTATAGAAAGATTACTCATAAAATCCCCCCATTAGAG
>CAYOFC010000001.1:0-46657 GCA_964403265.1 uncultured Tissierella sp. | reverse complement strand
AAAATATATAATAATATAATGGTTGCCCACCAAATAATAATTCAATATCTACATCCTTATATTTCTCTTCTAAAATTTGGGATAATTCTTCAGCTTTTTCTTCTACCATATCTTCACCATAGAAAATAGTAATAATTGAAATATCATCATTAATCATATCTTCAATTAAATCCAAAGCTACTTGGTTTATATCCTTACCAGCAGTAACTATGTCTCCATCAGACAAGCCAATAATATCATCTTTTTTAATTTCATTATTATTAAATTCACTATCACGGACAGCAAAAGTAACTTGACCTGTTAAGATACTCTTGACATTCTCATTCATATTTTCAATATTCTCTTCTAAGGATGAGCTTTCATCATATGCCAATAACGCCCCTATGCCTTCAGGAATTGATTTAGTTGGCAGTACTACAACATTTCTATCGCTTAATTCCTTTGTCTGCTCTGCAGCCCAAATTATATTTTTGTTATTTGGAAGTACAAATACATTTCTTCCTTCCGTAAGCTCTATGGCCTTTAAAATATCTTCAGTACTCGGGTTCATAGTTTGCCCACCAGAAACAATGTGGTCAACATGCAATTCCCTAAACACCTCATCAATTCCCTTCCCAACTGATATAGCAACAAAAGAATATTCCTTTGTTGGTTTCTTTGGACCTTGGGAATCCATATTCTTTAATTCTTCCTTCAATAAAACTTCTTCATGCTGGAATCTCATATTATCTATTTTTATATCGCTTAGTTCACCAAGGGATAGTGCTTTATCTAGTACAAGACCAGGATTGTTAGTGTGTACATGAACCTTGATGATTCCATCTCCACCAACTACTAATAATGAATCTCCATGACTTGAAAGTTCATCTCTAAAACTATCCATTTTATCTGCATTGCCATTTATCATAAATTCAGTACAATATCCAAACTCAATATTATCTGTATCTATGTGTTCTCTATGGACAACTTTCGGCTCTATAAGAATCTCAGCAGTTTCTTCATAATCATCGATGCCTGCTAAAGAATTATATACCCCAATTATTATATACATAAGTCCCTTACCACCAGCATCCACAACCCCAGCTTGTTTTAACACTGGTAGCATATCTGGTGTCTTTTCCAATGTTTTGTTACCATGCTCTATTACTTTTTCTAAAAACACGAGTATATCCTTCTCATTTTTAGAAATAGAGATAGCGAACTCTCCTACTTCTCTAGCAACTGTAAGAATCGTACCTTCAGTCGGTTTCATAACAGCCTTATAGGCAGTTTCAGCCGCTTGCTTAAATCCTTCAGCAAAAGCCTTTACATCTATCTCAGTTTTTCCTTTTATTCCTGTAGCAAAACCTCTAAATAATTGGGATAGTATAACACCAGAGTTACCTCTAGCTCCCATCAAAGATCCTTGGCTTGCAGCTAAGGCTATCATATATGCGTCATTAGCAATTGCGCTGGATGTTTGCTTAACAGCTGATTTAATTGTCAAAGACATATTTGTACCCGTATCTCCATCTGGAACAGGAAAAACATTTAAGGAGTTAACCTCCTCTTTATTCTTTTCTAGAAGACCTGACCCTGCTGCTAAAGCTTTTTTAAGCAGATCTCCATCAATAATTTCAATTTTCAAGTATAGTACCTCCTTAAACTACTTTCCTACTCTTATTCCTTGAACATGGACATTAATGCTGCCTACCTCATATCCAGTAAGTTTCTCTACACTAAACTTAACACGTTCAATAATGTTTTCTGCAACGACTGAAATTTTAACTCCATATTCTAATATTACATGTAAATCGATGCTTAATTGATTATCTTTTGTATATACTTTAATTCCTTTAGATAAATAGTCCCATTTAAGTAATTCAAATATACCATCAGCTGCATTCTTGGACGCCATACCTACTATGCCATAACTTTCCATAGCTGCAACCCCAGCTATTGTAGCTATAACACTATCATCTATAACAATCGCTCCTAAATCAGTAAGAGTTTTGGTTGGCATAGAATCTCCTCCTTGTTCTAAAATATACCAATAGTATCATTTTACAATAAAAATTACAATAGTTCAACTAAATCTATTCTATTACTAAGATTATAACACATTATAGTTGCATTTATATAATAATTTGTGTTACAATATAATCTGTTATTATAGCATATAAGAAACTATTATAGAGTTTTTTCGCGTAAATACTAAGGAGGTGTTTCACAATGGCAAGAGTTTGTGATGTATGTGGCAAAGGAAAGATGTTTGGTAATAAAGTTACTTTCTCAAATAAAAAGAGTTCAAGAAGTTGGTTACCTAATATCAGAAGAGTTAGAGCAGATGTTAATGGAACTGTAAAAAGAATCAATGCATGCACTAGATGTCTAAGATCTGGATATGTTAAAAGAGCATTATAATTCAATGAAAAGATGAGAAGGCTACCAATAAATAATACTGGTAGCCTTATTTCATGTACAATAAAATACCCATCAAAATTAGACCTAGTCCAATCAAAATTAGTAAAAATTTCGTGCTCATCACGTTAATAAGTATTAAAAATCCTATTATTCCTAAAGTAATCCCGATAATTTTCTTTATCTTTTGATTATTCTTATGTCCATGAAAATATCTCTTCATAACCAACACTCCCCCAGTCCATATATAATATATTATTCACTAAGGTAATATTAGTTACATATAGTATAGTATTATAATTAATCTAGTGACTCAAAGACTAAAGCTTCACCTTTTTCTATTTTTATAATACCCTTATCTTTAATAATCTCATTACTAACCCCTAAAGTCGATGAGAATTCTATATATTTATCCTTTAATGGATACTTAAATCCAATTAGACTTACAATAATCCCCTCATGGTTTAATGGTATTACAGAGATAAATCTATTTTCTTTCCTATTTATAGTAATTGAATCAATAACGAAGTGTATAATATTGTTGTCATCAACTATTTTTAACTTAGTACCATCTTCGTTAAATCTTTTTAATAAAAATATATTAGCCACTGTATGATCAAGTCTAGTACCTGTACCACCTATAAGAGAAATGTCATTTATTCCCTTATTAATTAAATGCATTATTGCCAGTTCTGTGTCTGTATTATCCTTTATAGCAGAAAATTTTTCTACTTCTATATTATTTTTATTTAAATACTCAATTCCTAAATCACTGATAGAATCTAAATCCCCAAGTATGATATTGGGGATTTTATCTATCTGCATTATGTGGTCAAGCCCACCATCAGCACAAACAATATAATCATTTTCACAAATCAACTTTTCCAGTAAACTATAATCATTGATTTTTCCACTAGAAATAATTAACCCTTTCATAATCATCTTCCTATCTTGTAATTGATTTCCTTAAAGGTTTCCATATTAACATCAATACCAATAATGATATTATAAGTTCTGGAAGCAAGTATGTCATATTATATACTATAGAATATATCCAAGGATTTTGATCCCCAGCATATTCTGCAAAGAATATTACACCAGATAAAGTATGACTAATAGCTCTACCTATAATCCCTAAGGATATTCCTAATGATAGTTTACCATACCCATCAGACTTATTGTTTAAATATCCTAAACCAGCTAGTCCTAGTAATCCAAAAGCTAATGGATAATCTAATATAAACTGTAATGGATGATAGAAATACGGCTTCAAAATAAAATCAATTAATCCATAAGTTCCGCCTACTAACATACCAGGCCCTACTCCCCAACGAATGGCAAATATCATCAAGGGAATCATGCTACCAGCAGTTACACTACCTCCATTAGGTAATTGATACAACTTTATATAACTAAGAAGTACAGATAATGCTATCATCATTCCACCCTCAGTTATCATTCTTACATTAAAACGTTTATTCATAATATACCTCCAAATTTTGAAATTAATTAGACTACTATCCTTAATATTAAAGGATAGATATTTGTAGTTTACAATTTTAATTTATGCCCAGGCAATCTTTAAGAGCGCTGTAGAATACCCTCAAATCGGCCATAAAAAAATCCACTACCTATGGGCATAGGTAATGGATAAAATTGCATACTCCACACTTCCCTACGCTAGTATTACCTAGTTCAGGTCATAAGGGTCGGGATTTAGTCCGCTCTCAGCCATACGGCTCCCCTAGTGTCCAATGATTATTAAATATTTGTTTGTATATTTATGATATCACAAAAGATTCCATTATACAATTAGTTTATTAAATTCCCTAGTTCTTAGAATCACATCTTCTGCACCAAATATATCAGAACCTACAACTACTAAATCCGCTCCTGCATTTACAACTTCCTCAACATTGTCCAATTTAATCCCACCATCTACCTGTAGAATAATATTTGGATTGTGCTTGTCAATTAATTTTCTTGTAGCTTCAATCTTTTCCACCATAGCTGGTATGAATGATTGTCCACCAAATCCAGGATTAACACTCATTACAAGGATTAGGTCTATATCCTTAATTACATACTCAAGTACATCTATGGATGTAGCAGGATTTAAAGATACCCCTGCTTTTACTCCATAAGATTTTATCTGCTGTATAGTATTGTGTAGATGAATCGTCGATTCTTGATGTATAGTTACTATATCAGCCCCAGCATCTACAAAGTCCTTTATATACCTTTCAGGTTTGTCTATCATTAAGTGTACATCGAAAACTAAGTCAGTTATTTCCCTTAAACTATTAATAACTGGTATACCAAAAGAAATATTTGGTACATAATTTCCATCCATAACATCTAAATGTAGGTATTCAGCCCCACCAGTTTCTATTTTAGATATTTCCTCTTCCAAATTTGCAAAATTAGCTGCCAATAAGGAAGGTGCAATTTTTGCCATTCTAGTACCTCCTAATATTTCTAACTTCATTTAATAAAAGTAGATAGTTATTATATCTCTCTTCATCAATAATACCTTCTTGAACCTTTTCTTTAATAGCACAACTTGGCTCCTTGTCATGTAAACAAGATAAGAATCTACAGCCCTCGCTATATTTATATATTTCCCTAAAATAATCCTTAACATAGGTCTCATCTTCAATAAAATCCAAATTTAATGAAGAAAATCCTGGAGTATCTAGTATAAAGGATTCAGCATCTAACTCTAGCAACTCAATATGTCTGGTAGTGTGCTTGCCCCGCCTAGTTTTATTGCTTACAGTACCTGTTTCCAGATTTAATTTATCATCAACCTTGTTTAATAAAGATGATTTTCCCACTCCCGAAGGACCTGCAAAGACACTAATATTATTTAATAGATATTTATTTAAATCATCTATTCCAATATCTAATTTTGTACTAGTCAGCAAAACCTTGTAGCCAGCCTTCTCGTAAATCTCTTTGTATTTTTGACTTAAATCTGGATTTAAATCGGATTTATTGATACATACAATAACATCCAAACCTTCATATTCAGCCATTAACAAGAATTTGTCCAATAGCCAGGTATTGATATCAGGACTTTTAACACTCATTACAACAATGGCCTGGGTTACATTTGCGACAGGAGGCCTCAAAAGTTGAGTACTTCTTTCTGCCACATCTACAACATAGCCAGTTCCATCTTCTTCACTTATTCTTACCTTTACTTTATCACCAACCAGGGGGGTGATATCATTATCCCTAAACACCCCTCTAGCCCTACTTTCTATAACACCATCTTCAGTTTTTACATAATAAAAACCGCCAATACCTTTAATTATTATACCTTCTAGCATATATTCACCATTATTCCGTTATAGTTTCAGTAAATTGATATATATCATCGAAATAAATATCAAACTCTGCACCTAGAATTCCCCTTAAGTTAACAGCAACTTCACCATCACTATGTTTGTGACCTTCTTTATACACTTGCATTTGCATTCCTTCTTGCTTCCTAATCACCTTGATTACAGTTGCTTCCCTATCACTAAAGGGTGTTAAGCCAATGGTAATAGTTTTTTCAGCATCTGGTTCATCAATAGGTGGTTCTTCCTCTTCAACCTCAGCAGGCCCCAAACTTACATATATATCTACGGAAGTTTTCGTTTCAACTTCTACTCCTGGTTCATAAGACTGCCAGAATACCTCGCCTACTGGTGCTGTTTCATGATTCTCTTCTCTAATATCTCCAACTACAAGATCCAAACTTGCTATTTCATTTCTGGCTTTAGCTATGTCTGATCCAACTAAATTAGGCATAGGAATACTCTTAATCTCTACTCCTTGGCTAATAATCAAATTAACCCTTGAATTAGGAGCTAGATAAGTAAATGCTTCAGGTTCTTGTTTCATAACTACATTATTTGGAGTTACATCAGATGGTTCATATCTTCTCTCGCCAACCTGTAGTCCTGCTTCTTGCAATAATCTTTCAGCTTCTTCATATGTCTCATTTACTAATCCAGGAACCCTTACTAGGTCCTTACCCTCGCTTATAACAACATCAATTGTAAATCCTTCTTTAACTTTTGAACCTTCCTTGACACTTTGACTAACCACTCTGCCTGGTTCATGTTCAGTGCTAGTTGTTGTTCCCTTAACATTAAACACTAGACCTAAATCTTCAATTTCTTCCCTAGCGTCACTTTCAAGTTCACCTCTTATATCAGGTACCACAACTTCAGCTACATTAAAGAAATCTTGCAGCTTTATCCAACCCGCAAATACAATGGTCACAACTAAAAAGGCCAATAGAATAGCTAGCAAAATCATTTTTATACCGCCATCGCCTTTTTTATTTCTATTTTTTGTATTATTCTTTCCTTTAGTTTTAGAACTATTCTTCACTTCGTCAACACTCTCTTCTCTAATGATTGGAATCATCCTGGTAGCTTGTTCCCCAGTATCATTATTTATTACAAAATTGGAAGCACCATTATTTTTTATATTTTTTAAATCATTTATTAATGGTCCAACATTTTCATATCTATCACTTTGCCTTTTTTGGACAGACTTTAAGATTATGGCCTCAATCCCAACTGGAATAGTAGCATCTATTTGCCTTGGAGGAACAATATCGTCTTGTACATGCTTCAAAGCAACAGAAATAGGCGTTTCACCATCATATGGTAGCTGACCAGTTATCATCTCATACATAACAATACCAAGTGAATATATATCGGATTTTTCATCGGTGTAACCTCCCCTAGCTTGTTCAGGAGAAAAATAATGCACCGAACCCAATACATTGGAGGTAGTGGTTAAGGTAGAGGATGTAGCAGCTCTAGCAATACCAAAATCCGTAACCTTAACTCTATTGTCCTCATTAATCATAATGTTTTGAGGCTTAATATCCCTATGTACAATATGATTAAGATGGGCATGTCTTAAGGCTTCTGCAATTTGAATTGAATAATTAACAGTTTCATTAAAGGATAACTTACCATTTTCCTTTATTACTTCCTTTAAAGTCTTACCTTTTATATATTCCATAACTATATAGTGAATCTGTTTCCCATCTAACTCCTGAACACCAACGTCGTAAATGTTCATAATATTTGGATGGGAGAGACTTGCCGCAGCCTGAGATTCTCTTTTGAATTTCCTTATGAAATCTTCATCATCTAAAAATTCGTTTCTAAGTATTTTTATCGCAACAAATCTATTTAAAAGATGACATTTAGCCTTATATACAATGGCCATGCCGCCTCCACCAATCTGTTCAATAATTTCATATCTATCGCCTAAAATTTTTCCTATCATTATATCACCTCATTTACTAGAATTTAATTATAATTAGAGTTATGTTATCTGTGCCACCATTTTTCTTAGCAAGCTCAACTAAACTCTCACATGCTAAAGATATATCTTCTTCCGACTTTATCACATCGAATATTTTATCTTCTTTAACCATATTCGATAAACCATCGCTACAAATAATAAGTAGGTCTCCTTCCTTATATTTTACGGCTTGGATATCTACTTCAATATCTATGCTTGTCCCTAAGGCTTTGGTTATTACATTCCTTTGCGGATGGCTTATAGCCTCATCCACAGTTATGCTTCCATTCTTAATAAGTTCATTAACCAAAGAGTCATCTTCAGTTAATTGCTTAATAGCTTTATCACTTATATAATATGCTCTACTATCGCCAATATGTCCAATATAAACCTTATTATGAAATATGTAGGACATAGTTAGAGTAGTTCCCATTCCTGAACATTCGGGTGTAGTTAGAGCCTTCAAATAAATTTTTTTATTGGCCTCAAGAACGGACTCCTTAATTGCATTAGCTATCTTTTCCTTGGAGTGTAGAGTTTCTCTAAGCTCTACAAATTTTTCTTTAATAGTTTCAACAGCAATACCACTAGCTATTTCACCAGCATTATGCCCACCCATACCATCTGCTACTATAAAAAGAGGTAATTCATCTAATTTAGATACAAATAAAGAATCTTGATTGCATTCCCTTGACAAACCATTGTCAGTTAAGCCATATACTTTCATTATACCACCTCAGTTTTGAATATTGATTACTCATTAGATAGATAATCCCTACGCAATTGTCCACAAGAAGCGCTTATATCCATTCCCTTTTCTTTTCTAATCGTAACTTGAATGTTGCTCTTAGTCAATTGTTTTTGAAATCTTTCTATACTACTTAAACTTGGCCTATCCTTTTCATACTCCTTAATAGGGTTCAAAGGAATCAAATTGATATGAGAATTAGTACCCTTAAGTATTCTTCTAAGTTCTTCAACATCTTCCTCTCGATTATTTACTCCCTCAATTAAGGTATATTCAAAAGTTAATCTTCTATTAGTAGTCCCTTCATAGAATTTGCATGCTTCCATAATATCTTTAATTTTATATTTTTTACCTATAGGCATCATTTTAGTTCTTATATCATCAAATGGCGAATGCAATGAAACAGATAGTGTTATTGGTAAATTTTCTTTTGCCAGATTAATAATACCAGGAACTATACCGCATGTAGAAAGAGTTATATTTCTATAACTAATATTATGTCCCTTTGGATCATGGATAATATTTAAAAACTTCATAGTATTATCATAATTGTCTAAAGGCTCACCACTTCCCATAAGGACGATATTTGATATGTTCTTTCCTATATCTTTTTCAATAAAATAGATTTGGTTTAACATTTCACTAGGGGTTAAATTGCGAATTCTCCCCTCTTTTGTAGATGCACAAAAGCTACATCCCATGCTACAGCCAATTTGGGTTGAAATACAAATAGTTAAACCATGACTGTGCTCCATTAACACACTTTCAATAATATTATTATCTTCCAATAAAAACAAATATTTTTTTGTACTATCTATTTTAGAATCAAATCTTTCTAGAAGCCTTACTCCATTTACCCCTACTTTTTCTTTCAAGTCCTGTCTTAGTTTAAGTGGTAGTACCTGTAATTCATCTAGGTCTAATCCCATACGACTATTGAAGTATGAAAAGACTTGCTCACCTCTAAAGGCCTTTTCTCCTATTGATACCATATAGGACTTTAATTCATCAAGACTTAGGCTATTTAGCTCAACTTTTTCCAAAAAATCACCTCTATATATCCTCTCGAATATTATACATAATAATTAGTTAATTATCTATCTTTCTTTGACTAATTTAGCAATAAAAAATCCATCAGTATTATGCAAGTGTGGGAACAACTGAACATACCCATCCTGAAGAGTGTCTAGATTTTCTTTAAATCTAAATTTATCATCTATGCTATCTAGTTTGAAATCTGGATTTTCACCAATAAATCTATTTATAATATTGATATTTTCATCTTTTTCTATAGTACAAGTACTATATACTAAAATTCCCCCAGGCTTTATATAATCCTTAACATTATCTATTATATCATATTGTAATTTTGATAATATGGAAATGTCTTCCTCAGATCTATTCCACTTTATTTCAGGCTTCCTTCGAATAAGACCTAAACCTGAACAAGGTGCATCCAATAGTACATAATCAATTTTTCCAATTAACTTATTATCTTTCATTAGAGCGTCATGGTTTTCTAGCTTTATTATATCAATACCAAGTCTTTTAGAATTTTCCTCTATTAATTTTATTTTATGATTGAATATATCCCTACTAATTATCATGCCCATATTCCCCATATATTGAGCTACATGGGTAGATTTGCCCCCTGGGGCACTACATACATCTAAGACAGTTGACCCTCCTACAGGGTCCATTATTTGAGCTACAAGCATACTACTTTCATCCTGTATAGTAAATAGGCCATCCCTAAATTCTTGAAGACTAGTTATATTATTAGCCCCATCAACTATTATGCAATCATCAGCATATAGGCCTTCTTTTAATTTTATTCCTTTTTCAGTAAGTTTTGAAATCAGTTCATCCTTCTTGGTCTTTAGAGTATTTACTCTAATATTTAAATATGGTGTCTCATTATTTGCCTTACATAATTTTTCAGTAAAATCTACACCATATTCTTTTATCCACCTTTCTACAATCCATTTTGGATGGGAATACTTTATTGATATAAACTGTGCTTTATCGGATTCATCTATTTTTAAGAACTTGTCTTTATCTCTTGTAATCGCCCTAAGAATTCCATTTACATATCCTATGGTTCCCTTATGTCCATATTTTTTAGCCAGCTTTACAGATTCATTTACGGCAGCGCTATTAGGTATCTTATCCATAAATAGGATTTGGTATATACCCATCCTTAAAATCTCTAAAATAACTGGGTGTATCTTTTTCAATCTAATCTTTGAAGCTTTAGAAATTATATGATCTATATATAATTTATTCTCAATTATACCATAAACTATTTCCCTTACAAGATTCTCATCCCTCTGGTCTAAATCCTTATCCATTTTGCTTAATTCAATATTGGAATATGCCTTTTTTTCATTAATATCAACTAAAATTTTCAAAGCAACTTCTCTTGGGTTTACCATTACACACCTCCACATAAGAAGGGATTAGGAAGTCCCTAATCCCTTCTTCTACTTGTTATTGATAATAATCTTAACAACTCAGCTATAGCTGTTATAGTTGCTGCCACATATGTTAAAGCTGCTGCAGATAACATACTTTTGGCTGGTTTTATACTCTCAGCTGGTGAAATACCATCTTCCAATTGGGCCATTGCCCTTCTACTTGCATTTATTTCTACTGGTAGTGTTATTACTTGAAATAAAACTACTCCAAGGAATAGTGCAATTCCTAGCTCTATAAAAAATGGACTTATCATAAATCCTATCATAATAAGAACCCATACAAATTTAGAACTAAAGCTAACAATTGGGGCCAAATTATTTCTTAATACAAGGGGAAAATATCCATCTGCATGCTGCAAAGCGTGACCAACTTCATGTGCTGCTACACTCATTGATGCAACACTGTTTCCACTGTAGATTGAATTTGATAATCTTACGACTCTAGTTCTAGGATCATAATGGTCCGTCAATTGACCTGGTGTATTCTCTATTACCACATCATATAGTCCATTCCTGTCTAAAATCCTTCTAGCCACTTGGGCACCTGTTAAACCTGTACCACTATTTACTCTAGAAAATTTGTTGTAGGAGCTTTTTACTTTACCTTGTGCAATTAATCCTAGTATTAATGCTGGTAGTACAAAAACAAACCACGAGCTATCATAATACATTCCATATCCTGGTCCATACATCTTATCACCTCATATTATTTTAATCTTATTCCAGTCTCTATTGTGTTTCCAGCTAGATATTCACTAACCTTCATACGTCTTTTATTTGGGAATTGTAATTCCTCTATAATAAGAACTCTATCCATAGTACTAACAAATACCCCATCCTTGGATACCTCAATTATTTTACCAGCTTCGTCTTGACTTATTTCTTCACTTAGTTTTACCTTATGGACTTTGACCAAATCATCATTATAATGGGTAAAAGCTCCAGGCCATGGTGTCAGTCCTCGAACATGATTGAAAATCTCCTTAGCTGGCTTGTTCCAATCTATTTTGCCAGTATCCTTATATAGCATTGGGGCATAGGATGACTCTTCATCATCCTGTGGAGTATAAACTGCTTTTCCATCAACTATATTCTTTAAAGTAGATACTAAAAGTTCTCCACCTAATTTAGATAATTTATCATGTATACTAGTAGCATCATCTTCTTCAAGTATGGGTACAATACCTTTACTTATCATATCTCCAGTATCTAATCCCTCTTCGATTTTCATTATAGTAACGCCAGTCTCTTCTTCACCCTTGATTATTGACCAGTTAATAGGTGCAGCACCTCTATACTTAGGTAATAGTGATGCATGGACATTCAAGCTGTCTATAGAAGGGATATCCAACACTCTCCTCTTTAGTATTTGTCCATATGCAACTACAATTAAAAAATCAGGTTTAATCTCACTCAGTATTTTAAGGGATTCCTCGCTATTTATACTTCCTGGTTGATAAACCTCTAATCCAAGCTCCAAAGCCTTTTCTTTTACTGGTGTATATTGGACTTTCTTACCTCTTCCCTTGGGTTTGTCTTGTTGAGTTATGACCAAAGGTATATCATATCCATTCTTAAAAAGTTCCTCTAATGTGGGAACAGCAAATTCTGGCGTACCTGCAAAAACAATCTTCATATTAGAATTACCCCTCTTCTTCCTCTTCGTCACTTGCGATATCTACATATTCAATAACCTTATCTGTATAAAGTATGCCATCTAAATGATCAATTTCATGACAAATAGCCTTGGCCAAGAAACCAGTTCCCTCTAATGTCTTTTCTTCCCAATTTTCATTTAAATATTTTATCTTTACTCTTTCTGGTCTTTCAACAGTTCCAGCTTTATTGGGAACGGATAAACAACCTTCTATATCTATATAGCTTCCTTCTGTTTCCAAGAACACTGGATTGATAATCTTAATAGGGCCTTCTCCTATATCGATAACTACAATTCTTCTAAGGACCCCTATTTGTGGTGCAGCTAATCCTACACCATCTGCATGATTCATAGTCTCTACCATATCATCTAATAATATTTTTATTCTATCGGTCATTTCTTCTACTGGTCTAGATCTCTTCCTTAAAATAGGATCTCCTTCTAGTCTTATATTTCTCAATGCCATACCAATTCCTCCTATAAAATTGTGTTAGGATTTATGTCTACACTAACCTTTATATCATCCATTTTTAAATTATACTCATTAGTTATACATACCCTATAAATCAGATCTTTTAACTCATCTTTATAAACTTCTTCTACTTTTAAGATAATTTGAAATCTATAGTTCTTCTTAATCTTCTCCAATGGTGCAGGGTAGGGACCTACTATATAATCACCATAGGATTTCTGATAAATATTATATATCTCTTTTCCAATTATATTATATATCTCTTTGGAGATTTTTCCTACCATTTGCTGGTTCTCTCCATAGATTAAAATACTTATAAGGTTAATAAAAGGTGGATACAAGAATGCCTTCCTTAAACCAACCTCCGTATTATAAAAATTTTCATAATCATGTTTAGTTGCATGAATAATACTATAATGGTCTGGATTATAGGTTTGTAGAACCACCTTACCCTCAGTATCTCCTCGGCCAGCCCTTCCAGCAACCTGTGTAACCAATTGAAAAGTCTTCTCAGGAGACTTATAATCAGGTAGGTTTAGAGTAGTATCCGCTGCAATTATGCCTACCAGAACCACATTCTCAAAATCCAACCCCTTAGATATCATCTGGGTTCCAATCAAAATATCAATTTTCTTATTCTTCATATCATCTAAAATAGTATCATAGCTACCTTTTTGGGTTGTAGTGTCGCCGTCCATTCTGACAATATTAGCTTCAGGAAATATCTCACAAACCAATTCTTCCACCTGTTCTGTCCCAATACCAAAGTATTTGATATATCTACTATGGCAGGCAGGACATGTTTGAGGAATGCTTTCAGTAACACCACAATAATTACATCTCATTTTATTTATATTTTTATAATAGGTCATGGAAATTTCACAGTTGTCACATTTGACTACATAACCACATTCTCTACAAGAAACAAATGTTGAAAACCCTCTTCTATTTAAAAATAGTATAATCTGTTTTTTATTATCTAATGCATTTTGCATTTGCTTTTGTAATTCTAAACTAAATACAGATTTATTGCCATTTTGTAACTCTTCCCGCATATCTATCAGCTTTATATCTGGCATGATTTGCTTGTTTGCTCTTTCCTTTAGATTCAATAGCACTATCTCATTGTTCAAAGATTTATAATAAGTCTCTAAAGAAGGGGTGGCAGTCCCTAGCACCAAAAACCCTTCTTCAACATCAGCCCTTTTCCCAGCTACTTCTATAGTGTTGTATTTAGGGTTTTGTGAAGATTTATAAGTGGATTCATGCTCCTCATCAATTATTATAAGCCCCAGGTTCTCGAATGGAGCGAATACGGCAGATCTTGCACCAACTACTATTTTAACGCTGCCTTTTTTTATTCTTCTCCATTGGTCAAATCTCTCTCCTTGTGACAATCGACTGTGAAGGATAGCCACATTGTCACCAAATCTACCGACAAATCTATCTATGGTCTGTGGAGTTAGAGATATCTCAGGCACTAACACAATGGAATCTTTACCCCTTTTAAGCATTTCTTCAACTAACTGAAGATAGATTTCTGTTTTGCCACTACCAGTTACACCATGTATCAAGAATTTATTGTCCCCATTCTCCCTGTTTACGGAACTTAAAATCCTATGAAAAACCCTCGTTTGCTCCTGGTTTAATACATGTTTACTATATTGTGGAATAAACTTCTTAATTGGGTCCCTATATAGTTCCTTGGAGTAATATTTAACAAGGCCCTTTTCCTCCAAGGCTTTTACAGTGCTTAGGCTGCTACCTAATTCTTTTATAAGTGAATTTAAAGCCACATCTCCATTTTCATGGAGATATTTTGCTATAAGGATTTGCTTACTAGCCCTTTTTCCTATAAGGCTATATATTTCATCTATGGATAGGTTGTCATATTTTAATTTTACCCATTTTTCTTTTTTCTTTTTTACTGTAGTAACTATGTCAATGGTAGTTTCGATAATACCAGAGCTTTCCAATTTATTTAAATACTTATTAATATAAGGAATTTTTAAATCATTTTTTAAGTCTATTAATAATAATATATCCCTTTCTTTCAAATAATTTATTATTATTTCTTCTTCACGACTATCAGGCTTATATTTATCATCTATTAATTCTACAAAAGTATTAACTTGTTTATAGTCTCCTGGAGGTAATATAGGCTGTAATGCTTCTAGGTATGTACATAGATACTCTTCTTTAATCCAATAACCAAGCTTTAACATTTCCTTAGATATAATTGGTTTATCATCTAATACATCTATGATATTTTTTAACTGATAATTTGAACTAAACTCATCAACAATAGATACAAGCAATCCCTTTATAGGTTTGTTACCCCTACCAAATGGGATTACAACTCTCATTCCTTCTTTAGCTACATCTATTAAATCTTCGCCTATTATGTAGGTAAACAATCTATCTAGTTGAGAAGCATAATTATCAATCAATATTTGGCCATATTTTATTGCCAATTTTCTACACCCCCTTTAGAAAACAAAAGCTAGATATACTAGCTTTTGTTCTTAAGTATTAAATATGCTTTATCTAAAATAATTTTTGACAGTTCCCTTTTTGACATAATAGGATAAGACTCCATCTCGCCTTCATTATGGATTATAGTAGCAATATTAGTATCTGATTTAAAACCAGCACCTTCCTTTGTAACATCATTAGCAACTATAAAATCAAAGTTTTTCTTTTTAAGTTTATTTTTTGCATATTCAACTAAGTTATCAGTTTCAGCAGCAAATCCAATGACTACTTGCTTATTCTTTCTGTTTCCATAGTAATAAGCGATATCAGGATTTCTAACAAATTTTATATTTAGTTCATCTTCTTTATTATCTTTTTTCTTTATTTTACTAGCACTGATATTTTCAGGTCTATAATCCGCTGGTGCTGCAGATTTAATCAATATATCACAAGTTTCAAAATGCTGGCCTACAGCAGCAAACATCTCTTCAGTAGTATTGACTTTGACTAGCTCTACTCCCTTTGGAGCTTCTAAAGATGTTGGCCCAGAAATAATAACAACATCAGCACCTCTACTCTTTGCTTCCTTACCTAGAAGATATCCCATTTTTCCACTGGAATGATTGGTGATATATCTAACAGGATCTAAAGGTTCAATAGTTGGTCCAGCTGTGATAACTACTTTTTTACCCATTAAATCCTTCTCTACAAAAGAATCAATTACATAGTCAACTATATCAGCTGGCTCTGACATTTTTCCTGTACCGAAATCTCCACAAGCAAGTAGTCCAACTCCAGGTTGTATAAATTCATAAGCTAAACTTTTTAGCTTATTCATATTTTCCTGTTGTATAGGATTATTATACATCTCAGTATTCATGGCAGGTGCAAAAACAATTTTTGCATGAGATGCCATAATCACCGTAGTTAGTAAATTATCTGCTAGTCCATGGGCAACCTTGGCGATTGTATTGGCAGTTGCAGGAGCAACTAGTATCATATCTGCCTTCTTTGCCAATGCAATATGCTCTACGTCAAATTTATCTATTTTATTAAACATACTTGTGTGTACTGGGTTATTGGACATGGTTTGGAAAGTCAATGGATTTACAAATTCCATAGCAGCATCAGTCATAATTACTTCAACATTGGCATTTTGTTTCTTTAATCTACTTACTAAATCAGCTGCTTTATAGGCTGCAATGCCTCCTGTGACACCCAATATAATAGTTTTTCCTCTTAACATGTTATCACCTACTTAATACTATTTACTTCAGGGTTCTTATATTTAACCTTCTCTCCAACAATCTCTTCAATTGCAATTGTAACTGGCTTATGTGAATCTGTTTCTATTAAAGGCTCACTACCCTCAACTATTTGGCGAGCTCTTTTTGCAGTCAGCATTACTAGAGTATACCTACTATCTCCTTTTTCTAATACATGATCAAATGATGGGTTTAACATTAATCTTCCTCCTTATTCATTACACTTTTCTTTATATCACTATGACGTTTTACCCTTAGTTTTTCAGCTTGAATAATATGCTCAATATCCAAAACCGCTTCTTCAACCTTATCGTTTACAACAAAATAATCATATTCTCCTACAAAATCCAATTCTTCAAAGGCATTTTTAAATCTTGTTTCAATATCTTCTTCTGATTCTGTACCTCTTTTTATAATTCTATTTCTTAATTCATCCATAGTAGGAGGTAATAAGAATACAAAGACTACATTCTTGTAGTTTTTCTTAACTTGTAATGCTCCTTGAACGTCTATTTCAAGAAGAACTATCTCTCCTTTATCTATTTCCTCTAGGACAAAATCCCTAGGAGTACCATAATAGTTAGTATGAACATATGCATGTTCTAAAAACTGATTTTCCGCAACTTTTTTCTTAAATTCTTCTTCCTCTAAAAAGAAGTAATTAACACCATCTACTTCTGTAGGCCTTGGTTTTCTAGTAGTGGATGATATAGAGAATACAATATCATCATTTCTACTTAATAACTCCTTGCTTACAGTACCTTTTCCCGAACCAGATGGTCCAGATATAACTAATAAAAATCCCTTTGACAAATTAGTCCACCAACTTTCATATTTTCTTTTATTCTTTTGTATTTAAACGGTTAGCAATAGTTTCAGGTTGCACTGCTGTCAAGACAATATGGTCACTATCAGTTATAATAACTGCCCTGGTCTTTCTACCATATGTAGCATCAATCAACAAACCCTTATCCCTAGTTTCCTGTATCAATCTCTTAATAGGAGCTGATTCTGGGCTTACTACTGCAACAATCTTGTTAGCAGACACCATATTCCCAAAACCAATATTAATTAATTTTACTGACATACAATCCCTCCTATTTATTCAATGTTTTGAACTTGCTCTCTTATTTTTTCTAACTCAGCCTTCAACTCAACAACATTTTTAGATATTATTATATCATTAGCTTTACTACCTATTGTATTGATTTCTCTATTGAACTCTTGTATAAGAAAATCTAGCTTTCTTCCAACTGAATCCTCTTCTTCTAAAATACTTATAAATTGTTTAATGTGACTTTTAAGTCTAACTATTTCCTCATCTATACTACTTTTATCAGCAAAGATAACTACTTCAGAACTTAAACGCTCCTCATCGATGGAAATACTATTATCTAATAATTCATCAATTCTATCTCTTAATTTATCTCTATACTCAACAGCAACGGAAGGGGATCTTTCTTCAATAACTTCTAGGAAACTTTCAATATTATCTAATTTGATTAGCATATCTTTTTTTAGCTCTTCCCCTTCTTTTCCTCTCATTTCTGTGATGTACTCAATTGCTTTAGCAAGAGATTTCATTAGGCAATCTGCTACCAGGTTTTCATCTATATTCTTTCTTTCAGTTTTAACAACCTCATTCATACCTAAAATATTATTTAATCTGATGCTGTCTTCAATATTAAGCTCCGCTCTTAACTCTTCTAAAGCATTTTTATAGGAAAGCGCCAAAGGAATGTCTACCTTTACATCTATAGCTGATTCATTTACATACTCTAAATTAATATATACATCTACTTTTCCTCTGCTAATTTTTTCTTTAATAGCCTTTTTAACACTATCTTCTAAATAAGATATATGACGTGGCATCTTAACCGATATATCATTATATCTATGGTTAACTGACTTAATCTCAACTGTGAATCTATATAGTTCATTTTCATACTCACCTTTACCATAACCAGTCATGCTTTTTATCAACTCATCCACCTCTTTCTATGTATCTAGTTTAATCTATCATTATAAGCTGTAATGGTAGATTAAGCCACCATTTATTACGAAATCTTAATATATTATATCATATTATTAAGATTCTTTATAATTAATCTAAGAAATGGTATACTCTTAATATTGGAGGGATTATAATATGTCATTTGATGGTGTAGTAACTAGAGCGGTAGTTGATGAGCTTAAATCCTCTTTATTAGGAGGTAGAATAGATAAGATTTACCAGCAAGAAAAAGATGAAATAATGATTCAAATTTATAATAAAGGTACTAATCATAGATTATTGTTATCAGCAAGCAGCAACAATCCAAGAATCTATTTAACTAAATCTTCTAAGAAAAATCCAGATACCCCACCTGTATTTTGTATGTTACTTAGGAAACATCTTTCCGGTGGAATTGTACTTAATGTAGAGCAATATAGCATGGACAGAATTGTGATTATTGATGTTTCTGGACTTGACGAACTAGGATTACCAACTGAAAAAAGACTTATAATAGAAATAATGGGCAAGCATAGCAATATTATCTTGGTAGATAAAACTAGCGGGAAAATCATGGATTCCATTAAAAGAGTTAGAGAAGACATGAGTAGAGTAAGACTTATACTCCCAGGATTTATGTATGATTATCCACCAGCGCAAGATAAGAAAGATCCTCTTCATACTTCCAAGGAAGAATTTATGAGACTATTTAACGAAGATAAAGAAGGAACACATCTATATAAATTCTTCTACTTTAATTATACAGGCCTTAGCCCTTTAATAAGTAAAGAAATCTGTTTTAGAGCTAGTTTAGACATGGATAGACCTCTAGGAAGTATAAATAATGATGAAAGAGAAGATCTCTATAATGTTTTTGAAAAAATAATGTCTGAGATAAGAGAAAATAAATATAATCCATTATGTATCTATAATGATATTGAGGAATTAATGGCCTTTTATTGCATGGACCTAAATCAGTTTGGCCCTAAGAATAAGGATTTTTCGCCTTCTATATCCCAAGTCTTAGATAGTGCTTTTAGAAGAAAGGATGTTTCTGATAGGATTAGCCAAAAATCTCAATCAATGAGAAAGATAGTTCAAGGAAGGCTAGATAGGACAATAAAAAAGCTGGCTAAGCAAAAAGAAGAAATGCTTGATAGTCAAGATAGGGAAAAATATAAAATCTATGCGGATTTAGTCTCTGCTAACCTTCATCTAATTCCTAAGGGTGCAAAAAATATTGAGCTAGATAATTTCTATGATGAAAATATGGCTAAAGTGAACATTCCTTTAGATTATAAATTGTCAGCAGCTATAAATGCTCAAAGATACTATAAAAGATATTCTAAATTAAAAACTGCTGAGAATCTGTTACTAGAGCAAATTCCAGAAACCGAAGATGAAATTATCTACTTGGAAAATGTACTAGTGAGTATAGAAAATTCCTATGAGGTTGAAGAGTTAGATGAGATTAAAGAGGAGTTAATTAAAGAGGGCTATGTGAGAGATAATAGCAAAAGTAAAAAGAAAAGAAAAACTAAGGCAGAAAAACTATCCTCACCTTATGAGTATATTTCCAGTGATGGATTCACTATTTTTGTAGGAAAAAATAATAGACAGAATGAGCAACTTACTCTAAAAACGGCTCATAAAGATGACATTTGGCTACATGTACAGAATATGCCTGGCAGCCATGTTATTATAAAAAAAGATAATAATGATATACCAGATAGTACATTAGAAGAAGCAGCAATTTTGGCTGCATATTATAGCAAGGGAAAAAATAGTAGCCATATCCCTGTGGATTATACCCTAAGAAGAAATGTCAAAAAACAATCAGGCTCGAAACCTGGTATGGTCATCTATGATAATTTCAAAACCATTACTGTAACCCCAGATAAAGAGATAATAAATAAGATTAAATTAGTAAAGTAAGAAAGAAAAGCTCCAATATACTTAATCAAATGTGATTTTGTATATTGGAGCTTTTGTTTACTCTACTCTTTCTTTTATTACTACTTCATCATATCCATCTGTTTCTATAAAATTTACATCAATAATTTCCGACTTAGATGTAGGTACGTTTTTCCCTACATAATCAGCCCTGATAGGTAATTCCCTATGACCCCTATCTATAAGTACTGCTAATTGCACTCTAGATGGTCTCCCATGATTAATTAAAGCTTCCAGTGCTGCTCTTATAGTCCTGCCAGTATACATAACATCATCTACAAGGATAACATTCTTTCCTGTTATATTGTAGTCAAATTCCTCATTTACAACAGGTAAATCTCCAATTTCTGATAAATCATCTCTGTACAATGTTATATCCAGTTCATATACAGGGACTTCTTGCCCCTCTATTTCTTTAATTTTATTTGACAGTCTATGGGCATAAGGAACGCCCCTAGTTTTAATACCAACTAATACTACATCTTTAATTCCCTTATTTTTTTCTACTATTTCATTTGCTATTCTGGTAATAGATCTAGACATAGCCTTCTCATCTAAAATACTTGCTTTAGTTATCATAATTCCACCTACTTGTTTATTTTATCAATCAACTCTTTGAAATTATCAGGTAAATCAGTTTCAAACTCCATATACTCTTTAGTTCTTGGATGAGTAAATCCTAATTTTATGGCATGTAAAAACTGTCCATCATATTTACTATCTTCTTTTCTATTACTATAAACAGGGTCTCCTACTATAGGATGTTTAATACTAGATAAATGCACCCTTATCTGATGGGTCCTCCCTGTTTCAAGCTTTGCCTTTACCAGTGTGTATCCTATATATCTATTTAAGACTTGGTAATTAGTAATAGCTTCTTTTCCATTTTCATTTATGGCCATTTTTTTTCTATCTTTTGGATGGCGTCCTATAGGTGCATTGATAGTACCCTCATCCTCTTTAAACTCACCATAGGTAATTGCCACATACTCTCTTTTGATATCCCTATCCTTTAATTTGTCCGAAAGAAACTTATGGGCATTATCATTCTTGGCTACTATTAGAAGGCCAGATGTATCCTTATCTAATCTATGGACAATACCAGGTCTGATTATCCCATTGATAGAAGAAAGATTATCTATGTGATATAAAAGTGCGTTTACCAAGGTACCAGTATAATTACCTGGTGCTGGATGAACTACCATATCCTTTGATTTATTTATTATGACTATATCATCATCTTGGTAGACAATATCTATTGCTATATCCTCAGCAATTATATCTAAATTCTTAGGTTTAGGTATCTGAACCTTAATATGATCCCCTTCTTTTAATTGGTATCTAGGTTTCTTAATTACGTCATTTACCAAGACTAAACCATCTTTAATCAACTTTTGTATATATGTGCGAGATATTTCATTTAATTCTATAGCCAAATAAGCATCCAATCTTTCACTATCATTGTCTTCATCTACAAAAATTTCAATCAAATCCATTGTAATCACCAATCTCCAGTTTATCGAATAGGACTAAATATACTATAAAAATAGTACTGATTACAACACATATATCTGCTATATTAAATACTGGGAAGTCATATCTATTTATCAGTTTAACACTTATAAAGTCAACTACATAACCCAATCTAACCCTATCTATCAAATTACCTATTGCACCTGCCATTAGCATGGCAAAGGATACACGAGTTAATGGGGTCATTTGATAGTAATATTTAACTAAATATAAGCCAATAACTAGAACTACAGTAATAGTTATTATTAGAAACAATACTCTTTTACCTTGTAGTATTCCAAAAGCAGCACCTCTATTTTCCACATAATTAAATTGTATAAAATTCTCTATAATTACTAGTGGTTTTTGGTTCTTAAGATATTTTATAGCCGCATACTTACTAAGCTGGTCCATAATAATTAATACTAAAGTTAAAATAAATGCCAAAATTTTTCCTCCTTGAATAAGACGTAGGACCATCTAGATCCTTGTCCAATAAATAACAGAGGCTATTAAGCCCCCAAATCTTCTGTATCCTCCACTGGAGTTTTTTCCTCAATTTCTGTTCTCTTATTATTCTCAATTTGTTCGTAAAATTCATGTAATGAAAGTAGCTGTGATTCGATAAAGGACTGATATCTAGTTTTAAAGATAAATATTTCTTTTTTAAGATTATCATATTCATTTTGAATATTTTTAACATCATCCTTGGCAGTTTCTATTAACTTTTGTCCTCTTATTTCAGCATCTTCAATTATGTTTTCTGCCTTATGTCTGGCTGAGCCTGTTACCTCATCAGCAGTTGTTTGAGCGACTATTAAAGTGTTTTTAAGAGTCTCCTCCAATGTGTTGTATTGGCGGATTTGATCAGCCAACATATTTATCTTATCTTTAAGTTCAATATTTTCCTTATACATTACTTCATAGTCCCTTAAGATTTCATCTAAAAAACTATCTACATTCTTTGGACTATAACCTAGCAAAGATTTTTTAAATTCTTTTTTTTGAATTTCCACAGGTGTTATCAACTAGTATCACTCCATTATATTAATATTCTGATGTTAGCCATCATCCTACCTTTTCTACTTAAGCCGTCGATACTATAGAGCACAAATCTTCCATATCCTCTAACAGAAACTATATCTCCCTCATTTACTTCTTTAGCTGCTTTATCAATAGGCTCCCAGTTGACTTTTACAAAACCCCTTTTAATAATATCCATACTATCTTTTCTGGATAAATTGAATGCTTCGCTAATAACCAAGTCTGTTCTTAGGGAAGTTAGGGACCTTTTTATCTCCCTATATTCAACAATCGGGATTTCCAAGTCTTTAAAAGATATATTAGTAATAATTACATTTTTACTTCCTATCTTCTCTAGATTATATAAAATAAAATCTCCAATCTCATATTTTACAATAATATAAGCATAGTCCCTATGTACTAAAATATCTCCAACTTTTTCCCTTTTAATACCTAGATTAAGTAATGCTCCTAGATAATCCTTGTGGGACATGGCGGCTAAATCACCTTCTATTTTTAGACATATAAGGGACTCCCCCAAATTATCTAGGTTCATATAAGATGGATATACTGATATGATTTTTCTTTCAGACTTATCATATCCTCCATACTCTATATAATTAATATCACCAAATCTATTTAAAATAGACTTGGCTAAATGAACTTCATAGGGATCAAAGAAGTCCGTGTTTTGTTCCATATGCCGATTTAATACAATTTCAATCTTATCTAGTATCCTTCTCATTTTTATAAGCTTCTCACCATCTTTAATATGAGAAGTATAATAGTCTTTGTCGATTAGCATTATTAAAATATAATACTACGTGCTAAGTTTAAGATAACTCCTAAAAATAACATGGCAACAATTGGTGAGAAGTCAAACATGCCAGTATCAATTCCAAGTTTAGCAATTAAAGCCCTGGCTGGGGCCAATATTGGTTCCGTTAATTCATATACGAGGCGACCAATTGCACTATTTCCATTGAAATTAACGAAACTCATAACTATTCTTACAAGTATCAATATTTCAATTAAGTTTACTAAATATATTAATGATCTGTATAATAACATCCTATCTAGCTCCTATATAATTTATTACCAAGGAAAGATACCACTGTTCTTTAACTCCTCCGTTAAGCCATCAATCTCCACATTACTTGGTGCTAATATAAAGATGTCCTTCGTCACTTTTTGAATCTTGCAATCAAGGGCATATAATGCTCCATTAACAAAATCAAATATTTGTCTTTTAAGGCCATGGTCCAGTTGCTCAAAATTCACAACAACCACCTTTCTGGACTTCAAATCATCAGCAATCAATGGTGCTTCATCATAGCTCAATGGTTCATGCACCACTATTTTCATATTACTATTAGTATGGATATTTACAACATTATTATTAATCTTTCTTGTCTTTGTTGCCATAGGAACTTCTAAATCATCTTCTTCATAATGCTCCTCGTCTTCATCTTCATAATCATCAATTCCAATAAAATACTTAAACTTGTCCATAAAGTTACTCATATTAACCCTCCTAATAATTCCTATCTCCAAATATTCCACTACCAACTCGAATCATGTTTGAACCTTCCTCAATTGCCATTTCATAATCGTTTGTCATACCCATGGATAAATAATCCATAGATAAATTTTCGTAATTGCCTTTAGTGATTTCCTCTTTCAGATTATACATTGTTCTAAAAACATTTCTCAGAAGTATTTTATCATCTGTATAAGGTGCAATAGTCATTAAGCCTTTAATTCTTATATTATCAAATTTTAATACTTCTTCAATAAAAGGTAATACTTGATTTACTTCTAAGCCAAATTTTGATTCTTCTTCGGCCACATTCACCTGAATTAAAGCGTCTATGACTAAATCACTCATCTTTGCCCTTTTGTCTAATTCTTTTGCTAAAGACATACGATCCAATGAATGAATTAGTTTTACCTTATCTATTATATTTCTAACCTTATTGGTTTGTAAATGACCGATAAGATGATAATTAACACTATCACCAATCCCTTCAATCTTCTTTTCAAGTTCCTGGACTCTATTTTCACCAATATCTGTAATTCCTAATCCAATAGCTTTATTAATAGTTTCTACATCTACTGTCTTGGTCACAGCAATAAGTGTCATATCTTCTAAATCCCTACCAGACCTTCTAAGTGCATTTTCTACATTTTCTTTAATTTTTACAATATTATCGTTTAAAATTTAAATTACCCCCTACTATTTAGTTCAAAATTTCTCCTTCTTTAAAATTTAAAGGATTTATCAATATTTCGTCATATAACGAAATAGTTTTAACTGGATTATCTGACTCTAGATTTATTTGCCTAGATTCGTTACCCTTTGATATAAAGGTATAATTATCCTTTTCAACAACAATTTCAATAGGTCTAAACCTTACTATTCCATTGAATTCCTTAATATATACCCCTTTTTGACCATCATTTTCAATAATAGCCTTTGTTGGGATTTGATATACATCTTGGTTATTTAACATAATTTCCACAGTGGGAAATCTGAAATCATAATAATCATATAAATAAGAACTAAATCTTACAATATATACAGCTTTATTATCTGACTCGTTAATAGCAACTATATTGCCTACTAATTCCCTATCTATATCTTCGATTTTTAAATTGATTGAGTCATATACTTCATAATCAACCATATCTTTTATATTATCAATTTTAATAGCTAAATACCAATTAAAATTATTTATAATTTTATATTTATTTAAAATCTTGTCCTCTTCTTTTTTAAGCTTGTCACTTTTGCTTGTTTTGGGTATTTCTAATTTATCATATATATAATTCTCAAACTCTTTTGGGATATATATACTCTCATAACCATCTATTAAAAAAGATATAACACCTGCTTCTTGTGTATAATAGTTAATACTATTATTATTTATTTCACTAACAATATTGTCTCGTCTTGATTTCAAACTATCTAAACCTTGACCTAGTAGAGTATTATCTAGTGACACATCACCTAGTTTTTCATCAGTAAAAAGGATTTGATTTTTTAAATCCCCTACTCCAGAGTAGTTCCGATTATTGATTCTTATTTGAATTTCATTGATTAAGGATTCCTGAGTGGAAACTAGGCCCTCTTTATCCTCATTAAACACTTCCACCTCTTGATTCTTTTCCTCTAGTAAATCTATCACTTTATTTATTTCTTCTAATTCTTCACTCAAACTAGATATGTCTTTAACAATATTAGATTTACCAATTTGGAGTCCCAGGGAAACCTTTTTGCCTTCCTCTATATTGGGGTCTATTACCATACCAGTATCCAAATCATATACTCTTTCATCCATAATAACTATTGACTGTGCACCAATAGAAATAATATACTCTTCCTCTATAGGTAGTATTGTTTTAGGATTCTTTATAACATAACCATAAACTGTTCTACCTATCATAAGGAAAAAAATACTGATAATAATTGTATTACGAATTTTCCTTTTCTTTAGTCTTTCTTGTTTTCTATTTTCATAGGACATACATTCACCTCTAGTTGTTAAAGAATCTACCGTACCTGCTAATTACTTTAAACTTAATTATATTATCAATCTTACACTTGATAACATCATTGTCATAAGTAATAATATGAATTGTATCTTCAGACATTTTGGCACCAATTATTGTACCATTTACTTTCTTATCATTTTTTGTAACCATTAAAATTTCATCACCTGATTTGATCCTCTGCCCTTTGAAAATAAATTCATTTATATCTGTTTCACTTAAATCTTCTCTAGTTAAGTGCTTATTATCTATTATAATGGTATTATTTTTTAGTAAAAATTTTTCCTTCAATACAACTAAAATATACCCAGACATACTTAATACAAATAAAGTTATTGCTAATCTATAAATTAATGTAAACAATTTAATACCTCCTGATTCAATGCTTATTAACCATTATAGCACAATCTTATGGTCTTTAAAATACTTACTAAAGTATTTTATTGTCTATTGCAATTTTTATCTAAAGATGTTAACTTAATATAGTCTAATTATATTTTGAGAGTGTTTCCTTGGAACCCACTAAAAAAATCAAGGGAGTGATAAAATGATACGATATAGTAGGATTTTAGAAAAAAATCCACGTGAAATTGTACTATTAAAATCGCACCCATGTAAATGGGGGCGATGTTTTTTTTGTGATTATATCTCTGATAATTGCAAAGATGAAGTAGCCATGGTTGACTTTAATAATCATGTTTTAAGTAAGGTGACTGGTGAATTTAATAGGTTGGAAGTTATAAACTCAGCAAGTGTGTTTGAACTACCTAAGGACAGCTTACAAGATATAAAAGACATAATTCAAAGTAAAGGTATCAAAGAGCTTTATTTTGAGAGCTACTATAACTACCGTCATAGATTAGATGAAATTAAAGAGTTTTTCAATGGTGTAAATGTCAAATTTAAATGTGGCATTGAAAGCTTCGATGAAAATTTTAGGAATAATTATCTGAAAAAAGGGATAAATATCAAATCACCTGAAGAAGCAGCAAGCTATTTTGATACTATCTGTCTTTTAGTTGGAATAAAAGGACAGACAAAAAGTATGATTTCTAAGGATATAGAAATATTGCTGACTTATTTTAATCGTGGATGTATCAATATCTATGTAGATAATACTACACCTGTAAAGGCTGATCATCAGTTAATAGAGTGGTTTAAAGAAGAGTATTCATATTTAGAGGCCAAAGAAAACATAGAGATACTTTGGAACAATACTGATTTTGGGGTTGGTGATAAGGATGAATACTAAAAGACTTGTAAGGGGTGCTGCAATTGCTGCTATATATGCAATTCTTACCTTAGTACTTCCTGCCTATGGACCCTTACAATTTAGATTATCAGAGATAATGACTTTGTTAGCCTTTTATAATCCAGTTTATATAATGCCATTAACCATAGGATGTGCAATAGCAAATCTTGCAAGTCCATTTGGGATTATTGATATAATATTTGGTAGCCTGGCAAGTTTTCTGGCTTTAACAGCTATGAGCAAAACTAAAAATATCTACTTAGCAAGTATTTGGCCCGCTTTCTTTAGCCTTATTATTGGATTAGAGATTATGTTCTTATCCACTGAACCAGTTAACTTTTTCCTAATAACAGGTCAGATTATGCTTTCTCAGTTTATAGTTGTAGCTATAATAGGAGTTCCAATAATGAAATATCTGACTAAAAAAGAGTATCTGGGTCTATTAGATATATAATTTAAACGGCATCAATGGTAAGCAATAATAATTATTATATTTGCATAAAAACAATTATAATAGAAATATTAAGGCCAATTATGATTAATAATCCTAATTGGCCTTAATTTATTCTTGAGATAATTCCCTATATACTTCTTTTTTTGACTTTTCTTTTACAATAAATCTATCCAGTACCCAAATTAATGCTGGTAATATTACAAATGTAGCTATTAGAGCCAAGGATATATTGATTACCGTCATCAGACCAAAGTCTTTTAATATGGCAAACTTTGAAGTCATTAGGACACTAAATCCACCCACAGTTGTTAATCCAGATGCTACTGTTGCCTTACCTATATTTTTTATGGTAATTGACATAGCTTCTTCTTTTTCCCTACCTAAGTTTCTTTCTTCTAAATATCTTTCAAGTAACATTATGGTCATTTCAGTCCCCATTCCCAAAACTAATGCCCCTAATGTAGCAGTTATAGGAGTATATTTTAATCCTAATAAATTCATAATCCCACCAGACATTCCTACTATCAAAACAACTGGAAGTACAGCTACTACTGCTTTAAAGAAAGATCTATATAATAATAGTAAGGCTACAAATACTAAACCCAATCCTATAATTGTCATTTTAAGCCTACCATCAGTCAATCCCTTAACCATCTCCACATCTAAAACAGATTTTCCTGTAATAGAAGTCTTTATAGGGGCATCTTCTAGCATAGCATCCATATTCTCTACAAACTCTTGCAGTTCAACCGTTGCCATATGCTCTACATTCATAAGAATAATGCCCTTGTTCATTTCATCATTAATAAACATTTTTCTTTGAGATGCTGGTATATCTTTCTTCACAATTTCCATATACTCCGTAAAGTTTAAATCCCCTATCTCTGAAAAATTCCCTACTAAATTATCTATAAACTTAATATCAACTATATTACTTGAAAACTCATCCTTGACTTCATCTACCATATATCTCATCCACTGTAGATTGTCTTCAGATAATAAATTTTCATCTTCCATAAAAATAACCATTTGATTTGTTGAACCTACTATATCTCTAATATAGTGAATATCATGAAGTGCTTCCATATCCTGAGGCATAAAGCTTTCTATATCTGTTTCCACACCAACTTTTGTGTCAGCTATTAAGCCAAAGCTAGCTAGCCCTATGGATACTATTAGTATTATTGGTGCTAGTTTAATAACTAACTTCCCTGTAGCCCCTAAAATTTTATCCAATACTGTTGGTTTATCATAATCCTTAATTTTAAAATCATTTGCCCTTGATGCCACTGTGTCTCTAGCACCAAGTATTGGCATCAAGAAGAATATACTACCTAGAAAACTTACTCCAACGCCTATGGTTAACATCTTTCCAAAATCTTGTATCATTGGCACTGGTGAAGCAAATAATGAAGCAAATCCCAACACTGTAGCCAATACTGCTAGCCCAACTGCTTTACCAATTTGTGTAAGAGTAATCTTTATGGATTGTTCCTCTTCGTATCTGTTTTGGAATTGTATTGAATAATCTATACCTAGACCAATAAGTATTGGGAATACAGCCATGGAAACCATGGTCATGGAAACATTTAAATGACCCATTAGCCCCAATGTAGCAATTACCGATATAAATATTATCCCAAGACTTAAGACCCTCCACCTAAGCTTAAATACTAGATTTAATATTATAAACATTAGAGCTACTGCAGATGCAACCATAATAAGCATATTGGATTTCATCTCTGCTCTTAATGAAGAGTCTAATACTGGTTTTCCTGACACTATATAATTAACATCAAAGTTTTCTTTCTCCATAGCATAAGATACATCTTCAAAAATGGAGTCAATAGTGCTATCATCCAAATTTCCCTTTAATTTAACCATTAACATCATATGGTTATCATCTATTACAGTGTCAGAAAATATATCTCTTAAAACTCCATCTTCATACAAGATATTATCTAATTCCTTCTGATTATGTGGAAAATATGGTATCATCATTCCAGATTTTTCATGGAAGGTATTAAGTCCACCACTTAATTTACTAAGGTTTTCACCCATAGTTATAAACCCATCAGACATTATATTTAATTCATCTGGTGAAATTCCACCTGATAAATTATCTTTCATACCTGCAACTTCGTTTTCTATATTTGCTTTAAAACCAGATAGTATTTCCGAACTATCTGGAAGTATACTACCTTCTGTTGCCATATTGGATAACCCACTACTTAAATCACCTAAATTTTCCCCCATTGTAACAAAGCCAATTGACATCTTCTTTAATTCTTCTGAAGATATTCCATCAGCTGATAAACTATTTTTCATTTCCTCTACTTCTTCTTTTAGCTTTTTACCTATATTATTAAGGGCCTGAGAGGTATTTTCATTTCCTTGAGAAAGTATGGATGTGTTCTCAGACATTTTAGATAGACCTTCAGAACTTTTCCCTATATTTTCTGCGAACATGCTTAACTTTTGATACATCTGTGGATTATCCTTCATCTGCTCTGCCATCTGCCCTAATTGAACGGATATTTCTCTTAGTCCTTCAGCTGAAAATCCTAATCCTCCCCCTAGCTCTGTTACTCCCTTTGCTAGATTATCTTGACCACCAGCAAGTTCATCAAAGACCCTAGATATATTTGAAAGTTCACTTAATTTTTCTTCCATTGCATTTGAATTAGGTATATCTTTACTCCCTAGTTCATTTCCTATGACCCTTAGTTTTTCTCCCATTTCACCTAAACCATTGCCCATATTAAGAAACTTATTTTTTAACTCTGCTTCTTGCTTTCCACCCATATCTTCCATAAGTTTGCTAGGGTCAATTGATTCCATTAAGTTATCTAGTTTCTTTCCTACTGCTTCTGGATCTGGTAATTCTTTACTAGATAATTCTCTACCTATCTCTGTGAGTTTGCCTCCTAACTCACCTAATCCATTGCTTATATCTGGAATCTGTTTTTTTATTTCAGTCCCTTGTCTATCGGTTATTTGATGTACAATACTAGCTGGACTCATAAAGGTAAATATTCCTTCATTGTATTTAAGCCTTTGTTCCACGTTCCACATCTTTTCCATATTACCCAATTTCAATAAGTCTTCCTGATCTCCTTCAAGCAATACCATAATGGCATCACCACCAAATTCCTCTTCCATAGCAAAATTAGATATATATGCATCATTGTCAGTCTTAACCAAGGTTTCACTACCTGTTGCCATATTTATTTTTATAGCACCAGTTATCATAATAGCAAATACTATAATGCTTATAAATAATATTTTGAAAGGTGTTTTTTCTATTTTATTTCCTAATTTTAGAAATAACTTATTCAAGCTTATCAATCCCTCTTTCTTTAAAGTCTTTATTGTCCAACTATTTTATCTATAAGATTCTTTACATAATTATCAATTTCTCCATCATCTATTTTTGGTAAATACAAAAATGATAAAATACTTCCCATTAACAATCTTATGGAGAAACCTTTATCCTTTATTTCCAATCCTGTTTCTTCTATTGAGTCCTTTAATAAATCCGTTATTTGATTTATAAAATTAAAGTCGGCTATTTCAGGATTAATTTGACTTTCCATTAATATCAACTTTATTACTTTATGGTGTTTAGATATAAATTCAATTCTGTCTTTTAAAATATATTCTAGTTTTTCTATAGGCTTTAAATCCTTTGACGCCACTATTGATTCTTTTAAACTAGTAACTAATATAGGCTCTATTGCATCTAAAAATATTTGTTTTTTCGAGTCAAAGTATCTAAAAAGCGTAACCTCAGATATATCCGCCTCCCTAGCTATGTCCACTGTTGTTGATCCATTGTAGCCTTTTTCTATAAAAACATTTAATGCCGACTCCAGGATTTGCTCCCGTCTCTCTTCTCTACTCATCCGCTTATTAGTATTAACTTTCATTTTTCCGCCTCCCTATGTAAGCACTTACTAACATATAATACCACAATAATTCTTCTTGTCAAATATTTTTTAGGAAATCACAAGATTACATCCATCTTTTCTTTTTGAAAAATCGTATCATAAAACCTGTAATAATTATTGAGACTATCCAAAATCCTACATATCCGTATTCCCAATTAATTTCTGGAATATGCTTGAAATTCATACCATAAATACCTGATAAAAAAGTTAGGGGAATAAAAATCGTAGATAGTATGGTAAGTACCTTCATTATATCATTTGTCTTATTTCCAATACTTGAAAGGTATATATCCAACATACCAGAACAAATATCCCTGTATGTTTCTGTTAAGTCAACTAATTGGACTATATTATCATATATTTCTCTAAAATAATTTAGGGCCTTATTACCCACCAGATTGAATTCATTTTTAATAATCCTATTCATGGCATTTCTCATTAACCAAAGAGTTTTTCTAGTACTGATTAAATCCCTTTTTATCGTATAGATTTCACTTAATGTTTCTTTGGTTGGATTAAAAAGCAAATCATCTTCAACCCTATCAATTTTTTCCCCTATATTCTCAAGGACATCAAAGTAGTATTCCACAACACTTTCAACTATTTCATAAAAAATACGATCCGAAGCATTCTCTATTATATTTACCCTATCCTTGATTTTCCTACTTATTTTATCGAAAAGATTTGATTCTTCCTCTTCTATTGATACTATCAAACTCTTAAAGAGTATCAAACTTAGCTGCTTTGTTCTAAATCTCTCCTCTTTGTCAAATGCAATATCTTCAAGTATCATGAATAAATAATCTTTATAGTCCTCAACTTTAGGAAATAAATTAATATTCTTTATATCCCCTATAACCATTGGACTAATATTGAACTTTCTTTCTAAACTATCTATTACTTCTACATAATCAAGTGATGTAATGCTAATCCAGTTAACACAATCATCTTTAATAGATATATCATCTAACTCTTGATGTTCTGAGATTTCAAATATATCATTACTAAATCTTAAATGCCTAATCTTACTCTTATACATTTTACTCCCTCCTATATCGGCATGCGAGAATCTAAAAACTAGATAATTAATTTAGCAAAATACAGTTCTTTCTTCTATTAATATACCAATTTTTCTAAAAAGATAACAAAAATACCTATATTTATGTATAAAAACATAAATATAGGTATTGTACAAGGGTATTCAAAATTTTATCACAAATCAAGTTAAGCCCTTTTTATGCCCATTTACTATATTGCTTTATAAGTTATACTTGGAAGTTTTGGATTAATTTTTTTACATCCTCAGCTATCTTTGATAACCCCTCGCTTGAATGAGCAATTTCTTCAATAGAGGTTGCCTGCTCTTGCACAGAGGCTGATGCCTCTTCTGTTCCAGCTGCATTTTCCTCTGATATTGCGGATAAATTTTGCATCAAATCAATCAATTTATTTTTACTTGAATACATTAATTCAGAAGAATTGTTTAATTTTTCAATAACACTATTTACAGATTCAATAGCCTCTGCGATAGAATCAAACTTGTTTTCTGTTTCCACCACACTGTTTTTCTGATCATCAGCTATTTCTCTAACATGAACCATATCATCTACTGCATCCCTTGACTTTTTCTTTAACTCATCAATTATTACTTTAATTTCTTCTGTAAATTCATTAGACTGTTCAGCAAGCTTTCTAATTTCATCAGCTACAACTGCAAATCCTCTTCCTGCATCCCCGGCTCTGGCTGCCTCTATGGCAGCATTTAGTGCTAAAAGGTTGGTTTGATCCGCTATACTTTGTATCATGCCACTAGCACTTTCAATTTTCTCAGCACTCTCACTATTACTTTGTATTATGTCGTAAATATTTTCTATAGCTTTATTGTTTTCATCTGTCTTGTCAATTAAAGTTGCTAATATTGTAAACCCTTCTTCTTTTTGCTTATCTATTTCCTTTGCAGCTATATTTAATTCCCTAGTATATTCACCATTTTGAATAAGCAGCCTTTCCATTTCATCCACATTGTGTGCAGAGTTTTCAGTATCCATGGCTTGCTCTGTAGTTCCTTTAGCAATTTCTTCTATAGCCCTTGATACTTCTTCTGAAGCTAAGGCAGATTGCTCAGTGATAACACTTAAATCTTCAGCTGTTATTCGCACTTTCTCCGCAACCTCTCCAGTTCTGATTATAAATTCTGATACATTACCTTCCATCTCACGTAAAGCAGTACTCATAATCCCGATCTCATCTTTCCTTTCTATATACTTTAGTACATCTGACGTTTCATCAAATTTAAAGTTAAGACTTGCTTGCTTTTGGATTATTTTAGTTACAGCATTAATTGGTTTAGAAATAGTTCCACTGATATAAAAGGTTATGGCAAAAACAGTAGCTAAAGTAAATATGTAAACCTTCATAAGTATACTACTAATACTATTTGCATCACTTAACATATCGGCTTTATCTATAGTGGATACAACTTTCCACCCTGTTTCTGGTGATATATAGACATTCATTACCTTTTCAGTACCATCTACAGTCTCTAAGTGCATCTCCCCCACCATAGATTCCAAATCCATTAAGTATGAAAGCCCTAACTCCTCTGGAGTTTTAAGAATCCAATCCTCATTTTCTGGGCTAACTATAATTTTATTATTATTGTTTAAAACAATAACATATCCCGTTTCTCCTATTTTTATATCTCCAATGGTTCTTGCTAATTCATCTATTGTTACACCAATACCTGCTACCCCAATATTTTCAGATCCATTTTTTATGTTTCTAGTAAAGCTAACAACCATTTCATTAGTTGCTGCAGTAATGTATGGATCAGATATCACTACATCATCCTTCCCAATAGTACCAGAATACCATGGTCTTTCCATGGGATTATAGTTGCTTTGGGGATTAAATCTAGGATATTCCATATATCCACCGTCTTTTGTCCCTAAAAATACAAAGTTAACATTGCTATGACTTCTCTGCATTGATTCAAAATATCTATCAAGATCCTTTTCAACAATACTTGGATTGTAAACAAAACCTTCTGATTCATAGTTGGTGTAATTACTTATTGTATCATCTGTTCTCTGGACTCTCTCATCTAGGGCAATCATACTGATACTTTCTTCCATAGACTTTATTAAGGAAGTATCTATTAACTCACCTACTTGATGGAGTATAGCATTCGTATTTTCAGCACTATTGTCCCACATTCTTTTATCTATATAATTACTGGAGTATATTCCCCCAATTATATATGGAATAAAACAAGCTAATAAAATACTAATAATCAATTTACTTCTTATGGATTTACTTTTCAAAACATTTTTTGGCATCTTCTTAATCTTCACGTGGTTCTCTCCTTTTAAAATCAAATGATATTTTTCAATACTTTTGATTTATTTTTGTCGTTTGAAAACACATTCAATATAGATTGTAATAATCAATATGGAATGTGTTTTTTCCAATTTCCCTAATGGTGGTAGGCATTAGGGTTTCTATAATTTATGATAAAATTAACTAATATATATATCGGTACAAACACAAAAGATTTAATAGTAATCATGATATAAAGCATAATCTTGCAAATATTAAGGATTATTAGACTAATATTCTCAATAAATCTTGCTAAATTAAGTGAAATCATTTTATAGAAGTCATAAACTCCCTCGTTTCTTAACCAAGAACAACTTCAAACATATTCCGAACTATGTCATTATCATCGGGACTGCATATTTTGATAAAACCAGGGTTCAAAGCAATATTTTTCATTGCTTTGAACCCTGGTTTTTAAAAAGTAAATACAATATCAAAGGAAGTATCTTCCTTTGTATCATTTTCCCCTCTTATAAATATTGAATTTTTATCACATACCTTATGTATAGAAAATTTATCTTTTTTTCTAAGCTCTGATCTAAAGTATATATCCATTCTTTTAAGATTTTTTAAGTTATCCACCTCTATATCTGTAAATACATCATAGGCAAATTCACCATATCGCGTGTTATTGACATGCCCTAGACAATCTATATGACTATTATATGCCATACGCTCATCAATCTTTGTAAAGCTTAGCTTAATCTTTTCATTTGGTTTAGCTTCTATTACATATTCTTCAATTGGAGCAAATATATGAAAAGGAGTTTCTTTTTTTCGATAAATTGTACGTTTTTCCATATCTAGTAAAACAGAATAGCTGGCACCTTTAATTAGAATATTCCCATCCTCATCTGTAAATATATATTCTCGTCTATAAAATGGGCCTTTATGCTGGGAATGCCATGTCTTCCCGATTAATTTAACCATTCCTTCTATTGGCTTAACAATTTCCATTGATATAGAAACAAATGCCCAAGCCAAATTATGCTCCATAGTAGTATCTACATTGATATCAATATTACTTAAATGTTTATCACCTAATTTAACAAATAGTTTCTGATATCCATGGGGTTTCAATAAATTATTTTCGTTTAAATCCGATAATTCTGTTTCAAGCTCATATATACGTTCTGTTTCTAAAATCATCTAATCTACCTTTCTTATGAAATTTTGACCTACTTTTCACACTATCTTGTCTATATTATATCATAGATTTCCATCCACTTATTATCTTTCTTAATTTAACTAGGAACATAAATTTATCCCCTTCCTTTTATTTAAAACTTTACGGAAATAGCCCTTATTATTCAGTATATTCAGTCGATATAATAAATAATATATCATTTTTAGGAGGTTCTATGAAAAGATTAAAAGGTTTCAATTTTAAATCCATAAGTACACATTTTAAAAGCTTTAGATTAAAAGACATGAAAACTAAGTTTCAAGGGATTAATTTAAAGAACTTTAATATCAAAGGTTTAAATTTCAAAGACTTAAATTTTGAAAATTTACAATCAAAATATGACAAATTAAAGTTTAAAAGCATACGAACACAACTAATTTTTAGTTTTACTGCACTAATATCCTTATCAACTTTACTTATATCTACTGTTTCTATACAAAAATCTAAAACCCTTATTACATCAGCATCAGAAGAGACATTGATTTCTCTTTCTCAAGAAGCTGCTAAACTTGTGGAAAGTAACGCTGATAGACAATTATCTAATTTGGAAATGCTAGCTTTAGATGCTGAAATGGAAAGCATGGATTTAGGTAGGCAATTAGCATATATTGAAAGGCAACTTCCAAATACAACTTTTCTAGATATGGCAGTAGTCCATCGTGGTGGCAATGCATATTATGCATCTGGTGAAACTGCTAGACTAAACGATAGGGATTATATTATAAAAGCTTTCCAAGGTGAAAAAGCGGTATCAGATTTGATAGTCAGTAGAGTAACTGGGGAACCAGTAATAATGTATGCATATCCCATAATGCAAAATGGGACTGTTAGAGGTGTTTTAATTGCACGAACCCCAGGGGACTCCCTTAATGATATAGTGGCGGAAACTGGCTTTGGTAATAATGGTTATGGTTTTATTATAAATAATGAAGGTACTACAATTGCCCATCCAGATGAAATTTTTATTGCTAATCAACTTAATCCAATATTGGAAGCAGAAAATGATAGAAGCTATCGTTCTATAGCTTCATTATATCAAAATATACTGGATGAAAATAATGGTTCTAGTAGCTATACTTTTGATAGGAAAGATTTACTGGCAGGTTATACACCTATAGAAGGTAGTAATTGGTATTTTGTTATTACCGCCGACAGTGACGAATTGCTTAATGAAATCCCAAGCCTTGTAAGGTTTATAATATTCATTGGGATATTTGTTGTTGTAATAAGCGTTTTCGCTGTATTCCTTATTGGAAACTCAATAGCTCAACCAATCATCTCTGTCTCTGAATTCTCAATGAAACTCGGTGAGTTAGATGTCTCTCAAAATGTTCCCGAAATCTATGTTAAAAGGGAAGATGAGATAGGTACTCTTGCAAATGCATTCCAAAGTCTGACCGATAATCTAAAAGAAATAGTTGTTGAAATAAATAATTCTTCACAAATGGTGAGTTCTTCATCACAAGAACTTACAGCAACTTCTCAGCAATCGGCTTTAGCAGCTGAAGAAGTATCAAAAACAGTTGAAGAAATTGCAAGAGGGGCGGCGGAACAAGCCTCTGATACTGAGCTAGGTTCAACTAAAGCTACGTCTCTAGGAACTCATCTTGAAGAAAACAAAGTATATATGCTAGAGTTAAACAATGCCTCAGATAAAGTTGATTCTTTAGTTAATGACGGACTGCTAGATATGGATAAGATGAGCAAAATTACCGAAGAAAGCAGTAAAGGAATAGATCAGATCCAGGAAGTTATATTGAAGACAAATGATAGTTCAAATAAAATAAGTGAAGCAAGTAGCGTTATAGCATCCATCGCGGATCGGACTAATTTATTGGCATTGAATGCGGCTATTGAAGCTGCGAGGGCTGGTGAATATGGTAGAGGATTTGCAGTAGTGGCAGATGAAATAAGAAAGCTGGCTGAGCAATCAGCACTGTCTACAAAGGCTATTGATACTATGGTATCAGAATTGCAAAACAACTCCCAAGAAGCAGTAAAAACAATGGATATTGTGCTAAATATAGCTAAAGAACAAGAAATTGGCGTGAGAAATAGCAGGGAAAAATATCTTCAAATATCTGATGGTACAAGAGTTACTAAAGCAGCTGTTGAAAAATCAGTTAAGGAAGCAGAAAATATGGAGATTATGAGAACTGAGATACTGGATACTATGCAACATCTTATGGCAATTGCCCAGGAAAATTCTGCATCAACTGAGGAAGCATCAGCGTCTATGGAAGAACAAGCAGCATCCATGGAGGAAATTGCTGCAGCAAGTGAAGGCCTATCAGAATTGGCCCAAAATATGCAAAAAATTATTGATAGGTTTAAAATATAGAATACCAAATGGGACAGAAGGTCAAATGACCTTCTGTCCTCTTTTCCTGGTCCAAAGGGATTGTTGAATGATTAGATAAAAAAACTATATCTATATAATAATCAATATTAATCCTGAACTTCCATCATTAACTATTCTCTCCAATGCCTTTCTCATTTTATTTCTTGCATCTTCTGGCATTGCTGTTAATTTACCACTTAACTGTTCAGTGACTAGATCATGTAGGGATTTACCAAATAGATTTGTCGACCAAATCTTAGATGGGTCACTTTCAAATTCCGAAATAAAATACTCTAGTAATTCTTCCGACTGCTTTTCGGAACCAATTAGCGGAGATACTTCCGTAGCTATGTCCGCCTTCATTATGTGAAGAGATGGCGCTGTGGCCTGAAGTTTGACACCAAATTTGCTACCTTGACGATAAATTTCTGGTTCTGCTAACTGGAGCTCATCCATAGTAGGGCTTACATAACCGTACCCTACTTCCCTTGCCTCACTTAATGCCTTTTCAATTTTGTCATATTCTTTTTTGACATTAGCCAGCCTATTAACAAGACCAAGTATTTGATGATCTCCACTAATATTATATCCAGTGATTTCTTTTAGAATATCATAGAATAATGATTCATTAACCTGGAATTTTGTATGAACTACTCCTTCTCCTAAATTTATTTCATTAATTGTAACATCTTTTACTATATCCAAGTCCCTAATAGGGTCCAAAGAAACAAATACCTGGTCTAACTTCTGTAAATTTTCTATTGCAGGTTTTAGTGACTTCATGATTTCAGATTTTATCCAGTGATTCTTAGGCAACCCTTCGACCCATTTAGGAAGGTCAATTGTTAATTCTCTGATTGGAAACTCAAATAAGAGTTTTTCAAAAACTCTTTCAACATCACTGACTTCCATATTCAAACAATCCATAGCAACTACAGATACCCCATATTTATCTTGTAAGCTTTCCTTTAAGGCAATTGTAGTGTCAAGATCTGGGTGTTTAGTGTTAAGTATGATAACAAATGGTTTATCCAACTCTTTTAGTTCACTAATTACTCTTTCTTCTGCCTTGATGTAATTAGCTCTTTCAATATCTGTAATTGATCCATCGGTAGTAACTACAAAGCCAATAGTGGAATGATCATCTATCACCTTTCTAGTTCCCATTTCTGCCGCTTGTTCAAATGGCATCTCCCTATCACTCCAAGGTGTAGTTACCATTCTTGGCATCTCATCTTCCACATGACCTAATGCACCTTTTACTAGATATCCTACACAGTCCACCATACGAACTTTAAACTTCACATTATCCTTAAGTAATAGCTCAACTGCTTCATTAGGAATAAACTTGGGCTCAGTAGTCATAATTGTTTTGCCTGATCCGCTCAATGGTAGTTCATCAATGGCTCTCTCTTTCTTGTGGGAATTCTCAATATTAGGTATTACTAATAATTCCATAAACCTTTTTATAAATGTTGATTTACCTGTACGAACTGGGCCTACAATTCCTGCATAAATATCTCCTTCTGTACGTTCAGCTATATCCTTGTATATATCGAATTGCATCATAATTAACCCCCTTACTCTTTTTTACAGTCCTAATGTTATATATATACGTTCTAGTACCCATAAATATTACAAGCTGGGAAAAAATTACTTGCTATTCTTTACCACTTCATATCTTCAATCGAAACAATGTTTTCCATCTCATGTTTTTTGTCCCTACCCATTAAGTTAGGAACAGATTCTTTAACACAACTTCCATTATATAGTAGTTCATATAGTTCTTCAGTAATTGGAATATCTACCCCATATTTTTTAGCTAGTTCGTAAGCTGATTTTGTAGTCTTGATACCTTCGACAACCATTCCAACTTCTTTGATTGCTTCTTCTATGGAATAACCTTTACCTATCAATATACCTGCACGCCTATTTCTACTAAGCATACTAGTACAAGTAACGATTAAATCACCAATACCTGATAGTCCAGAAAACGTGCTGCTATCTGCCCCCATTTTTTCCCCTAGTCTAGCCATCTCAAAGATTCCTCTAGTCATAAGTGCAGCCTTCGTATTATCTCCATATCCCAGTCCATCAGAAATACCTGCTGCTAGTGCAATAACATTTTTAAGAGATCCACCAAGCTCAACACCTATAACATCAGGGTTGGTATAAACTCTAAAATATGGTGTCATAAATACATCCTGTACATATTCGGCCACATCCTTATCTACTGATGCTGAAACTACAGTTGTAGGTATCCCTATGGCTACCTCTTCAGCATGGGACGGTCCTGATAGGATAGCATATTTGTTGTCAGGCAATATTTCGGCTACTATTTCTGAAATACGCATCAAAGTATTATTTTCTATTCCTTTTGATACATTGACTATTATTTGTTCCTTATTGATAATATCCTTCTTGTTGAACAATATTTCCCTAATTCCATGGGATGAAGTTGCTAATAGTAATATATCCTTATTTTTTATTGCTTTTTCTATATCACCAGTTATATTTAGATTAGTTGGGATTTCTACTCCCGGAAGATATTTTTTGTTTTCCCTATTTTCTAGGATATCATCTATCTTCCTTTCATCCCTTAGCCACATGTCTACTTCCAAACCCTTTTTAGATAGTAAAATCGCCAAGGCTGTACCCCAGCTACCCCCACCTAAAACTCCTATTTTATGTCTCATTTTATCACCTGCCAATTTTATTCTCATTTCCTGCCAAAATTCTTTCAATATTCTTCTTATGTCTAATAATCGATAATAGGGCTAAAAGTAGTGCTAAAACAAAATACTGTTTTTTGAACTCACTGGCAGATAGGGCGTAAGTTATGGGAACAGAAACTAAAAATACCAAAGACCCTAAAGATACATATCTAGTTATAAGTATTAGAATAATCGCTATTGGAGCAGCTAATAGTGCACTTGGTAAATGCAAACTAGCCAATACACCTATTGATGTAGCAACTCCCTTACCACCTTTAAATTGTAAAAAAACAGGCCAATTATGTCCCAAAACTGTAAAGAAAGCACAAATTAGAGCTCCATTATATCCCATAATTAATCTACCCACTATTACTGCTACTATCCCCTTTAAAGCATCAAGAAGAAAAGTAATAGCTCCAAGCCTAGGTCCCATTACTCTTAAGGCATTAGTAGCCCCAGCATTTCCGCTACCATGAAGCCTTATATCTATCCCTTTGGAAATCCTACCTACAAAGTAGGCAGAGGAGAAACAACCTATTGAATACCCAATCAGTATAGTTATTATAAATTTCATAACTAATCTCCTTTACCCCTTTCCCTAAATTCAAATTGAATAGGTGTGCCATCAAAACCAAAATGGCTACGAATCTGATTCTCTAAATATCTTTCATAAGAAAAGTGCATTAGCTCCTTGTCATTAACAAATATAACAAACTTTGGTGGTCTAACAGATACTTGGGTTCCATAATAAATCCTAAGTCTTCTTCCCTTGTCAGATGGCGGTTGATTCATCAATACTGCTTGATTGATAATATCATTTAATACGCCAGTGCTGATTCTTAAATTATAGTTATTGTTCACCACATTAACTAAATCCAATAATTTATTTATTCTCTGTCCAGTCTTTGCAGAAATAAATATAATTGGTGCATAAGCCATAAAGCCTAAAGTATTTCTTAAGTCTTTTTCAAAAGATTTATATGTTTTGCCATCCTTTTCAATTAAATCCCATTTGTTTACTGCAATAATCATTGCCTTCCCATTGTCATGTGCATATCCAGCGATTTTCGTATCCTGCTCCGTAACTCCTTCAGTTGCATCTATGACCAAAACGCATATATCTGATCTATCAACAGCAGCTAAAGTTCGCACAACAGAATATCTTTCAATCTCTTCATAAATCTTTTTCTTCTTCCTAAGACCTGCAGTATCTACTAGAACATAATGATTTTCTCCATATGAAAAATAGCTGTCTATAGAATCCCTGGTTGTACCTGGGATATTAGTTACTATGACCCTTTCTTCTCCTAATATATAATTTATTAGAGATGATTTCCCTACATTAGGTTTACCTATAAATGTAACTTTTACAACATCTTCGTCTTCTCCAACATTTTTATCCTCTGGGAAATATTTTAGCACTTCATCTAGCAAGTCCCCAAGCCCTAATGCCTGCTCCCCAGAAACTACCATTGGCTCGCCAAGACCTAGCTCATAGAATTCATATATCTCATCAGGTGTCTTAGGTGTATCAATTTTATTACATACTAAGATTACATCTTTGCCAGATCTTCTTAATATATCTGCTACCTCTCTATCAGTACTTGTAAGCCCTGCCAAACCATCTACAACAAACAATATTACATCAGCAGTGTCTATAGCAATATCAGCTTGTTTTCTGATATTGGTCATTATGGCATCCTCATTATCAGGCTCTAATCCCCCTGTATCAATCAATGTAAAATAGTTGTTCTGCCACTCTGCTTCTGCATATATCCTATCTCTAGTTACCCCTGGCTTATCCTCCGTAATGGCTATACGTTCACCTACTAATCTATTGAACAAAGTGGATTTACCAACATTTGGTCTACCTACTATACATACAATTGCTCTATTCATTATTTCACCCCTATAATTAAATTACTTATTAAATCTTTACCTGAAACCTTAGAAACTATAACCTTAGTGTCCAATTCTTTAGACACTTCATCAACAGTTATGTTATCTAGGAAAATCTCTTCATCACATTTCATCATAGATATGGGAATAAATATTCCATCTGATTTTTTGCCCTTTAGTTGAGATATCAAATCAAATCCAGTAACAAGACCTGATACGGTGATTTTCTCTCCAAAGAAATTATTAACTATAGCTACTACTTCTATTTCTAGGCCTGGTATCTTATCTTGAACCTTTGAAAACATATCTACAATGTAATCATAAGCTAATGTCCCAGTAGCCACAATATATTTTTTATCTATTTTAGGTATATCCTTTAATATAGATAATTCTTCCTCTATTTCTTCTTGGAATAATCTCATAAGACCTACCCCATTTTCCAATTGAGGAAATCCTTCATAATCATCATAATTAGGCACTTGTCTATTAGATAATGCGAAAAACTCATCAGAAGGAAAGACAAATTTAGTAGCAAAATCTTTCATAAAATTATCTTGCAGGATTTTTAAGGAATCAAGTACTTCAGAAGCTGATTCTTTATTATATACTTCAACTTTAGCTAGTTTGTCCCTATACTTAGTCACCCCTATTGGTACAACTGCAACTGACTCAACTGTTGGATATACATTTGATAAATCGTATAGTGTTCTCTCCAACTCTTTACCATCATTAACTCCAGGAACTAAAACTATTTGACAATTAACCTCTAGTCTCGCTTCATGAAACCTTTTTATTATATCATAAATCCTACCAGCATTCTTATTATTTAACATCTTAACTCTTAACTCTGGATTTGTTGTGTGAACGCTAATGTTTATGGGACTAAGTCTATATTTAATTATCCTATCTATTTCACTATCACTCATATTAGTCAATGTAATAAAATTCCCCTGTAAAAAAGACAATCTGGAATCATCATCTTTAAAATATAGAGTCTCTCTCATATTCGGCGGCAATTGATCAATGAAACAAAAGATGCATTTATTTGTACAAGACTTAGCCCTATCAATTAAAGGATTTGTAAATACAATCCCCAAATCTTCATCATAGTCTTTTTCTATTTCATATTCCCAAATATCTCCATCTGGCTTTTCTATCTCCAACAATATATAATCATCAGAAACCAAATACTTGTAATCAATAATATCCTTAATACTTTCATTATTGATTTTCAAAAGTATATCACCAGCTTCTATTTCCAGTTCTTCTGCTATACTTCCCACTGCTACTTCTTCTATTATATTTCTTGATTCTTTATAATTCTTTAATTCCATTAATCTTCCACCTTTATAGTACTTTTTTAATATGTAACCTACAGAAAGTCTGTAGGGCTATTTGAATTAATATAGTGGAAATCTTTCACATAGTTTAGATACTTTGTCTTGAATCTCTTTTCTATCAATACTTTCATCTAGTGCTAAAGTGATTATTTCAGCGATTTCCTTCATCTGCTCTTCTTTCATACCTCTTGTAGTTACAGCTGGAGTTCCAATTCTAATTCCACTAGTTGTAAATGGACTTTCAGGGTCAAAAGGTATAGTATTTTTATTTGTAGCTACTCCTACTTGGTCTAGAAGTGCTTCCGCCTTTTTACCAGTTAGGTTTTTGCTTCTAACATCCAATAATACTAAATGAGTATCTGTACCTCCAGAAACCAATCTAAATCCATTTTTACCAAGTTCTTCAGCCAATACCTTTGCATTTAATATAATTTGCTTTTGATACTCTTTAAACTCGTCAGTTAGTGCTTCACCAAAGGAGACTGCCTTAGCTGCAATTATATGCATCAAAGGTCCACCTTGTAGGCCAGGGAATATGGCCTTATCAATCATCTTAGCATATTCTTCCTTACATAGAATCGCTCCGCCTCTTGGCCCTCTTAGAGTCTTGTGAGTAGTAGTGGTCACAAAATCAGCATATGGAACTGGGCTTTGGTGCAATCCAGCTGCTACCAAACCTGCAATATGAGCCATGTCAACCATTAAATATGCTCCCACTTCATCAGCTATTTCTTTGAATTTTTTAAAGTCAATGTTTCTTGGGTATGCACTAGCACCTGCTACTATTAGTTTTGGCTTTTCTTCTAAAGCTATCTCTCTCACCTTATCATAATCTATTACTTCAGTTTCTTTGTCTACACCATATTCAACAAAATTATAATAAGTACCTGATATATTCACAGGACTGCCGTGGGTCAAGTGTCCCCCTTGAGATAGGTTCATCCCTAAAACTTTATCTCCTGGTTTTAGTATTGCAAAATAAACCCCTAGATTTGCATTTGCACCTGAGTGTGGTTGTACATTGGCATGTTCGGCACCAAATAATTCCTTTAGCCTATTAATCGCCAATTCCTCAGCTTGATCAACTACTTCGCAGCCACCATAGTATCTTCTCCCAGGATAACCTTCCGCATACTTATTAGTTAATTGGCTACCCATGGCCTCCATCACTTGTTCAGAAACAAAGTTTTCAGATGCGATTAACTCAAGATGATTCTGCTGTCTTTTAATTTCCTTATCAATGATCTCCATAATAGCAGGGTCATTTTTAGCAATGTTTTCAAAATTCATGTAC